>NZ_JBEXNW010000042.1:0-76617 GCF_040611295.1 Streptomyces sp. NPDC002935
ACGAGCGCAACTTGGGGGAAGTTCTGCCGGCGGACGGCAACTGGACGTACTTCGCCCACGCGCTCACGGCAGCCACGATGTATGAGTGACCGGCATGCTGAGGCAGAGTGGTTGTGGCCGACAGTGATGCGAGTCTGGGCCGTCTCTGGGCCGTCCGACGCTGCTCGGCAGTGGCCAACGACGACCGATGACGACCACTGAGACATGTGGGAGCACTGCCCACACCTGCGGAAACGCAGCTCACCAAGATCTCCGGCAAGACCCAGGGCAAGAAGAAGTAGAGAACGCGACGCCGATAAGCCCCCGCCAGCGAGTTTCTCGCAGGGCGGGGGCTTTTTGGTGGGGCTGGGCCGTCTCTGGGCCGTCAGTTGCTTGGCTGGTCCGTCGGACGTCGGTGGGGCGCCGCCACTCGTAGGCACCCGGTAGACGGGCTGGAAGCTGGGGGAGTGGTGGGTTGAGGATCATGCCGACCCCCGGGTGATGCTGTGCCGGCGCCGGTGCCGCTCATTCTTCGATCGTCGTCTCGGCGCGCTGCTTTGAGACGTGCCACCACGTGGCGAGTGCTACGACGACGATGAGGCACGTCAGCCCCACCAGCCACCCTGTCCCACCGAAGTAGTAAAAGTGGAATCCCCGACCACGTCGGCGGGCGATGAGGGCGAGCGTCGTATCTATCCGTGTCACGGGCAGGAACTGTAGACCACGCCTGACGCGTCCTGGCCGGTGCATTCGGCAGGGATCGGCAAAGCGCTCACCTGAAGGCTTTCAGGACTACAGGGCCACGGAGGTTCCTTGAGCGCACCCACCTATTCGAGTGGTGGCACACGAAGGACACGGAGAAGTTTTCAGCGCGCATGGGGAAGAGACTGGACTGAGACGCCTTCCGCTCAACTTCCGTTCGCGGGGCGGGATGTGGATCTGGTAGCGAGGGCGGCTCCGATCGGGGATCGGAGGCGGAGCCGGTCCAGGGGTGCCGGCACGTGCAACCGGCACCTCCTCAGCACAACGACCAATGACGACCGATGACGTGTCTTGACCTGCGCCGGACGGGAACCGTAGGTTCCGCGTGCTCGATCACTTCAAGACGGGCGTCCGATGACGGCCGTGGGGGCACGACATGCACTGGTACGTAGACGTGCTCAAGAAGTACGCGACGTTCAGCGGGCGCGCACGCCGCGCCGAGTTCTGGATGTTCAGTCTCTTGAGCTACGTGATCGGCCTGGTGCTGGTCGTGGCCGGAGCTGAGCTGGGCTTCGGTCCGCTCCGTGCGCCCTATGTGCTGTATGCGTTCTATGCGCTGGCGCTGTTCCTCCCCTCGCTCGCCGTGCGCGTCCGGCGTCTGCACGACACGGGCCGCGGCGGTTCGTGGCTCCTGATCGGACTGATTCCACTCATCGGCGACGTCGTCCTGCTGGTCTTCTACTGCAGCGACAGCCAGCCCGGAGAGAACGAGTACGGCCCGGTACCGAAGTACATAGGCGCGCACATCTGACCCTCCGGCGGCAAGAAGCCCGAGGGCCCCTGCGATCGGTGCCGGTCGCAGGCAGCTAGCCACCTGCTCCCGAGGCGAGGTCCGGTACGGCCGTACGGAGCCAGTCGGCGAGGACGGAGAAGTCCTGCTCGTCCAGGCCCACAGCCGGGTCGACACGGTGAAGCAGTGAGGGGCCCTCGTGCTGCGCGGCGACCCAGAGGCGATCCATCGCGCTGATCTCGTCGTCGACCCAGATGAACGGGCGGCGGTCCGCCCACTCCACCAGGGTGCGGGTCTTCCAGTGCAGGCCGCGTGGGCCGTCGTCGGCGGAGGAGGTCTCGGGCCACTCCACCACAGGCAGCCAGGGCAGCCCGAGCCGTGGGCCGACGGACTCGTTCGCCTCGTACATCCACGTCGAGGCCCACACCAGCTCGCACCCCAGCGCCATCAGGCGTGGGCCCACGGACTCGTCGAGCCGCCCAAGCAGTGGGTTCCCCTGATCAGGGGACGAATCGGCGCCCGAGTAAGGAAGCTGTTCCCGACCGGGCGACGGACCGAACGGGATGAGGGGGCCGTCGACGTCGAGGAAGAGGAGGGGGCGCCGCTGGACCTGGCGTTCCCTCGCCTTTGCCTGTGCCCCCGCGTCGAGCAGAGCCGCGACCGCTGCCTTTGCAGTCTCCTTGGGTACGCCGTCGAGGATCACGACCGGGGCCCTGTCCGCGAGGACCTTGCTGCGCCAGAGGCTCAGTCCGGTCAGTCGGCGTACGACGTGGGCCGTGTCCAGTCCACGGGGGCCAGGGTCGGTGAGCACCACGTCATGGGGCACGTCGTCGCACACCAGGAGGAAGTACTCCGTCATCGCTCTCCCCGTCCCTTTCCGGTCCGGAGAATACGAGCCCTCGGCCGCCGTGTCGCCTCGATTCCCACCGGCTCAGCAAGCCGCAGGGAGACGGTTCGGCAGTCGCGGCAGTCGCGGCAGCCGCAGGAGGGCCCCGCCGTGAAGGCGGGGCCCTCCTGGACGTACCTAAGACGCGATCAGCCGCACTGGCAGGGGTTGCCCGACTGGCAGCCGCAGCCGCAGCCGGAGCCGCAACCGCAGGCGCCGAACAACGGGAGACTTTTGATCTCGGCGGGCTCTTGGGTGTCCCGGCTCTGGGTCGGGTCGGGCGTGCTGGGGGATTCGGCCATGGGTCCCTCCTTCAGGCACGGAAGTGTGCGAGGCACGCTGCGCCGCACAGCTTCTGTCGCCCATCTCATGCCCAGTCGGGCGGGCGCATCAACGGCGCACTGAGGCGTCTCACGCGCCAGGGGTGCGAATCCCGCGCGGGGCGGTCCGCGGGCTGGGCGCGCTGCCTTCGCCCGTCGGCGAGAGATCGGCCCGCAGCCTTCGCCCGCCGGGGGAGGAACGCGCAGGCACCATTCACCGCCGGCCGAAGGGACTGGGCCTGCAGCCTTCGCCCGTCCGGGAACGAGGCCGGGCCCAGTCGTCCCCCGTTGGGGAAGGCTGGGCCCGCGGGCTTCGTACGTCCGGAGAGGGCTGCGCCCGTCCGGGGGAGCCGGGTCGGGCCGGGGGCCCTGGCCCGACCGGAGAGGGCTACGCCCCCTCGACTCCCGTGACCGGCTGGATGTCCGGCTGGAGTTCGTCGGCGTGTTCGCCCGTGACCAGGTAGACCACGCGCTTGGCGACCGAGACGGCGTGGTCGGCGAAGCGCTCGTAGTAGCGGCCGAGGAGGGTGACGTCGACGGCCGTCTCGATGCCGTGCTGCCACTTGTCGTCCAGCAGGTGCTGGAAGAGCGTCCGGTGCAGCAGGTCCATCTCGTCGTCGTCCTGCTCCAGCTGCATCGCCAGATCGATGTCCTTGGTGATGACGACCTCGGCGGCCTTGGCCATCAGGCGCTGGGCGAGCTGGCCCATCTCCAGGACCGTGGCGTGCAGGTCGTGCGGGACCGCGCGGTCCGGAAAGCGCAGCCGGGCCAGCTTGGCCACGTGCTGGGCCAGGTCGCCGGAGCGCTCCAGGTCGGCCGACATACGGAGCGAGGTGACGACGATACGGAGATCCGTCGCCACCGGCTGCTGGCGGGCCAGCAGGGCTATCGCCCGCGCCTCCAGATCGTGCTGAAGATCGTCGACCTTCTGGTCGGCCGCGATCACGCTCTCGGCCAGCTTCAGGTCGGAGTCGAGGATCGCCGTCGTGGCGCGCCCGATCGCCGACCCGACGAGCCGGGCCATCTCGACCAGGCCGTCGCCGATCGAGTCAAGTTCCTCGTGATACGCGTCACGCATGTGGTTGTCCCTCTCCTACGTCAGCTTTGGGGGGTCCGGGGTCCGGGACCTGGCTGTTCCGGCCGCCGTACGGCCGCCGTACGGACCCGTGAACCCCACGCTCCCACGGTCAGGCCCGTACGCGTCCGTTTCCGGCACCCCAAATGAACCACTTCTGGCTCCTGGGTGAACTCTGGGCGACGAGTGTTCGAGGTCGCACCCGGATGGCTGTGGCCAGGAGCGACGGCATGCCTAACCTGGGTGCATGGACGTGAACGCGGCGGTCGCCGCAGCGGCAGCGATCGCCGGAGTGCTCACCGGTGTCATCGCCATGCTGGCGTTCCGCTGGAGCGAGCGCGACCAGAAACGACCGACCCGCACATCTCTGCACACGGACGCGGTGCTTCCGGCGGGTGTCGACACCGTGCTGTCCGTGCTCAGGTCCTCGGCGGTCGTACTCGACGAAGCGGACGCCGTGGTCAAGGCCAGTTCGGCGGCGTACGCCCTCGGACTGGTGCGCGGCGGCAAACTGGCTGTCGAACCGATGCTCCACATGGCGCGTGACACCCGTCGTGACGGGGAGATACGTCAGGTGGAGCTGGACCTGCCGAGAAGGGGGACGGGGAGGGGTGAGGCCCTCGCCGTCTCCGCGCGTGTGGCGCCCCTCGGATCGCGGCTCGTCCTCCTTCTGGTGGAGGACCTGACCGAGGCGCGCCGCATAGAAGCAGTACGGCGGGACTTCGTCGCGAACGTGAGCCATGAGCTCAAGACTCCCGTCGGAGCGCTCTCCCTGCTCTCCGAGGCCGTCATGGACGCCTCGGACGACCCGGAGGCCGTCGAGCGGTTCGCCGGGCGCATGCAGATAGAGGCCACCCGGCTCACCAACCTCGTCCAGGAGCTCATCGACCTGTCGAGGGTGCAGAACGACGACCCCCTGGAGGACGCCGAGCCCGTCCGCGTCGACGAACTGGTCGCCGAGGCGATCGACCGCTCCCGCCACCAGGCCGGCGCGAAGCAGATCACCATGGCCGCCGGCGGCACCGCCGACCTCAGCCTGTGGGGGAACCGGGGCCAGCTCGCCGCCGCCCTCGGCAACCTCGTCGAGAACGCCGTCAACTACTCGCCCGCCCGCACCCGCGTCGGGATAGCCGCCCGCCGGGTGACGGCACCTGGTGGGGAACACATCGAGATCGCCGTGACCGACCAGGGCATCGGCATCTCGGACAAGGACAAGGAGCGCATCTTCGAGCGCTTCTACCGTGTCGACCCGGCCCGCTCCCGTGCCACCGGCGGTACGGGTCTCGGGCTGGCGATCGTCAAACACGTGGCCGCCTCGCACGGCGGGGAGGTCACGGTGTGGAGCTCCGAGGGTCAGGGCTCCACGTTCACCCTGCGGCTGCCGGAGGCGAATGCGGCCCGCGACCGCGTGACCGATCACCACATGCCCGGACTCGACGAAGAGGACGAGACCGGGCAGCCCGACGGGACTTCCACCGTCACATCCCCGTACGAACCGCTTCCTGCCCCGGAGGTCCTTCCGTGACCCGTGTGCTCGTCGTCGAGGACGAGGAGTCCTTCTCCGACGCCCTGTCGTACATGCTTCGCAAGGAGGGCTTCGAGGTCGCCATCGCGACCACCGGGCCCGACGGACTCGACGAGTTCGAGCGCAACGGCGCCGACCTCGTCCTCCTCGACCTGATGCTGCCGGGGCTGCCCGGCACGGAGGTCTGCCGCCAGCTGCGTGGCCGCTCCAACGTCCCGGTGATCATGGTCACCGCCAAGGACAGCGAGATCGACAAGGTGGTCGGGCTCGAAATAGGAGCCGACGACTATGTCACCAAGCCCTTCTCCTCCCGGGAGCTGGTCGCCCGTATCCGGGCCGTCCTGCGCCGCCGCGGGGAGCCGGAGGAGGTCGCCCCGGCGGCCCTTGAGGCCGGTCCTGTCCGGATGGACGTCGACCGCCACGTGGTCACCGTCTCCGGCTCCAAGGTCGACCTTCCGCTGAAGGAGTTCGACCTCCTGGAGATGCTGCTGCGCAACGCGGGCCGTGTGCTGACCCGTATGCAGCTCATCGACCGGGTCTGGGGCGCCGACTACGTCGGTGACACCAAGACCCTCGACGTCCACGTCAAGCGCCTGCGCGCGAAGATCGAGCCGGACCCGGGCGCGCCCCGGTACCTGGTGACGGTGCGCGGTCTCGGCTACAAGTTCGAGCCGTAAACCGTCCCCACCTCCCGGTGCGAGCCTGGAGCACGACGCAGAGCACAGAGCACAGGGCACTGCGCAGTCCGTACGACGAAGGGCGGGACCCCTCCAGGAGGGGTCCCGCCCTTCGTCGTACGGACTGCCGGGAGCGCGTACGGGCCTGGTGCGCGCCCGGCGTCAGCTCACTGGGCGGCGGACTCCGACGCCGAAGCGGTGCCCGTCGCGCTGGTGCCCGGCTCGCCCGAGGTGGACTCGGACGGGGAGCCCGTGGCCGACTCGGACGGCTTGGTGGACGGGGCCTCGGAAGGCGTCGGCGCCGCCGGGATGTCGCTCGGGCCCCACTTGGAGAAGTAGCTCTCGGCCGGGACGACGAAGGCGCTCAGGCTCACGTCACCGGTCTTGCTGAAGCCGAAGGTGACCTTCTGGACGCTGCCGTTCAGAACGGTCTCGGAGGGGTTGGCCAGCGCCGCGGAGGCGTTGCCCTTGCCGCCGATGACGATCGAGCCGCCGGCCGGGACGGTCAGCTTGCCCTTGCCCCCGGCGGGCGTGATCTGGGCGGTGCCCTCGCCCGCGACGTTGATCGAGTCCACGGTCTGCGCGGTGGTGCCGTTGTTGAACAGCGTCGCGGAGATCACCGCCGGACCCTCGGCCTTGACGTCGGGCTGGGTGATGACGAGCGCGTTCTGGACCTTGATGTCGCCCACGGAGGTGGCCGCGTTGTCCGGCTTGACCTCCAACGTCTGGGCGTTGTTGCCGGCACCGCACGCGGCGAGCGAGGCGATCGAGAACGCGATGACTGCGGCGGCGAGTGAGCCGCGTCGAAGGCTGCTGCTCACGGCGGCGGCAACTCCTTGAACGTGGGCGAAGCAGGACGACGTCTGTGTAAAGCCGCCCTAAGGGTCTGTCAGCGGCCTTAGGTTACCGATCCGTTCCCGCGCCGCCGCACCCGACCCTCCCCAAGCCGCCGACTTTGCCAGCCCAAGGGGTGAGCGGGGGTGCTCCGGGTGAGGACGGGTCGCGGGACATGCGCCCGCGGGCTCCGTTGCGCCGGGTGTGCGCCCCGGCTCCTCGTATCCCGCTCCTGCGGCGCGTCGGCTACTTTGATCGCGCCCTTGTCCGCCATTCACATAAGTTCCTCGGACTTAGGCTTGCGCATTTCGGGGAATGAATGCCCGGGCCTCCTGGAAATGGATCACGGGGTCATCGAGGGCCGATCAGTACGTGATCATCGAACATCTTGATCAATTCCGGATTCGTCTCGTACTCGGCTCCGCTCATCGAACGGAGTAGCGGAACTCGCGCTCTTGGAGCCGGACAAAACGGGATGTTCGGACCCTGGGTGCAGGCTTCGGGTGTGTGTAACGTACGCGTTTCACTCCGCCTGGACAGCCGCTCCGACCTGCGAATACCCTCTTCCGCTCGCCCCTCGCAGCACGTTCCTGTTGCGGTTGTCAAGCCCCGAGATATGCCCTGACCTGCGAAAACGCCATTCAGAAGACGCCGTTTCCGTGTTACTCTGGATAGCCACGGAAGGGGTACCTGTCACATGACGTTCAAGGTTGGCGACACCGTGGTCTATCCCCATCACGGGGCCGCGCTGATCGAGGCCATCGAAACTCGCCAGATCAAAGGCGTGGACAAGACCTACTTGGTGCTGAAGGTCGCCCAGGGTGACCTGACGGTACGTGTGCCAGCGGACAATGCGGAGTTCGTCGGCGTGCGTGATGTGGTCGGTCAGGACGGGCTGGACCGGGTCTTCGAGGTGCTGCGCGCGCCGTATGCCGAGGAGCCCACGAACTGGTCGCGTCGCTACAAGGCAAATCTGGAGAAGCTCGCCTCCGGCGATGTCATCAAGGTCGCGGAAGTCGTGCGTGACCTGTGGCGTCGTGAGCGCGAGCGCGGACTCTCCGCAGGTGAGAAGCGCATGCTCGCCAAGGCGCGCCAGATTCTGGTGAGCGAGCTCGCCCTCGCGGAGAACACCAACGAGGACAAGGCCGAGGCCCTGCTCGACGAGGTTCTCGCGTCCTGACGCCGGCTCAGTCGCCGAGACGCCTGTCGTCTTGACGTACGCCCAAGCCCGCGCTGTAGCGCAATGAAATGCCGCGGTGCCCGATGACGCAATTGCTGTCGCCGGGCGCTGCGGCATGTTCGTACCCGCACCCATTCGGTAAACCGGACGTTCACCCGGCATCGGCTTCCCCGCGGTATACCGGCGTATCCGATACTTGGGGTGCCGACCCGGGCGGTCGACTCGACCGGCTGTCACGGAAGGGTCCGGTCAAGGCGTCGCGCCCGGCACTCCCCCAGCTCTCCGAGCAGGGGGTACCCCCAGGCCATACCCATCCCGGTCGAGCACACAAACCTGACAGGAACCGATGTCTGACGTTTCGCTCTCTTCGCCGTCGGGGGCCCGTACCGCCGCCGTGATTCCGGCCGCCGGACGGGGTGTGCGCCTCGGTCCGGGCGCTCCCAAGGCGCTCCGCGCGCTGAACGGCACGCCCATGCTCATCCACGCGGTCCGCGCGATGGCCGCGTCCCGCGCGGTCTCCCTGGTCGTCGTCGTGGCTCCGCCGGACGGCGCGGCCGAGGTGAAGACGCTGCTCGACGCGCACGCGCTGCCCGACCGCACCGACTTCCTCGTCGTCCCGGGCGGTGACAGCCGCCAGGAGTCCGTGAAGTACGGGCTCGACGCGCTGCCGCCCGGCATCGACATCGTCCTCGTGCACGACGCGGCCCGGCCGCTCGTCCCCGTCGACACCGTGGACGCCGTCATCGAGGCCGTACGGGACGGCGCGCCCGCCGTCGTACCGGCGCTGCCGCTCGCGGACACCGTCAAGGAGGTCGAGCCCGCGGCGGTCACCGGGGAGCCCGAGCCGGTGGTGGCCACCCCCGAACGGGCGCGGCTGCGTGCCGTGCAGACGCCCCAGGGCTTCGACCGCGCGACGCTTCTGCGGGCCCACGAGACCGTCACCGACAACGTGACCGACGACGCGAGCATGGTCGAGCAGCTGGGTGTGCCGGTCGTGGTCGTGCCCGGACACGAAGAGGCGTTCAAGGTGACGCGGCCGCTGGATCTGGTGCTGGCGGAGGCGGTTCTCGCACGGCGGAGGCTGAACGATGGGTTCTGAGACTCCCGAGCGGACGACCGCACAGGCACACGCACAGGCACAGGGAGAGACGCAGGGGCAGGGCTCCGGTCCGGGTCCGGTTCCGGGTCTCGTGATCCCGCTGGTCGGGATCGGCACCGACATCCACGCCTTCGAGGAAGGGCGGGAGCTGTGGTGTGCCGGCCTGAAGTGGGAGGGGGAGGGGCCCGGACTCGCCGGGCACTCCGACGCGGATGTCGTCGCGCACGCCGCCTGCAACGCGCTGTTCTCGGCGGCGGGCCTCGGTGATCTCGGGGCCCACTTCGGTACCGGGCGCCCGGAGTGGTCCGGGGCGGCGGGCGTCGTGCTGCTGACGGAGGCGGCGCGGATCGTCCGCGAGGCCGGCTTCACCGTCGGCAACGTCGCGGTCCAGGTCGTCGGACCCCGCCCGAAGATCGGCAAGCGGCGGGACGAGGCCCAGAAGATCCTGTCGGACGCGGTGGGGGCGCCGGTGTCGGTGTCGGGCGCCACCACGGACGGGCTCGGTTTCCCGGGCCGGGACGAGGGGTTGATGGCGGTCGCCACGGCACTGGTCGTCCGTACGGGCTGACACCGGGGAAGGTTCCGTTCGCCCGAAAGGCTCGTCCTCGAAGGCCGGACGGGCCGGGCCGTCCCCCGTATGTCACGAATACATGGCGCCCGCGGGGGAAGGGTCGCGGGGCACTACCCAGGGCCCACTACCCTGGAGTGGTGACTATTCGCCTGTACGACACCAGCGCCCGGCAGATTCGTGACTTCACCCCGCTCGTGCCGGGTTGCGTCTCGATCTACCTGTGTGGCGCGACCGTGCAGGCCGCACCGCACATCGGGCACATCCGCTCGGGCCTCAACTTCGACATCATGCGCCGCTGGTTCGAGTACCGCGGCTATGACGTGACGTTCATCAGGAACGTCACGGACATCGACGACAAGATCATCGCCAAGTCGGCCGACCAGGGCCGTCCCTGGTGGTCCATCGGCTACGACAACGAGCGCGCCTTCAACGACGGTTACGACGCGCTCGGTTGCCTGCCGCCCACGTACGAACCGCGTGCCACCGGCCACATCCCCGAGATGATCGAGATGATGCGGGGGCTCATCGAGCGCGGTCACGCGTACGCGGCCGACGGGAACGTCTACTTCGACGTGCGGTCGTACGACGGCTATCTCCAGCTCTCCAACCAGGAGCTCGACAACCTCCAGCAGCCCTCCGGGGTGGGCGAGACCGGCAAGCGCGACCCGCGTGACTTCGCCATGTGGAAGGCCGTGAAGCCGGGCGAGCCGAGCTGGGAGACGCCCTGGGGCCGGGGCCGTCCCGGCTGGCACCTGGAGTGCTCGGCCATGGCCCACAAGTACCTGGGCAGCGTCTTCGACATCCATGGCGGCGGGATCGACCTGATCTTCCCGCACCACGAGAACGAGATCGCGCAGGCCAAGGCCTTCGGCGACGAGTTCGCGAAGTACTGGGTGCACAACGCCTGGGTCACCATGAGCGGCGAGAAGATGTCGAAGTCCCTCGGGAACTCGGTGCTCGTGTCCGAGATGGTCAAGGCGTGGCGCCCCATCGTGCTGCGCTACTACCTCGGCACCCCGCACTACCGCTCGATGATCGAGTACAGCGAAGAGGCGCTGCGCGAGGCCGAGTCGGCGTTCGCGCGCATCGAGGGCTTCGTGCAGCGGGTCGTCGAGAAGGCGGGGGGCGTCGTCGAGCCGTCCGCCGAGGTGCCGCCCGCGTTCGCCGAGGCGATGGACGACGACCTCGGCGTCCCGCAGGCGCTCGCCATCGTGCACACGACGGTCCGCCAGGGCAACTCCGCCCTGGCCGCCGACGACAAGGAAGCCGCCGTAGCCCGCCTCGCCGAGGTACGGGCCATGCTCGGCGTCCTCGGGCTCGACCCGCTCGACCCGCAGTGGGCCGACGAGAGCGACCGTGGCGAAGACCTCCACGGCGTCGTCGACACCCTCGTCCGGATGGTCCTCGACCAGCGCGAGGCCGCCCGCACCCGCAAGGACTGGGCCACCGCGGACGCCATCCGCGACCAGCTCAACCAGTCCGGCCTGGTCATCGAGGACGGCCCACAGGGGCCGCGCTGGACGCTCGGACCGCGCTGAGCGACCGCTCCGGCGGCCCCGGCCGACCTCCGTCGGCCTTGATCGATTGTGCCGCCCGGACCTCCGGGCGGCACAC
Organism: Streptomyces sp. NPDC002935; assembly: GCF_040611295.1. Lineage (NCBI taxonomy): Bacteria > Bacillati > Actinomycetota > Actinomycetes > Kitasatosporales > Streptomycetaceae > Streptomyces > Streptomyces sp. NPDC002935. Next base: position 11,253 of record NZ_JBEXNW010000042.1, read on the forward strand.
TTCATATACATACGTACGCACGCCTCACACAGACAGGTAGGTCATGGCTGCTAACAACCGCCGCATGTCCGGCAAGAAGGGCGCGCAGGTCGGCAGTGGCGGCCAGCGACGCCGGGGCCTGGAAGGCAAGGGTCCGACCCCGCCCGCCGAGGCGCGCAAGGGTCACAAGAAGAACCGCGTCGCCAACGCCAAGGCGAAGCAGATCGTCCGCCGCCCCGCCCACCCCAAGGGCCGCGGCGGCAAGGGCACGTCCGAGATGGTCGTCGGGCGCAACTCCGTCGTCGAGGCGCTGCGCGAGGGCGTCCCCGCGATGACGCTGTACGTGCAGCAGTTCATCGACAACGACGAGCGGGTCCGCGAGGCGCTCCAGCTCGTCGCCGAGCGCGGCGGCATCCACCTGATGGAGGCCCCGCGTCCCGAGCTCGACCGCATGACCAACGGGCTCAACCACCAGGGTCTCGTCCTCCAGGTCCCGCCGTACGAGTACGCGCACCCCGAGGACCTCTCCGCCGCCGCGTACGACGAGGGCCAGGACCCGCTGATCGTCGCCCTCGACGGCGTGACCGACCCCCGCAACCTCGGCGCGGTCGTGCGTTCCGCCTCGGCCTTCGGCGGCCATGGCGTGGTCGTGCCCGAGCGCCGTGCGGCCGGCATGACCGCCGGTGCCTGGAAGACGTCGGCCGGTGCCGCCGCCCGTACGCCCGTCGCGCGCGCCGCCAACCTGACGCGGGCCCTCGAGTCGTACAAGAAGGCCGGCCTCGTCGTGGTCGGACTCGCCGCGGACGGCGAGGTCGAGGTCGGCGAGCTGGAGGCGCTGGGCGGCCCCGTCGTCATCGTCGTCGGCAGCGAGGGCAAGGGCCTGTCCCGGCTGGTCGGCGAGACCTGCGACTTCCGGGTGCGGATCCCGATGCCCGGTGGCGCGGAGTCGCTGAACGCCGGTGTGGCCGCGGGAGTTGTGCTGTACGAGGCCGCGCGGCGACGCGCCTGAACAAACGTCCTGGCGGTCGCCCTCGTGGGACAATCGGGATGTTCTGGACGATCTTGACGCGGTCCGGACAGATCGGCGTGGGCAAAGCAGTGTCCTAACCACGCGTCACTCGGTTAGATGAGTGTGGACACCAGAACACCCCGCACACCCACGGGGGACCGCTCGTCGGGATTCGACGACGTTCCCGCGCTGAGCATGGTGAAGGTGCCGAGCGATCCGGCGCAGGTCATCGTCAATCATGCGAGCTTCCGCGTTCAGCTGGCGGGCGCGGCGCGGGGCCAGTCCCCGCGCATCGCACGGCACTTGAGCTCCGGCGACACCTCGCGGATCCCCGTCGCGGGTGCGCCGGGCAGAGCGGGTGAGGCCGGTCCGGCCGACGGGGCCCGCCGCCGGGCCCCCGTCGTCTGGAGCGGGAAGTCCGCGCCGGACGACACGGGCGCCCACCGCCTGCTCCAGGCCGCACGGAACGCGGGCGTGACCCACGGCGCCGCGGGGCCGACGGCTCACGCCGGCTCGACCCAGGTCATCCCGCGCATCGGCGAACAGCCCGGCTACGCGGGCGATCTGACCGTCGACACGGTCGAGACGCCCCTCGTCGGCAGTCAGCGCGCACCCCTCGGCGAGGAGCAGCGGCTGCTGCCCCATATGCGCGGCGTGGGCAGCGCCTACGACGAACTGGCCTACGACGAACTGGCCTACGCGGACGCCGACTTCGGGGACGCGGACTTCGAGGACGACGACCTCGACGGGACGGCGGGTGACGCCCCCGGCAAGCGGAGCGGCTCCGATCCGGTCCGGCACGCGTACCACCCGGGCCGCCGGATGAACCTCGGCGTCGTGCTGCTCCCGCTGCGCGTCTTCCTCGGGTTCATCTCCATCTACGCCGGCATGGGCAAGCTCTGCGACCCCGTCTACTTCGACGGCGGCAAGCGCGGCTCCATGGTGAAGTGGCTCAACACGCTGCACCCGTGGGAAGTCGCCGAGCCGCTGCGGCAGTTCGCGCTCCAGCACCCCGTCGGCTCCGGGCTCGTCATCGCCTTCTTCCAGGTCATCGTCGGCGTCCTGACCGTCCTCGGGCTGTGGCAGCGGGTGGCCGCCGTCGTCGGCGCGATGCTGTCGGCGGCGCTCATCGTCACGGTCAGCTGGAAGACGGTGCCCGCGTACGACGCGCCCGACATCATCTACCTCGCCGCCTGGTCCCCGCTCATCATCGCGGGTGCCCCGGTCTACTCCGCGGACGGGCGGCTGGCCAGTGAGGCCTGGCGCACGCTGGGTCCGCGTACCGACATCTGGGACCTGCGCGCGCGTGTGCTGCGCCGCGGCGCGATCATCACGGCCATCGTCGTCGGACTCACCCTGCTCATCGGTTCGCTCCTCGGCGGCGCCGTCCGCGACTCCGACCGGATCGTCGTCCCCGGTCCCGGTGAGGCCCCGCGCAACGAACTGCCCGGCTCCCCGCTCCCCGAGACGCCCGGCAAGCGGCACGAGAAGGCCACCCCTTCGGCCTCTCAGACGCCCACCCGGAGCGCTTCCTCGACGCCGTCGCAAGCGGCCACCACACCGGGCGCGGCCCAGGAGACAGGCCAGGTCGGCGGCGGGCAGCCCAGCCAGACGCAGGGCAGCGGCCAGGCCCCGCCCCAGCAGTCCTCGCCGGTCGACCAGGCCCCGAGCAGCAGCGCGGGCCCCACCAGCAGCGGCGGCACGTCGACCGGCGGCACCGGAGGCACGGGCGGCGCCGGTTCCACGGGCGGCACCTCCACCGGCGGGAACGCGTCCACCGGCGGTCAGCCGGGCCTGGTGGGCGGCCTGCTGGGCTGACCCACCGGCCAGGCGCAGGACGACGACAGGGCCCCGCACGATCGCGTGCGGGGCCCTGTCGTCGTTCTGCGGCGTTCTCTTGTGCCCGGGCAGCTCTCGTGAGGCCGGGAGGGCGTTTCCTGGCGTCTCTAGCGGCCCAGGGCCGCGAGCTCCTTCGCCGCCTCCGTGAGGTCCTTGGCGGTGTCGATGGCGCGCCAGTACGCGCCCTGCGGGATCGGGAAGCCGGCCAGCTGACGCTCGCGGGCCAGGCGGGGGAAGGTGGTGCGCTCGTGGTCGCCGCGCTCGGGGAGCATCCCGGTGAACTCGGGGGAGAAGACGTAGACGCCCGCGTTGATCTCGAACGTGGACGGCGGGGCCTCGATGAAGTCCGTGATGTGACCGAAGCCGTCCGTCTGGACGGCGCCCCAGGGGATGCGGGGGCGGGCCAGCGCGAGGGTCGCGACCGCGTCACGCTCGGCGTGGAAGTCCGCCATGTCGCGCAGCGAGAAACGGGTCCAGATGTCACCGTTCGTCGCGTACCAGGGCAGGTCGGGGTGCGGGAGGTGCGCCGCGGCGTACTTGAGGCCGCCACCGCGGCCGAGGGGCTCCGTCTCGACGACCGTCGTGACGTTGAGCGGGAGGTCGGCCGAGTCCAGCCACTTCTGCAGGACCTCGGCGAGGTGCCCGCAGGAGACGACGACGTCGGTGACGCCCTCCTCGGCGAGCCAGGTCAGTTGGTGGCCGATGATCGGTGTCCCCGTGCCGGGGATCTCGACCATCGGCTTGGGCCTGTCGTCGGTGTAGGGACGCAGCCGAGAACCCTGGCCGCCGGCCAGGACAACGGCTTGAACGGGGCGCGGCGCGGCGTTCGGATCGGTCATGCCCGAACTGTACGTGGCGCCCCGCACGCGGCCTCCTGCGGCAACCGTCCCTTAATCAGCTGTTGCCGGACGGCCCGGAATCGGACGGTTCGCGAAGCCGTGGGACGGCGGGCGCGGAAGGGTGCCCCTCGGAGAGAGCTGTGGCCTCCGAGGGGAGCGTGCCCCGGGCAGGGGGCGGTGACCTCAGATGTGGGTGGCCGCGACCCCCGAGGCGAACGATGTGTCGCAGACCGGCCGGGCGAAGGACTGGGCGCGCGTGGGGCCGTACGCACGGACCGCGGCGCGGCCCAGGGCGCGGGCGATGGAGACGCAGTGCTTCGCGAGCGACGGACGGCCGTTCACCTCTTGCTGGAGGTGAGTGAGGGCGACGCCCGGGTTCTTCTCCTGGAGTTCCAGGAGAAGTTTGTCGCGCAGGACGTCCTGCGGGGCACGGGAGACGGCTCGTGTCGAGACGTCTTCGGAGGACGCGGTGAGCACCGAGCTCGAGGGGTTCCCCGACCAGTTGACTCGGGTGACCGCGAGAGTCCCGGAGAGCACCAGGACGACAGGCAGAACGAGGGCGAGGGTGCGGCCGATCCGGCGGGCGGGGCCACGGCCACGCCGGGTCCGTTGGTTAGTGGTGGAGTGCTTCACGCGAGTGAGGGTAGCGCGGGGTGATGATGTGGCGACATTTAGTCACCGGTTCGGGGGATGGGGAAACTGCGTCTTCTGGGTAGTGCGTTGACGCACAGATATCGAAATGCCCGGTCCGGGGTATTTGTCGACAACGAAGAGGGCCCCGCAGCAGGCTGCGGGGCCCTCTTCGTCAACTTGGGTGAATTTCGACCCCTGAGGGGTGTGCGTTCGGCCCGGATGACGCGGACGTCAGTCGGACAGGCGCTCGCCCGTCGAGGTGGAGAACACGTGGATCTCGCCCGGACGCGGCACGACGTGGAGCGTGGCGCCCTTGTCCGGGACGGCGCGGCCGCTGACGCGGACGACGAGGTCCGTGAGCTTGTCGTCGACCTTGGCGGAGCCGTAGACGTAGCCGTCGGCGCCGAGCTCCTCGACGACGTTCACGGAGACGGCGAGGCCGGCCGGGGCGTCCTCGGTGTCCTTGGAGAGCGACTTGGCGGCCTCGCCGTTGTGCTCGACGACGTCGAAGTGCTCGGGGCGGACGCCGACGGTGACCGTACGGTCGCCCTTGTCGGAGGCGGCCTTCAGGGCCTCGCGGTTGACCGGGACGACGCTGTTGCCGAACTTCACGCCGCCGTCGGTGATCGGGACCTCGACCAGGTTCATGGCCGGGGAGCCGATGAAGCCGGCGACGAAGAGGTTGGCCGGGCGGTCGTACATGTTGCGCGGCGAGTCGACCTGCTGGAGCAGACCGTCCTTGAGTACGGCCACGCGGTCGCCCATGGTCATGGCCTCGACCTGGTCGTGGGTGACGTAGACCGTGGTGATGCCGAGACGGCGCTGGAGCGAGGCGATCTGCGTACGCGTGGAGACGCGGAGCTTGGCGTCGAGGTTCGACAGCGGCTCGTCCATGAGGAAGACCTGGGGCTCACGCACGATGGCGCGGCCCATGGCGACACGCTGGCGCTGACCGCCGGAGAGGGCCTTCGGCTTGCGGCCGAGGTACTCGGTGAGGTCGAGGATCTTCGCCGCGTCCTCGACCTTCTGGCGGATCTCGGCCTTGTTGACGCCGGCGATCTTGAGCGCGAAGCCCATGTTGTCGGCGACGGTCATGTGCGGGTACAGCGCGTAGTTCTGGAACACCATGGCGATGTCCCGGTCCTTGGGCGGCAGGTGCGTGACATCGCGGTCACCGATGTGGATCGAGCCGGCGTTGACGTCCTCGAGACCCGCGAGCATGCGCAGGGAGGTGGACTTTCCGCAGCCGGAGGGACCGACGAGGACGAGGAACTCGCCGTCCGCGACGTCGAGCTCGAGCTGGTCGACGGCGGGCTTGTCGCCACCCGGGTAGATGCGGGTCGCCTTGTTGAACGAGACAGTGGCCATGGTGATGGGCCCCCTTCACCGGCAGGAACGTGCCGGACGATCCGTTGTAAAGGTGGTGATCCACTATGGAAACGCCCATAGTGGTGTAGTCCACATGAGTGAACCGACTCAGGACGCTACCTGGCGTTCATGCGTTCTGTCAGTACTCCGAGACCGGTGAAGTTCGCGGAAACTTTCGACAGGGGCCCGCTGTGACGTGGGTACACTGCACGGGCACGTACGCCACGCGCGCGCGGCAGGCCTCCTTAGCTCAGATGGCCAGAGCAACGCACTTGTAATGCGTAGGTCGTCGGTTCGAATCCGACAGGGGGCTCGGGATTACGTCGTCGAGGGCGGCGCGGGACATCCGCGCCGCCCTCGGTCGTGGGCCTTCCGTTTCGGGGCTCAGCCGCGCTTTCCGAGGACGTCCAGTGCCTCGTCCGTCAGGCGGTACATCGTCCACTCGTCCTGCGGGCGCGCGCCCAGCGACTCGTAGAAGTCGATCGAGGGGCGGTTCCAGTTCAGGACGGACCACTCCAGGCGCTGGTAGCCGCGCTCCCGGCAGATCCGCGCCAGCTCCGTGAGCAGCGCCCTGCCGTGGCCGGCGCCGCGCGCGGTGGGGCGTACGTACAGGTCCTCCAGGTAGATGCCGTGGACGCCGCGCCAGGTCGAGAAGTTCAGGAACCACAGCGAGAAGCCGACGGGCTCGTCCGTGGTGTCGTCCACCGCCATGTGCGCGTACGCGGCCGGGTTCTCCCCGAACAGGGCCTCGCGCAGTTGTTCCGGCGTCGCCCTCGCCTCCTCCGGGACCTTCTCGTACGCGGCGAGTTCACGGACCAGGGCGTGGATGACGGGGATGTCGTCGGGGGTCGCGGTACGGATCATGCGGCGAGACTAGCTCCGGCGGTCCGGCGGACGCCGTCCCGCTCCAGACGGTCCGGGGCCGGTCGACAGCTGTTCTCGAGTTCCTCCGGGGAGTTCCGCGGGCTTCGCGCGTGACGCGGTCGGACCGTCCGGGATGTCGATCACATAAGGGACACTGACGGCATGGGTGAATCGGGTCATGCGTATTGACCGGGGCTTCCACAGGGTGTGGATGTACGTGCGCGGCGCCCCGGGCACGTACATCTGGCTGGCGATTCTCTTCATCACCACGGTGGCCATGCACCACATGTCTCCGGATTTCGAAGCGGACTTCCTGCGGCAGCGCTCGACGAACATCCATGAGCTGTCGAACAACCCGGTGCGGGTGCTGTTCGCCAGCGCGATGTGGATCGACGGCGGGCACTGGCTGCCGTACGCCGTTCTCTACACCGTCTTCCAGGCGCCGGCCGAACGCTGGCTCGGAACCGCCCGCTGGCTCGCGGTCAACGCGGCCGCGCACGTGCTGTCGACGCTGATCAGCGAGGGTGCGCTGCTGTGGGCGATCCGGCACGGCATGGCACCGCACTCCGCGGTCGACACCCTCGACATCGGGGTGAGCTACGCCCTGGCGGGGGTGATCGGCGTGCTCACGTACCGGATCGCGGCGCCCTGGCGGTACCCGTATCTGGTGATCGTGCTGGCGGTGTACGGGGTTCCGTTCCTGACCGCGCGCACCCTCACCGATCTCGGGCATTTCGCCTCCGTTCTGATCGGTCTCGCCTGTTATCCGCTGGTCAGAGGGCGCGGAAAAGCATGGAATCCGAAGGAGACAGTGGCCGCTCTTCGGGGTTAACGTCCAGCTCATGAGCGGTTCGGCGAGCAAGGTCGTGAACGGTGGCATCTCCTTCTGGTACGCGGACGACGGTCTGCCCGCACCCCGCGAGCCGCTGCCCGGTGACGCGTCCGCCGACGTCGTCGTGGTCGGCGGCGGCTACACGGGACTGTGGACGGCGTACTACCTGAAGAAGGCGGCGCCCTTCCTGCGCGTCACCGTCCTGGAGCAGAAGTTCTGCGGCTACGGCGCCTCGGGCCGCAACGGCGGCTGGCTCTACAACGGCATCGCCGGCCGCGACCGGTACGCGAAGCTGCACGGCCAGGAGGCGGCCGTACGCCTCCAGCAGGCCATGAACGACACCGTGGACGAGGTAGTCCGGGTGGCCGCCGAGGAGGGCATCGAGGCCGACATCCACCAGGGCGGCGTCCTCGAAGTGGCGTACACGCCCGCCCAACTGGCCCGGCTCAAGGCCTTCCACGCGCACGAGCTGTCGTACGGCGAGAAGGACCGCGAGCTGTACGGCGCGAAGGAGACCGCCGAGCGGATCCGGGTCGCGGACGCGGTGGGCTCGGCCTGGACCCCGCACGGGGCCCGGCTGCACCCGGTGAAGCTGGTCAAGGGCCTCGCCGCGGCCGTCGAGGCACTCGGCGTCACCATCCACGAGCAGACACCGGTGACCGAGATCCGCCCGAAGCACGCGGTGACGCCGTACGGCACCGTCCGCGCCCCCTACATCCTGCGCTGCACCGAGGGCTTCACCGCGAACCTCAAGGGCCAGAAGCGCACCTGGCTGCCCATGAACTCCTCCATGATCGCGACGGAGCCGCTGACCGCGGATCAGTGGGCGACGATCGGCTGGGAGGGCCGCGAGACGCTCGGCGACATGGCGCACGCGTACATGTACGCCCAGCGCACCGCCGACGACCGCATCGCGCTCGGCGGCCGGGGTGTCCCGTACCGCTTCGGATCGCGCACCGACAACGACGGCCGCACCCAGCAGGCGACCATCGACGCCCTGTACGAGATCCTCGTCCGCTTCTTCCCGTCGCTGACCGGCGTCCAGGTGGCCCACGCCTGGTCGGGCGTTCTCGGCGTCCCGCGCGACTGGTGCGCCACGGTCACCCTGGACCGCTCGACGGGCCTCGGCTGGGCCGGCGGCTACGTCGGTTCCGGCGTCGCCACCACCAACCTCGCCGCCCGCACCCTGCGCGACCTCGTGCAGCTGGACTCCGGCCAGGCGGGCACGACCGACCTGACCGCCCTGCCCTGGGTCGACCACAAGGTCCGCAAGTGGGAACCGGAGCCCTTCCGCTGGATCGGCGTCCACGGCATGTACGCGACCTACCGCACGGCCGACCGCCGCGAACTGACCACCCACAGCGCGGAGTCGTCCCGGCTGGCGCAGCTCGCGGACCGGTTGTCGGGGCGCCACTGAACAGGCACCGCCGGAGCGGTCAGCCCACGGACTCCGGGACCGCCGCGCCCGACGCGGCCTGCTTCGGGGCCTTCGCGGTGACCATGAGGCCCGCGACCAGGCCGGCCAGCAGCAGGATGCCGGTGGCCCACCAGAGGGCCACGGTGTAGCCGTGGACGACGCCCTCCCGGACGATCAGCGCCTTCTGGGCGGGATTGTGGAGATGGGCGGCGATGTACGCCGTGCTGGTGGTGGTCGCGATGGTGTTCAGCAGCGCCGTGCCGATCGAACCGCCCACCTGCTGCGAGGTGTTGACCGTCGCGGAGGTCACGCCCGCGTCCTGCGGGGCGACCCCGGCGGTCGCGGTGGCGAAGACCGGCATGAAGGTCAGGCCCATGCCGAGACCCGTCAGGAGCAGACCGGGCAGCAGTTGGCCCGCGTAGTCGGAGTCGACGGTCATCTGCGTGAAGATCACCATGCCGCTGGCGGCGAGGATCGTGCCCGGGACCATCAGCGTGCGCGGCGCCACTCGGGGCAGCAGCCGCGCCGAGATCTGCGTCGAACCGATGATGATCGCGACGGTCAGCGGCAGGAACGCGAGACCGGTCTTCACCGGCGAGTACCCGAGGACGACCTGGAGGTAGTAGGTCATGAACAGGAACATGCCGAACAGGGCGATGACGGCGAGCCCCATCGTCAGGAAGCAGCCCGCGCGGTTGCGGTCCTTGATGATGTGCAGCGGCAGGAGCGGGCTCGGCGCCCTGTTCTGCCACCACACGAACGCTGCCAGCAGCACGACGCCGCCCGCGATGAGGCCCAGCACCAACGAGTCCGTCCAGCCGCGCGAGTTCGCCTCGCTGACCCCGTAGACGATCGCCACCAGTCCGCCGCAGCCCAGCACCGCGCCGGGCACGTCGAGGTGGACGTTCTTGTGGCCCGGCCGGTCGCGCAGCAGCCCGAACGCGCCGATGACGGCGATGACCGCGATCGGGATGTTGACGTACAGGCACCAGCGCCAGTTCAGGTACTCCGTCAGCAGGCCGCCCACGATGAAGCCGATCGCGGCGCCCGAGCCCGCCAGCGCCCCGTAGATACCGAAGGCCTTACCGCGTTCCTTCGGATCGGTGAACGTCGTGGTCAGCAGGGACAGCGCGGAGGGCGCGAGCAGAGCGGCGAAGGCGCCCTGGAGGGCGCGGGCGGCGAAGAGCATGCCGGACGTGTTGGCCGCGCCGCCGATCCCGGAAGCGACGGCGAAGCCGATCAGCCCGATGACGAACGTGCGTTTGCGGCCGACGAGGTCGGCGATCCGGCCGCCGAGCAACAGCAGCCCGCCGAAGGCCAGCGTGTACGCCGTGATGACCCACTGCCGGTTGCCGTCGGACATGCCGAGGTCGTGCTGAGCGGAAGGGAGCGCGATGTTCACGATGGTCGCGTCCAGCACCACCATCAGCTGGGCGAGCGCGATGATCACCAGCGCCCACCAACGGTGGCGGTCGGGACCCACGGGCGCCTCTGGTTCACCTGTCCGGGTGACACTCACCCGGCCAGAAGACCATGGAACGGGATGAGTCGCATCTCCAGTCGGCGGGGCGTCGCGGGACGCCTTCCGTGGGTTCGTGGTCATGGTTCCAGCACCACCTTTCCGATCGTGGCCCTGTTCTCCAGGGCCCGGTGCGCGGCGGCCGCCTCGGCGAGCGGGAAGCGGGTGACGGCCGGGACGAGACGCCCGGCCGCGGCCTCGGCCAGGGCCCGCAGTTCCAGGGTCCGTACGGGGTCGGGGCCGCCCGCCTTCCGCATCATCACGGGGCCGAGCACCTGCTCGGACACCCCGTCCACGAGGTACGGGGAGCCGTCGCGGATGCCCTCGCCGGACCAGCCGAAGACGATGTGCCGGCCGCCGGGGCCGAGCAGGCCGACGGCGTCCCGCGCGACGGCGCCGCCGACGCCGTCGAGCACGACGGTCGCCGTCCGGCCGCCGAGGTGCGCGCGGACCTTCTCCGGCCAGCCTGGGTCGGTGTAGTCGACGGCCGGATCGGCGCCGTTCGCGCGGGCCCGCGCCACTTTCTCCGGGCCGCCCGCGAGGCCGACCACGGTCGCGCCCGCGTGGTGCGCGTACTGCACGAGCAGCGTGCCGATGCCGCCCGCGGCCGCGGGCACGACGACCACGGAGGACGGGCCGAACTCGGTGAACTGCACGATCCCCATGGCCGTACGGCCTGTTCCGATCATGGCGACGGCCTGCGCGAAGTCGAGGTTCCCGGGGATGTCGTGGAGGCGGTCGACGTCCCCGACGGCCAACTCGGCGTAGCCCCCGGGGGCGAAGCCGAGGTGGGCGACGACCCGCCTGCCGAGCCAGAGTCCGGCGACGCCCTCGCCGAGCGACTCCACGGTTCCGGCGACCTCACGGCCGGGGACGGTCGGCAGGGTGGCCGGCGCGGGCGCCGGGCCGCCCCGCATGCCCTCGCGCAGGGCGGCGTCCAGGAGATGGACGCCGGCGGCGGCCACGGCGATACGGACCTGGCCGGGCCCCGGTTCGGGGTCCTCGGTCCGCTCAAGGACGAGATTCTCGGCGGGGCCGAAGGCGTGCAACCGGATCGCGTGCATCAGCGCTCCTCAAAATTTACGAGGTCTATGCGGTCTATGCGGTCTATGCGGTCTGTGAGGTCAATGGGGTCTGTACGAGGCCTGCGAGACCCGTGGGGTCTGGCAGGCCCGCGAGACCCGCGAGACCCGTGGGGCGCCTCGCCAGGTCCGCGCACCGCCCACTCTTCAACCTCAAGCTTGCTTGAGGTCAAGGCGTTCCCGGATGCGCAGAGCCAGCGCCACGGCCTCCATCGCGCTGTTGAAGGAGACCTCCGAGAGCACGCCGGGGGCGGCGACCTGGTCGCCCACGAGGTAGACACCGTCGCCGCGGTCGACGCGCGGGCGGTCCCGCCAGCTGGTGCCGGGCAGGTCGACCGCGCCCGTACGGCCGTTCGCGACGCTCTCGCGCCGCCAGGTGACCCGCTCGCGCCAGCCCTCGAAGGCGAGGTCGAGCAGATGCTCGGCGCGGGCGACGCCGTCGGCCCCGGACTCCCCCGGGGCGATCGGGATCTGCCCCTGGAGGAGCTGCTCCCCGGCCGGGGCCAGGGTGCGGTCCCGGGCGGTGAACCGCTCGATCCAGCCCGGCGCGTCCAGGTCGGAGACCGCGAACGCGTCGCCGCGCCGGCTCCGCAGGGCCAGGTCGACGAGGGCCGTACGGCCGCTCGTCCAGGTCAGCGACGCGTCCTTGAGGAGGCGGCGGGCGGAGGCGAGCGAGGTGGCGACGACGACCGGACCCCGGTCCACGGGGAGGGCGTCCACCCGGGCCAGCGTCTCCATCCGTACGCCGAGGTTCCAGGCCCGCGCCGCCATCCGGTCGATGACGTTCGCCCAGCCGCCCCGGGGGCAGTGCGCCTCCGGCGGCAGTCTCATGGCCCGGCGCAACCGCTCCTGCACGAACGCCGCGGACAGCGAACCGGGATCGTGATGGAAGAGGGCGACCGCGGAGTAGTGGGCGGCCGCCCGCGCGCCCTCGGCTCCCGCCTGCCCGGTCGCCCAGGTCATGAAGTCGACGTCCACCGGCGCCTGTTGGGAGGAGCGCCGCAGCAGCTTGAGCATCGCGAAGGGCGGGGTGCGGCGCAGCGCGCCCTTGTGGTGCAGCCGCAGCCGGGCGGCCTCCATGGGCGGGATCGGGGCGAGCGCGCCGATCAGGTCCCGCTGTTTGAGCCATGTCCAGTGCGGACCGGCGCTGTAGAGGGCGTGCGGCCCCTCGTTCGTCCGGTACGGCCCCTCGGCGGTCCGCGCCCGCCCGCCGAGGGTGTGGTGCGCTTCGTACACGGTGACCTTGGCGCCCGCCTCGGCGGCGGTGATGGCGGCGGTCAGTCCGGCGAAGCCGCCGCCGATGACGGTGATGCGGTGCATGGCTGGAGGTCTCCTCTGCTCGGGGTCCGACGGGGCTCTGACAGCAGGCCTTCCTGTGAGTAGGACCGTTGAAGGACCCCGGAATGTGACATGTGCCGGGTTTCCGCAGGCCAGGGCGATTGTCAGTGGGGGCGGGCAGGATGGGGGCATGGCGAGGAGAGCGGCGGGCGGGCGCGGTGGGACCGGCGCGAAGGCGCCGGGGACGGGGCTGAAGGCGGCACGGCGGCCGGAGGTGCGGCTGCCGGTGCTGGAGCCGTACGACGGCGCGGAGTTGGAGCCGGACGGCGACTACGACGGGCTGGAGTTCCGCGAGGTGGACTTCGCCGGACAGGACGGCGGGGGAGCCCGCTTCATGGACTGCGCCCTGACGGGCTGCGCGCTGGACGAGACGCGCCTTCACCACGCGCGCGTGCTGGACTCGGTCCTGACGGGCATACGGGGCGTGGGCACCGATCTCGCCGAGTCGACGCTGCGTGACGTCGAGGTGATCGACGCCCGCCTCGGCGGAGTGCAGCTGCACGGCTCCGTCCTGGAGCGGGTGCTGGTGCGCGGCGGGAAGATCGACTATCTGAATCTGCGCAAGGCGAGGCTCAAGGACGTCGTCTTCGAGGGCTGCGTCCTGGTCGAGCCGGACTTCGGGGGCGCCCGTCTGGAGCGGGTGGAGTTCGTGGACTGCGTCCTGAAGGGAGCGGACCTCACCGAGGCCACCCTCACGGACGTGGACCTGCGCGCGGCGGCGGAGCTGGACATCGCGCGGGGCGTGGACCGGCTCGCGGGCGCGGTCATCAGCACCCACCAGCTGCTCGATCTGGCGCCCGTACTGGCGGCGGCGCTGGGGGTACGGGTGGACGGGGGCGCGGAGGGGGTCTGAGAGCCAGAGCCCCCTGGGCCTCTGGTCTACACCGTCTAGGAGACGCGCGGGAAGCGGGCCTGGAGGGTCCAGATCGCCGGGTTCTCGGCGAGGTCGTCGTGCAGGTCGGTGAGGTCCGCGAGCAGGTCGTGCAGGAAGTCGCGGGCCTCGCGGCGGAGCTCGGTGTGGGAGAAGGTCAGCGGCTCCTCGTCGCCCGGCATCCAGTCGGCCTCGATGTCCACCCAGCCGAAGCGGCGCTCGAAAAGCATGCGGTCGGTCGACTCGGTGAAGTCCAGCTCCGCCTGCTGAGGGCGGGAGGCACGGCTGCCGAGCGGGTCGCGGTCGAGCTGCTCCACGATGTCGCACAGCGCCCACGCGAAGTCGAGCACCGGCACCCATCCCCAGCCCGTGGACACCTCCCGGTCCGCCTTGGTGTCGGCGAGGTAGACGTCACCGCAGAACAGGTCGTGCCGCAGCGCGTGGACGTCAGCGCGGCGGTAGTCGGTCTGCGGGGGGTCGGGGAAGCGATTGGAGAGGGCGTAGCCGATGTCGAGCACGTAGGTGATGGTGTCACGCCGGGCGTGCCGCTTCCCGCTCGGCGGTTTCCGGCCACCCTCGGGCTCGCGGAGGGCCTGTCGGAGCGGCGCCGCCTAGGATCGCTGATGTGCCCCGATCTTCCGCCACCGTCCCCTTTGCCCTGGCCCTCTCGCTCGTTCTCGGCCTCACCGCCTGCGGTGGGGACGACGTGCACGGCAAGCCCGGCGCGTCCGGTGTCGGCGACCCGTACTTCCCGAAGATGGGCAACGGCGGGTACGACGTCACGCACTACGGACTGACTCTCTCCTACGACCCGCGGGGCAAGCGGCTGAAGGGGACGGCCGAGATCACCGCGCGGGCCCTCCAGGACCTCAGCGCCTTCCATCTCGACCTGTCGGGGCTGAACGTCTCCGACGTCACCGTCGAGGGCCGGAGCGCCCGGTGGAGCCGGGCGGGCCAGGAGCTGACCGTGCGCCCGCGCGACGACCTCGACAAGGGGGAGACGTTCCGCGCGACGGTCCGCTACTCCGGCACCCCCAGGACGATCACCGACCCCGACACCTCCGAGGAGGGCTGGCTGCGCACGGCCGACGGCGCCCTCGCCCTCGGGGAGCCCACGGGGTCGATGGCCTGGTTCCCCGGCAACCACCACCCCGTCGACAAGGCGGCGTACGACATCGGCATCACCGTCCCGGAGGGCTTCCAGGCCGTCTCCAACGGCGAGTTGACGAGCGAGACGACCGCCAAGGGCCGTACGACATACGCCTGGCACTCGGCCGAACCGATGGCGAGCTATGTGGCGACGCTCGCGATCGGCAGATACGACATCACCCGCTCGACGGCGAAGAACGGGCTGCCGGTGTACGTGGCGGTGGACCCGACCCAGTCGAAGGCGAGCAAGAAGGTGCTCGCGGGGATCCCCGAGATCCTGGACTGGGAGGAGTACAACTTCGGCCCCTATCCCTTCTCCTCCACCGGGGCGATCGTGGACCGCGGCGACGACGCGGGCTATGCCCTGGAGACCCAGACGCGCCCCGTCTTCCCCGGCGCCCCCGACACCAAGACCCTGGTCCATGAACTGGCCCACCAGTGGTTCGGCGACTCGGTCACCCCGAAGTCCTGGCGGGACATGTGGCTCAACGAGGGGTTCGCCACCTACGCGGAGTGGCTGTGGCAGGAGGACCACGACGGCGACACCGCCGACGAGATCTTCAACTCCCTTTACCAGGGCGACTACTACGAACCGGCCGACAACAGCGAGATCTGGGCCTACCCGCCCGCCGAGCCGCCCAGCGCCGCGGTGATCTCCGACCCGCCCGTCTACTACCGCGGCGCGATGGTGCTGCACAAGATCCGCCAACTGGTGGGCGACGACACCTTCTACGACATCGTCCAGGGCTGGGCCGCCACCCACCGCCATGCGAACGCGAACACGGCCGAGTTCACCGCGTACGTCGAGAAGACCGCGCCGGACAAGGACTTCAGCGGGATCTGGAAGGACTGGCTGTACGGAAAGGGCAAGCCCGACCACCCGTGAGCCGCCGGGCGGCACGAGCATCACGCCTTCGGGCGGCACGAGCGCCACGGCCGTCGGGCATCGCGAGCGGCGCGGCCGCATGAGAGGAGCCCCCGGCCGAAGTCGGGGGCTCCTCTCGACGTGCGGGTGCTCAGGCTCAGACGCTGACGCCGAAGTCCTGCGCGATACCCGCCAGGCCCGAGGCGTAGCCCTGGCCGACCGCGCGGAACTTCCACTCCGCGCCGTTGCGGTAGAGCTCGCCGAAGACCATGGCGGTCTCGGTGGCCGCGTCCTCGGAGAGGTCGTAGCGGGCGATCTCGGTGCCGCCGGCCTGGTTGACGATGCGGATGTAGGCGTTGCGGACCTGGCCGAAGTTCTGCGTGCGGGTCTCCGCGTCGTAGATGGAGACCGGGAAGACGATCTTCTCGACGTCGGCGGGGAGGCCCGCCAGGTTGACGTTGATCGCCTCGTCGTCGCCGGCGCCCTCGCCCGTCCGGTTGTCACCGGTGTGGACGATGGTCTGGTCCGGGGTCTGCTTGTTGTTGAAGAAGACGAAGTGGGCGTCCGAGTAGACCTTGCCCTGGGGGTTGACCGCGATGGCCGAGGCGTCGAGGTCGAACTCGGTGCCCGTGGTGGTGCGGACATCCCAGCCGAGGCCCACGGTGACGGCGGTCAGGCCCGGAGCCTCCTTGGTGAGCGAGACGTTGCCACCCTTGGACAGGCTTACAGCCATTGTTGGGAGTCCCTTCCCTCGTGACGTACGGGCTTCGTACTGGGGACGAAGCTACCGTCACCTCTATGAACGCCAAGGGGGGTCCCTGAGGTTCCGCCTGTCTTTACTTTCTTTACCTAGGAGCCGCACATCACCCGGACAGACGCTGAAAACCGGGTGACGCGGACCGGACAGGCACGGGACCATGAACACATGTCCGGTCCTTATGTCATCCGCGGCTCCGTCTCCCTGCCCGAGGCCGAGCTCATGTGGCGTTTCTCGCGCTCGGGCGGGCCGGGCGGGCAGCACGTCAACACGAGCGACACCCAGGTCGAGCTCCGGTTCGACCTCGCGAACACCGAGGCGCTGCCGCCCGTGTGGAAGGACCGTGCCCTCGCGAAGCTGGAGGGGCGGCTCGTCGACGGGGTCATCAGCGTCCGCGCCTCCGAGCACCGCTCCCAGTGGCGCAACCGGGAGACGGCCGCCGTGCGCCTCGCCTCGCTGCTCGCCGAGGCCACCGCGCCGCCGCCCAAGCCGCGCCGCGCCACCCGCATCCCCCGCGGCATCAACGAACGCCGCCTGCGCGAGAAGAAGCAGCGCTCCGACACCAAGCGCGGCCGCACCGGACGCGACTGGGGGTAGGCCCCGGTCCGGTCCGGCTGCCGCATCGCATCGGCTCGGCGGTCGCGTCCGTCGGCTGTCGCCCGGCCCGGCTGTCACATCTGTGCCCCGCGGTCCGTCAACGCCATGACGGCATGCGACGAGGAGTGGTGACCAGCGATGAGCGACAGCGCCCATGAGGACTTCCCGGAGGACGGGCAGGCGCGGGACGGGCGGATGCCGGACGGTGGCGGAGGGCAGGCGCGGGACGGCGGCGACTTCCTCGCGGCTCGGTTCGAGAGCCACCGACCCCATCTGCGCGCCGTCGCCTACCGCATGCTCGGCTCGCTCGCCGAGGCCGACGACGCGGTGCAGGAGGCGTGGCTGAAGCTCAGCCGGGCCGACTCCGGCCGGGTCGGCAATCTCGGGGGCTGGCTGACGACCGTGGTGGGGCGGGTCTGCCTGGACATGTTGCGTTCGCGCAGGACCCGCCGGGAGGAGCCGCTGGAGCCGTCGGCGGAGGGGCAGGGGGTGCGGATGCCCGAGCCGGTGCTCAGTTCCGTCAGCGGCGTCGACCCGGAGCAGGAGGCGTTGCTCGCCGACTCGGTCGGCCTCGCCCTGCTCGTCGTCCTGGAGACGCTGACACCCGCGGAGCGGCTCTCCTTCGTCCTGCACGACCTGTTCGGCGTGCCCTTCGACGAGATCGCGCCCATCGTGGGCCGTACGCCCGCGGCGTCCCGGCAACTGGCCAGCCGGGCCCGTCGCCGGGTGCAGGGCGGCGCACCGGTGTCCGACGCCGATCCCGCCCAGCAGCGGGAGGTCGTCGAGGCGTTTCTCGCGGCGGCCCGTGACGGCGACTTCGATGCGCTCGTCGCCGTCCTGGACCCGGATGTCGTGGCCCGCTCGGAGGGAGGCGTGACGGCCGGAGCGATCGCCGTCGCGTCCGGCGCGAGCAGCTTCGCGCACCTGGCCCGCATCGCGCGGCCCGCCCTCGTCAACGGCGTCGCGGGTGTCGTGGTGATCTCCGAGGGGCGCCCGGCCGGCGTTCTCGCCTTCACAGTCGTACACGGCAGGATCGCCGTGATCGACATCGTCAACGACCCCGAGCGACTGGCCGGCCTCGACGTCACGGTTCTGGACCGCTGAGGCGCTCGCCCGGTCGGGGCCGCTTCAGCCCAGTTGGCGGTAGCGGCCCTTGAAGTACGCCAGGGGGCCGCCGTCCGCGCTCGGCACGTGGGCCGTCAGGACGCGGGCGATGACGAGGGTGTGGTCGCCCGCGGGCACCCGCTGCTCGGTGCGGCACTCCAGGGTCGCCAGGGCGCCGCGCATCAGGAGGGCCCCGGACGCCTCGCCGCGGACGTACGGGATGTCCTCGAAGAGGAGCCGGTCGCTGATGCGGCCCTTCATGGCGAAGCGGCCCGCGATGTGGCGCTGGCTCTCCGAGAGCACGGAGACGCCCCACAGGGGCTGTTCGTCGAGCAGGTCGTCCATCCGGGAGCCCTCGCGCAGGCTGACCATGACGAGCGGCGGGTCCAGGGAGACGGACATGAAGGCGGTCGCGGTCATGCCGACGTCCTCGCCGCCCGGCCCGTCGGGGGCCAGCGCGGGCTCGTGCGCGGTCACCAGGACCACGCCCGCGGCCAGCCGGGTCATGGCGGCGCGGAACTCGTCGTTGCTCACCCCCTCAGCATGCACGGACGGGGCGAGGGGGAGGGCAGGGGGAGTGGTGAGCACGCCGAAACGCTAGTCTCCGCTCCCGGGGCGGCACATCGGACCTCGGCCCGAACCGGGACCTAGGTCCGGGGGCGGAGAGGACACGGAAGCGGGGCGGACGGGAGCGGGAGCGGGGACGGCCGTACTCTCATCCGTACTCATCCAGTGGGCGCAAGCGTGCACAGCTTCTGCACAGTCGTCCAACAATGCGTTCAGTAAATGCACGCTGAAATGCAGAAACTCCACTCAATTGCTCATCTTCCGCTGTGACTTGAGTCACAGGGCCGATATTTTGTTGACCCTGTGTACCGAGTGGGCAGCGCGCTGTGATTCAGTGTCGGGGACGTTGCACAGGAAGCTACCAAGCAGTACGGCGTAAAGCCGTTCACGGAGAGCACCGAGCAGTCAGCACGGAACCGAAGAGCACCTAGTACGCCGAGAGAACCCTGGAGTTGCTGCGAGGTCTCGAGGGGAGGGCGAATGGAGACCGAGTCGGAGCCCTACGTCCGTCTTGCGACCCTGCGGCAGCTGCACCAGGTGATGGCGGACATGAACACCGCCCGCAGCCTGGCCGACACGCTGCAGACCGTCGCCGACGGCGTGGTCACCGGGCTCGGCTACGAGCTGGCGTGCGTCAACCTCGTACGCCCCGACGGCGACCTCGTCGCCGCCGCTCTCGCCGGCAACCCCGCGGCCGAGGCCCTCATCACCGGCCGGGTCGGCTCCCGCGCCTCCTGGGACCGCCGGCTGACCATGGGCGAGGCCTGGGGCGACCTCCGGTTCATACCGCACACCGAGGGCTGGGTCCTCGACGAGGACGACGTCCCGCAGTGGTACACCGACGGTCCCGCGCCCCGCTTCGAGGACGAGTGGCACCCCTCCGACCGCCTCTTCGCGCCGATGTACACCCCGAACGTCTCCGGCAACGGCCACGGCGAGCTGATCGGCGTGCTGTCCGTGGACCGGCCGCGCAACGGCCGCAGGCCGGGCGCCTGGGGGCGCGAAGCGCTCCAGATGTACGCGTTCCAGGCCGCCATCGCGATCAGCAATGCGCGTCTACGCGCGAATATGCAGCGCGCACTGGTCCGCCTGGAGCGTGAGCAGCAGGCCCTGCGCGCCAGCGAGGAGTCCTTCCGGCAGGCCTTCGAGTACGCGCCCTCCGGCATGGCGATCGCCGAGATGGGGGGCGACCAGCACGGCCGCATCCTGCGGACCAACGACGCCCTGTGCCGGCTCCTCGGCCGGCCCGCCTCCGCGATGCGCCGCTACTCCTTCTCCGACCTCGTGCACCCCGAGGACATCGGCACCCTGCTGCGGACCTCCGCCGAGGGCGGCCGGGCCGAGCTGCGGCTCGGGCGCCGCGACGGCACCTACGTCTGGGTCCACCTGCGCAACTCCGTCGTCGCGGACGCCGCCGACGGCCCCCGCTTCCTGCTCACCCACGTCGAGGACATCGAGGAGCGCAAGCGCCGTGAGCTCCAGCTCGCGCACCGCGCCTCGCACGACGCGCTCACGGGCCTGCCCAACTCCGCCGAGCTGCGTTCCCGGCTCAGCTCCCGCCTCTGCCAGCGCCCGCAGTCCCTGCCGCCCGGCGCGGTCGCCTCGCTGGACGCGGCGTACGGGCACGGGGACTTCCCGGAGCTGCCGGGCGGCGACTACGACGGCAACGGCCTCCCCGCCTACGAGGGGCACGGGCACGGCTTCGACTTCGACTCCGGCGCGGAGGCGTTCGACGCCTTCGACCACCATGTGCACACCATCGCGCCCGAGGGTGAGACGGACGACGGCACCAAGGGGCTCGCGGTGCTCTTCTGCGACCTCGACGGCTTCAAGTCGATCAACGACCGGTTCGGGCACAACGCGGGTGACGAGGTTCTCATCGAGGTCGCCCGTCGCCTGACCCACGGGGTCCGGGACGGTGACACGGTGGCCCGGCTCGGCGGCGACGAGTTCGTGGTGCTCGCCGACGGTCTCGGCCGGGCGGACGCCCAGGACCTCGCCGTACGCCTGCGGAACGCGATCATTCCTCCCATCAGGGTCGATGGGCGGGCCGTCCGAGTGGGCGCGAGTTTCGGCATCGGATGGGCCCACTGCGGCATGACGGCGGACGAGGTGTTGAAATCCGCTGACGAACGGATGTACGTCGAGAAACGGTCTCGTCCCAAACAGCACAGGCGTGCTGGATAACACGCAGGTCAGTAGGTCGATGCGGTGAAGGCCCCCCGTTTGGTCCAGGGAAACCGGGTAGGCTCGCCAATCATTCGTGTACCGCATCAGAACCGCACCCGCTGAGGAGACCAAGGGATGACGCCCGGCAACAACGGCGCGAGCACGCCCGAGGACGACGACCCGTTCGGCTATCTGTACGCCGATGGTCAGGCCAACGGAGCCACGCCGCCCTCTGGAGGCGGTGGCTACGGCTACCCGGGCTCGGTCAACCGGGTGCGGGCTGTCGGCGAGCGCAAGTACGGCCAGCAGACCGCTCAGGGCGCCTACGGCCAGCAGGCTCCCACCACCCCGTACGGCCAGGTGCCGCAGCAGGCCGGCCACGGCCAGCAGAACGCTCACTACGCGGCCCCCGAGACCGTCCCCGGCGGCGCGCAGACGGCGCGCACGCCGATGCCCGGTCACGGTGACGGCGGCGGACGTGGCCGTGGCCCCAACACCAAGGGTCTGCTCATCGGCGCGATCGCCGTGGTCGCCGCCGTCGTGATCGGCATCGCCATCGCCATGACGGGCGGCGGCGGGGACGACGACAAGGGCGACAACCAGGCGGACACGACCCCGACGGCCTCCCAGAGCGCCGCGCCGACCCAGGAGGAGTCGAAGGGCGCCGACGAGCCCGCGGAGCTCCCCAAGGTCGACGCGAAGGCGCTGAAGCTGGGCAACGGCGTGACGACGGCCTTCGACGTCCAGGGCGCCCAGTCCGACGGCGGGGTCTACGTGGCCGGACTGAACAATCCGGGCGCCTCGGTGACCTGGACGTTCAACGGCATCCCCGAGGACGGCGCCTACACCGTGTTCGCGCGCTACAGCGTGCCCGGCCAGGACGCGTCGATGACGCTCACCGTCAACGGCAAGGCTTTCGGCTCCAAGCTGAGCATGGAGAACTACGCGCACGCCGCCGAGGGCGACTTCGCCAAGGGCTGGACGACGACCTATGCGTGGCCCACCCTCAACAAGGGCACCAACACGATCACCCTCTCCTGCGGGGACGGCGACAGCTGCAACATACTGCTCGACCAGCTCTCCCTGAAGAAGGGGCAGGTCAAGAGGTAGTCCCGCAAACGCTCCCGTGGGCCGTGCGGGGCCCTGCGGGACCACGGGTGATCAGGGGCGGTCCCAGGGCCGCCGAGGCGGTGACCGGGCGCGCGGAGGCGCTCCGGGCGCCGCCTCTTCGCCGTTCCGGGACCATGCCGCTACGCTGCCACGGACTCCGCCGTCACCGTGACCCGGTCCAGCAGGCTCTCGTACAGCGCCCGGTCGAACTCGCCGGCCACGGGCGCCGCCACGGTCGCCGTCGACAGGGCGACGGCGCGGGCGAGGCGGGCCGGCCAGTCGAGCTTCTCGACCAGGCCCGACAGCAGGCCCGCGACGGCCGAGTCGCCCGCGCCGGTCGGGTTGCCGCGGGCCCGGACGGGCGGGGCGGCGCGCCAGTGGCCCTCGGCCGTGTGGGCGAGCAGCCCGTCCGCGCCGAGGGAGGCGACCACCGAGTGCGCGCCGCGCCGCCGGGCGTTCCGGGTGGCCTGCAGCGGTTCGTGGGAGCCGGTGAGCTCGGCCAGTTCCTCGGCGTTCGGCTTGACGATGTCGGGGCGGGCCGCGACCCCCCGGCGCAGCGGCTCGCCGCTGGTGTCCAGGAGGACCGGGACGGCCAGGGTGCGTGCGGTGCGGACGAGTTGGGCGTACGCGCCGACCGGTACCCCCGGGGGCAGACTGCCGCACAGGGCCACCGCCGAGGCGGAGCGCAGCAGATGCTCGTACGTCTCCTGGAAGGCCGCCCACTCGGCGGCGGATATCACCGGTCCCGGTTCGTTGAGCTGAGTCGTGTCACCGGTCGTCGTGTCGACCACGGCTATCGTGCGGCGCGTCGATCCCTCCATCGGGACGAGCGCGTCCACCACCCCGGCCGTTCCGGTGAGTTGCTCCCGAACGGTGCGGCCGGTCGCGCCGCCCGTGAAACCGGTGACCGTCACCTCGTGCCCGAGCGCGGCGAGCACCCGCCCCACGTTCAGGCCCTTGCCGCCCGGACGTTCGGTCACCTCGCTCACCCGGTGCGAGCCGTGCGGGCGCAGGGACCGCACGCGATAGGTGATGTCGAGAGCGGTGTTCAGCGTGACCGTGAGGATCACCCGGACCGGCCTCCCTCGAAGTGCGTGTGCGTGCCATTCATTTCGGGCCCGATCATGCCAACGCGCGGGGGGCTGTGATAGACCCCCGCGCCTGTCAACGCTGCCGCTACGTCCAGTCGGTGCAGGAGTTGAGCACGGTAGACCCTTCAGCCCTGGCGACCTCGACGCCAGAGGCGAAGATACCCCGGTCGTCCTGGGCGGTTGTGTTGACGGTGATCGTGCCCGTGCCGCTGGTGTTGCTGTGCCACGGCCAGCGATGCAACGTGCCAGTGCCGTCCTTGGTGAGAAGGCGGACGCTCGCGTGGTGGCCGTCCGCTACTGTGTCCGAGATTTCGAAATGGACGGCGTACTTGCTGGCAGGGCCGTCGTTGGTTATCGAGGTGATGCGCATAAGAGCACTGGCCCCCGTTGTGGTGCAGCCCGCGTATTGAGGATCACCGGCGGCCTGTGCGGTTCCCGGCACAGCTACAGCGAGGAGAAGGGCCACGGACCCGGCCCCCGCCGCCCGCGCCACGATATTCATTGTTGTGGTCATGGCTGTATCTTAGATCCAAGATCATTCGAGGCGATCAGATTTCAGTCAGGCTCGACTTGAGTCTGGCCAACTCGTCGTAGATGAAATGGCGCTCTGATCAGCCCAATTGGGGAGCGACCACCCATTCCCCCCGGCGCATCACGCCCTTGAGCGCGAAGTCGGCGTCGAGAACCACGAGGTCCGCGTCCTTGCCCGGCTCCAGGGAGCCCACCCGGTCGTCCATGCCGAGCAGGCGGGCGGGGTTGGCGGAGATGGCCGCCACGACGTCCTCGACCGGCAGCCTGTCGACCGTGACGGCGCGCTGGAAGGCGCGGTCGAGGGTCAGCGTGGAGCCCGCGATCGAACCGCCCTCCACCAGGCGGGCGACGCCGTCCGCGACCTCGACCTCCAGCGGGCCGAGCATGTAGCGGCCGTCGCCGAAGCCCGCCGCGTCCATCGCGTCGGTGATGAACGCGACCCGGCCGGGCCCCGCGTGATGGAACGCCAGCTCCAGCGAGGCGGGGTGCAGATGCGTACCGTCGTTGATCAGCTCGACGGTGATCCGCTCGTCCTCCAGGAGGGCGGCGATGGGGCCAGGCGCCCGGTGTCCGAGCGCCGGCATCGCGTTGAACAGGTGCGTCGCCACGGTCGCGCCCGCGTCGATGGCCGCCTTCGTCTGCTCGTACGACGCGTCGGTGTGCCCGATCGCGGCGATCACCCCGTGTTCGGCGAGCAGCCGTACGGAGTCGAGGCCGCCCGGCAGTTCGGGCGCGAGCGTGACCATCCTGGCCCGGCCGCGCGCCGCGTCGATCAGCTTGCGGACCTCCGCCGGGTCCGGGTCGCGCAGCAGTTCCTCGGAGTGCGCGCCCTTGCGGCACGGCGAGATGAACGGGCCCTCGAAGTGGATGCCCGCGATGTCGCCCTGCTCGGCCAGCTCGGAGAGCATCCCGGCGCGCTCGGCGAGGCCGTGCATGTCACCGGTGACGGTGGAGGCGACGACGGTCGTGGTGCCGTGCAGCCGGTGGGTGTGGATGCCCCGCAGGACGTCCTCGGCGGTTCCCGAGGTGAAGGAGGCGCCACCGCCGCCGTGGTTGTGGAGGTCGACGAAGCCGGGGACCACCCAGTGGCCGGACAGGTCGGTCACGGGCGTGTCCGCGGGGGCTCCCCCAAGGACTCCGGCAGGTTGCGCAGAGGGGTCACCCGCGTCGGCGATCCGCGGACCGTCGATGATCACGCGGCCGTCGTGCACGATCCCGGTGGGCAGTACCACCCGGGCGCCGGCGAGAACCTTGCTAGGGGCCATCGGGTGGTTACCTCCGGGGAGTCGTAGAAGTGGTGTTCAGGAGGTCCCGGGCGAGGAGCCCGGCACCGAGGCAACCGGCGGTGTCCCCGAGAGCCGCGGGGACGATGGACGGCAACTTCTGGAAGGTGACGCGTCGCTCGACCGCGGCCCGCAGGGGTGTGAACAAGGTTTCCCCCGCCTCGGCGAGCCCGCCACCGATGATCAGGGTGCGCGGGTCCAGGAGGGTGAGCGCGGTGACCAGCCCGTCGGCGAGCGCGTCGACGGCCTCCTGCCAGACGGCCCGAGCCCTCGGGTCGCCCGACTCGACGGCCTTGGCGCAGTCCGCCGCGTCCGCCTCCGGGTCGCCGGACGCCTCGGCCCAGGCCTGGCTGACGGCCGCCGCGGAGGCGAACCGTTCCAGACAGCCGCGCTGCCCGCACGGACACGGGGCCCCGCCGGGCCGTACGACGATGTGGCCGATCTCGCCCGCGAAGCCGTGCGCGCCTTCCTCGACGCTGCCGTTGATGCCGATGGCGCCCGCGATGCCGGTGCCCAGCGGGACGAAGAGGAAGCGGTCAGCTCCCTGTCCGGCGCCGATCCGGCCCTCCGCGAGCCCGCCGGTGCGCACGTCGTGCCCGAGGGCGACGGGCACGCCGCCGAGCCGCTCGCCGAGCAGCCGGCGCAGCGGGACGTCGCGCCAGCCGAGGTTGGCGGCGTAGACCGCGATGCCGTTGTGGGTGTCGACGATGCCGGGGACGGCGACGCCGGCGGCCAGGGCGCTCTCGCCGAAGTGCTCCTCGCCGTAGCCGCGCAGTTCGGCGGCGAAGTCGAGGATGTTCTCGACGACGGCGTCGGGCCCGCGCTCGCGCCCGGTCGCGCGGCGGGCCTGGTGGAGCAGCGCGGGGGCCCCTGGGGCCCGCGACGGCGGCTCGTCGGGGCGGCCCGCGGAAGGCTCGCCGTCCACCCCGACGAGGGCGGCCTTCATCCCGGTGCCGCCCACATCGAGGGCGATGACATGTCTCACGGGGGACAGTGTCGCCCCTTACCCCTGGAGAGGTCTAGTCCACTCACGTGGTGTAGACCTTATATCCGCATTCCGAGACGGATGCAACGGACGCAGAAGCAAAGACGGAGCCGATACGGCTCACAGCCTGGGGAGTGCTAGCGGTGCAGCGGCGCAGGACAGAAACGATCTCGGCGATCTCGGCCCTCGGCATGACGGCGGTCCTCGCGGGCTGCGGCGGCCCGGGCGGCGGTTCCTCCGACGTGACGCTGAGACTCGTGGCCGCCGACTACGGAGACTCCAAGGCCACCAGCTCACAGAAGTACTGGGACGCCCTGGTCGAGGACTACGAGGCCCGCCACCCGGGCGTCAAGGTCGAGGTCAGCGTCTACCCCTGGACGGACGTGGACCGCAAGGTCAAGGAGATGGTCGCGGCGGGCAAGGCCCCCGACATGGCGCAGATCGGCGCCTACGCCGACTACGCCGCGAAGGGCGAGCTCTACAAGGTGGACGACCTGCTCTCCATCCCCGTACAGGCCGACTTCGCCTCCGAACTCACCGACGCCGGGCAGACGGACCACACGCAGTACGGCATGCCGTTCGCCGCGTCCACACGTCTGCTCTTCTTCAACAAGACCCTGTTCTCCGAGGCCGGCATCACCCCGCCCGACACCTGGAGCGAACTCGCCGCCGACGCCGGGGCGCTCAAGGCCAAGGGCGTGAAGTTCCCCTACGCGCTGCCGCTCGGCCCCGAGGAGGCGCAGGCGGAGACCATGCAGTGGCTGCTGAGCGGCGGGAACGGCTACACCGACGATCTCGGCACGTACTCCATCGACTCTCCACAGAACGTGCGGACGCTCACCTGGCTCAAGGACGAACTGGTCGGCAAGGGGCTCACCGGACCCGTCGCACCTGCCAAGATGAACCGCGCGGCCGCCTTCTCGGCGTTCACCCGGGGTGACGTCGGGATGCTCGTCGGACACCCCACGCTGATGAAGCAGGCCGCCACCGCGGGCGTGAAGTTCGGCATGGTACCGATGCCCGGCGTCGACGGCACGAGCAAGGCGACCATGGGTGTCGCCGACTGGATGATGGCCTTCAAGAAGAACGGCCACGGCGAGCAGACCGGCGACTTCCTCGACTTCGTCTACGAGGACAAGAACGTCCTCGCCTTCTCCCACAAGTACGACCTGCTGCCGGTCACCTCCTCCGCGTCCGAGGCGATGGCGGCCGACAAGGACGACGCGGACCTGAAGCCCTTCCTCGCCCAGCTTCCGTCCTCGGTGCTCTACCCGGTCGGCAAGACCTCCTGGGCCGGTGTCAGCGCCGACGTCAAGACCCAGATCGCCAAGGCCGTGAGCGCGAAGGGCGATCCCGCCGAAATCCTGGGCTCCCTGCAGGCCGGCGCCACCATGGCGGACAGCGCCGGCTAGCGGCGGCCGGCGGCGGTGCTTGTCGGTGCTTGTCTGTGCTTGTCGGTGCCGGGGACTACCGTGCAGTCCATGGAAGAGCTGCCCGCGCGCGAACGGAGCATTCTGGCCCTGGAGTGCCGCGGCTTCCCCGGCCCCGGCGCCAAGGAGCGCGCCATACGCGAACAGCTGGGCCTGGCCCCGGTCCGCTACTACCAGCTGCTCAACGCGCTGCTGGACGATCCGAGGGCCCTGGCGCACGACCCGGTGACGGTGAACAGGCTGCGCCGGGTGCGGGAGGCCCGCCGGGCGGACCGGTGAGGCCGGGGCATCAGGGCAGGGCGGATCTGTGAGACCGGGCATCCGGGCAGGACGGATCGGCGAGAGCCGGGATTCGGGCAGGATGGATCGGCGAGAGCCGGGATTCGGCAAAGCGGAGCCGTGGGAGCGAGGCATTCCGGCCGGGCGGGTACCCCGCTCGGCCATGAGTCAGGGGTGCGCCCGCCCGCACCCGGATAGGGTCGCCCCATGGGCAGCCACCCCGAATCCAAGGACTCCTTGCCGACCCCGGTGACCCCCGCCGGGCGCGACGCTCTGGAAGCGATCCTCACCCGCCCCACCCGGACGGTCGTCGCACTCGACTTCGACGGAACCCTCGCCCCCATCGTCCCCGACCCCGACCAGGCCAGAGCGCACCCCGACGCGGTCCCCGCCCTCGCGGCACTCGCCCCCAAGGTCGCCTCCGTCGCCGTGGTCACCGGCCGCCCCGCCGGTGTGGCCGTGCGGCACGGCGGCTTCGCGGGCGTCCCCGGCCTGGAGCACCTCGTCGTCCTCGGCCATTACGGCGCCGAGCGCTGGGACGCGGTGAGCGGCACGGTCACCGCGCCCGCCCCGCACCCCGGTGTGGCCACCGTCCGCGCCGAGCTGCCGGGGTTCCTCGACGGGATCGGCGCCTGGCAGGGCACCTGGATCGAGGAGAAGGGCCGCGCGGTCGCCGTGCACACACGCCGCGCCGCGGACCCGCAGGCAGCCTTCGAGGCGCTCCGTGAGCCGCTGGCCGAACTGGCCGCCCGGCACGGCCTGATCGTCGAGCCCGGCCGTATGGTCCTGGAGCTGCGCCCGCCGGGCATGGACAAGGGGGTCGCCCTCCTGGAGTACGTCCGGGAGATCGGCGCCGAAGCCGTTCTCTACGCGGGTGACGACCTGGGCGACCTGCCCGCCTTCTCCGCCGTCGACAAGCTCCGCTCCGACGGCGTCCCCGGACTCCTGGTGTGCAGCGGCAGCTCCGAAGTCGGTGAACTCGCCGAACGGGCCGACCTGGTGGTCGACGGGCCGCCGGGAGTCGTCCGCCTCCTCGCGGCCCTCGCGGCCCATCTCACCTGACTGAAACTCCTGCCGCTCAGGCCTCCAGCTCGCGCAGTTGGTCCAGGAACCACTGGGCCGGCGGCAGGGCGGTGGCCGCGGCGGCCAGCCGTTTGGTGCGCTCGGCCCGTTCGCCCGGCTGCATGACGAGTGCCTCGTGCAGCGCCCGCGCCGTACCGGTCACGTCGTACGGGTTCACGGAGATCGCGTCCTCGCCCAGCTCCTCGTACGCCCCGGCCTCCCGCGAGAGCACCAGCACACAGCCCTCGTCGGAGACGACCGGGACCTCCTTGGCGACGAGGTTCATGCCGTCCCGGATGGGGTTGACGAGGGCGACGTCGGCCAGCCGGTACGCGGCGAGCGAGCGCGCGAAGTCGTCCTTGACGTGCAGTACCACCGGGGTCCAACCGGGCGTTCCGTACCGGGAGTTGATCTCGTCGGCGACGCGCTGCACCTCGGCGGTGTACTCCCGGTACACGGCGAGGTCCTGCCGGGAGGGGTAGGCGAAGGCCACGTGGACCACCCGCTCGCGCCACTCCGGGTGGTCGTCGAGAAGCTGCCGGTACGCCAGCAGTCCCCGCACGATGTTCTTGGACAGCTCGGTCCGGTCGACGCGCACGACGGTCCTGCGGCCCTCGCCGATCTCCTCGCGCAGCGCGGCCATCCGCTCCTCGACGTCCGGCCGGTGGGAGCGCTCGCGCAGGAACTCGGCGTCCGCGCCGAGACCGTGCACGCCGACGAGGGTCTCGCGCACGGGCGGCCGGACGCCGTCCAGGTGCTCGATCGCCCTGGGGGTGCCCGAGGGCCAGGTCGCGCAGTAGCGCTCGGGGTCGGCCTTCTCCGCGCAGAGCATGAAGGCCGTCGCCCACCGCCAGGTCAGGAACGCGACCCGGTCCGCGCCGAGCATGCCCCCCACCAGCTCCGCGCGGATGTCGTCGGGGAGCATCCGGAAGTAGTCCTCGGGTGCCCACGGCGTGTGGGAGAAGTGGCCGATGCGCAGGTCGGGGCGCAGCTCGCGGAGCATCCCCGGCACCAGGCACAGGTGGTAGTCCTGGACCAGTACCGAGGCGCCCTCGGCGGCCTCCTCGGCCAGCGCCTCGGCGAAGGCACGGTTGTAGGTCCGGTACGACTCCCACTGGCGCCGGAACTCCGCGTCGAAGACCGGCTCCAGCGGGGTCTGGTACAGCATGTGGTGGACGAACCACAGCACGGAGTTGGCGATGCCGTTGTACGCGTCGGCGTGCACCTCGGCGTCGATGGCGAGCATCCGCACGCCGTCCTCGCCGACTCCGCGCCGTACCGCCTCCCGGTCGCCGTCGCCGAGGGCCGAGCACACCCATAGCGCGCCCGCGTCCGGCCCGATCGCCGAGAGTCCCGAGACGAGGCCGCCGCCGCCGCGCCGGGCGTGCAGCGAGTCGTCCTCCCGTACCTCGTAGGTGATCGGGCCGCGGTTGGACGCGACCAGAATCCGGTGGGCACCGTGCGTTGAAGCCATGCCTCGAAACCTAGCCCCGTGTCGAAACGCTCAAACGTTCCCTTCGGCCGTATGCGATCGCCGGCCGGTCGGGCTGGTCTACGCGGCTCTGCGCCGCTGGTACTCGGAGATTTCGGTCATCGGTGGCCTTTCCTCCGTGTCGACCGAGTACGTGCGCGGCTGGAAACCGTCCCGGCCGCGCTCGAACTGGGTGAGGGCGGGGCGGATCAGGTGCCCGCGGGCCAGCCGGAGCTGGGCGGTGCGGTAGATCGCGGCGGCCATCCGGCCGAGGGCCTGGCCGTCCTGGTGGCGGTGTTTGCGGACGCCGACGTCGACCTGGGCGAGGGCGTCCAGACCCACCAGGTGCAGGGCGTCGACGAGCATGCCCAACTCCACGCCGTAGCCGACGGGGAACGGGAGCTGTTCGAGCAGGGAGCGACGGGCCGCGTACTCGCCGCCGAGGGGCTGGACGAAGCCCGCGAGCTGCGGCCAGTGCATGTTGAGCAGGGGGCGGGCCATCAGCTCGGTGACCCGGCCGCCCTGTCCCGAGGCGCCGCCCAGCGGGCGGTCGTACATGGCCTTGACCAGATCGACGCCGGGGTCGGTGAGCAGCGGGCCCACGATTCCGGAGACGAAGTCGGACGAGAACTCCTTGAGGTCCGCGTCGATGAAACAGACGATGTCCCCGCTCGTCACGAGCAGTGACCGCCAGAGCACCTCGCCCTTGCCGGGCACTGCCGGAATCCGCGGGAGGATGTCGTCGCGGTGCACGACTCTCGCGCCCGCGGCGGCGGCGACCGCGGAGGTGCGGTCCGTCGAGCCCGAGTCGACGACGACGATCTCGTCGACGAGGGGTACCTGCTGCATCAGGTCGTGGCGGATGATCGCGACGATCTCGCCGACCGTCTCCTCCTCGTTGAGCGCGGGCAGCACGACACTGACCGTCGACCCCGTGATGCGTTTCGCGGCCATGAGCCTGTGGAGCGGGCGGTCGGTCAGGGACCAGGAGCGTGTGCCCAGCCAGCTTTCGACTTCTTTCAGCACGGTCTGCGGCTCCTCACTGTCTGATCACACGCTCTCATCAGCGTGCCCGCTGCGGCCAGCGGCAGATCGATTGCCGTCGTCTCGCGGTTCGGACGACTATCTCAACTGTCCTGGCCTTCGGTTACAGTCTTGAACAACGCGGATGACCATCGCATGTCCTGGATCGTCGGTACGTATCGCGTTCAACAGTCCAACAATTAAATACCGCTCATCCAGAGGGGCAGAGGGATACGGCCCGATGAAGCCCCGGCAACCCTCCAGCCGGTCTCGTACCGATCGATGTCGATCGCGTCGCGAGGCTCCCGGCTAGGGAAGGTGCCAAATCCGTCTCACGGCGAAGTGCGTCGTGAGGAAGATGAGGAGAAAGGGCCTCGCCTCCATGGCTGCGCAGACAGTTGCAAGCACCACGAACTCCGTGAGCTCCGCCGAAGCGGTGGACCTCGGCCCGGCCGCGGCGCTTTCCTGCCGCGAGTGCGGGCACCGCGTCCCGCTCGGTCCGGTCTTCGCCTGCGAGGAGTGTTTCGGCCCGCTGGAGATCGCCTACGACTTCTCGGCCTACGAAACCGAGGAGCTCCGCAAGCGCATCGAAGCGGGACCCGCGAACATCTGGCGCTACGCGCCCCTCCTGCCCGTCCCCGCGGACGTGGCCGAGAAGCCGAACATCAACCCCGGCTGGACCAAGCTCGTCCAGGCCGACAACCTGGCCCGCGCGCTCGGTGTCGACGCCGGCAAGCTCTTCGTCAAGGACGACTCCGGCAACCCGACGCACTCCTTCAAGGACCGCGTCGTCGCCCAGGCCATCGAAGCGGCCCGCGCCTTCGGCTTCACCACCCTCTCCTGCTCCTCCACCGGCAACCTCGCCGGCGCCGTCGGCGCCGCGGCGGCCCGCGCCGGCTTCCGCTCCTGCGTGTTCATCCCGCACGACCTGGAGCAGGGCAAGGTCGTCATGGCCGCGGTCTACGGCGGCGAGCTCGTCGGCATCCAGGGCAACTACGACGACGTGAACCGCTTCTGCTCCGAGCTGATCGGCGACCCGGCCGGCGAGGGCTGGGGCTTCGTCAACGTCAACCTGCGGCCGTACTACGCCGAGGGCTCCAAGACGCTGGCGTACGAGATCTGCGAGCAGCTCGGCTGGAAGCTCCCCGACCAGCTCGTCGTGCCGATCGCCTCCGGCTCCCAGCTCACGAAGATCGACAAGGGACTGCAGGAGCTGATCAAGCTCGGGCTCGTCGAGGACAAGCCGTACAAGATCTTCGGCGCGCAGGCCGAGGGCTGCTCCCCGGTGTCCGTCGCCTACAAGGCCGGCCACGACGTCGTACGGCCGCAGAAGCCGGACACCATCGCCAAGTCGCTGGCCATCGGCAACCCCGCGGACGGGCCGTACGTGCTCGACATCGCGCGGCGCACCGGCGGTGCGGTGGAGGACGTGAACGACGAGCAGATCGTCGACGCGATCAAGCTGCTCGCGCGCACGGAGGGCATCTTCGCGGAGACGGCCGGTGGTGTGACCGTGGGCGTCACCCGCAAGCTGATCGAGAACGGTCTTCTCGACCCGACCCTCACCACGGTCGTGCTGAACACCGGCGACGGCCTCAAGACTCTGGACGCGGTGGCCTCGGACACCGGGCTGACCGCGACCATCCGCCCGAACCTCGACTCCTTCCGAGAGGCTGGCCTCGCATCATGAGCGTCAACGTCCGCATCCCCACCATCCTGCGCACCTACACCGGGGGCGCCGCCGAGGTGTCGGCCGAGGGCACGACCCTCGCCGAGGTCATCGCCGACTTGGAGAGCAACCACACGGGCATCGCCGCGCGCGTTCTGGACGACCAGGGCAAGCTGCGCCGCTTCGTCAACGTGTACGTCAACGACGACGACGTCCGGTTCGAGCAGGGCCTTCAGACGGCGACCCCGGACGGTGTCGGTGTCTCGATCATTCCGGCCGTCGCCGGAGGCTGATCGTTACCCTCGGTAATGCCGAACACGCTGAGTTCATCGAATTGCCCCCTCCGTGAGAGAAACGGAGGGGGCAATTCTGTAGGGTTGAGCGCGCTACAGTTGGGGAAGTCGCTTCGCTTTCGATGTTGGTTTCATGCCGGACGCATATGAGTTCTTGCCCGGCATCCGACAAGAAGTAGCCAAACTGCCCCGCCTATTTGAGCCGTTTATGGCATTTACGGGGCCCGACTTGCCCTGAATCCTTGCACATTCTCCGCATATCAGCGATCAGCCATGCCCAGAATTCTCGTCCGATTGACCTGTTGCAGACGGCAGTTGGACAGATACATTCAGCCGCGGTCGACGCGTTCCGGCGCACACCCCCAACCGTTGGGGGGGTGAGGTTTGACCCGGATCCGCGAAGTGTGGATCTGTGCAAGGGCCAGTAATAGGGGAGTTAGGCATGGCTCAGGGCACCGTCAAGTGGTTCAACGCGGAGAAGGGGTACGGCTTCATCGCGGTCGACGGTGGTGCGGACGTCTTCGTGCACTACAGCGCGATTCAGATGGACGGCTACCGCACCCTTGAAGAGGGTCAGCGAGTGGAGTTCGAAATCTCGCAGGGCCAGAAGGGTCCGCAGGCGGACATGGTCAAACTCGCCGTCTGATCCGGGCGCGAACGACCACCGACGCACTCACGCCGGGGGGCCCGCATCCCACCAGGGATGCGGGCCTCTCGTGCGTCCTCGGCCGCCCTCCGCTGTCCTGCGCGCGCCCGCGCGCCCGCGAGCGCCTTCTCGGGCGCCGCGCGGAGGCTGCGCCCGGAGGCCCGTACGGAGGCCGCTCGTGGGGCCCGTTTTCACGAGAGGCGCTTGCACTCGCAGGGGTCGAGTGCTAATCATTGGCGTTAGCACTCTCCCAGTGAGAGTGACAGAACTTGGATCGGGCCAGTGAGGCCCGCGGGCCTGTGGGGCAAGGAACCACAAGGCTTGCAGGCCGTCCGTCGCGGGCGCGGGCACGATCCGGAGCAATCCACCCCGTCCGGGAGGACCACTTCACATGGCCAAGATCATCGCGTTCGACGAGGAGGCACGGCGCGGTCTCGAGCGCGGGATGAACCAGCTCGCCGACGCCGTCAAGGTCACCCTTGGCCCCAAGGGCCGCAACGTCGTCCTCGAGAAGAAGTGGGGCGCGCCCACGATCACCAACGATGGTGTTTCCATCGCCAAGGAGATCGAGCTCGAGGACCCGTACGAGAAGATCGGCGCCGAGCTGGTCAAGGAAGTCGCCAAGAAGACGGACGACGTCGCGGGCGACGGTACGACCACGGCGACCGTGCTGGCCCAGGCGCTCGTGCGCGAGGGTCTGCGCAACGTCGCCGCCGGCGCCAACCCGATGGCCCTCAAGCGCGGTATCGAGAAGGCCGTCGAGGCTGTCTCCGGTGCCCTCCTTGAGCAGGCCAAGGATGTCGAGACCAAGGAGCAGATCGCTTCCACGGCCTCCATCTCCGCCGCCGACACCCAGATCGGCGAGCTCATCGCCGAGGCGATGGACAAGGTCGGCAAGGAAGGCGTCATCACCGTCGAGGAGTCCCAGACCTTCGGTCTGGAGCTGGAACTCACCGAGGGCATGCGCTTCGACAAGGGCTACATCTCGGCGTACTTCGCCACCGACATGGAGCGTATGGAGGCCGTCCTCGACGACCCGTACATCCTGATCGCGAACTCCAAGATCGCGAACGTCAAGGACCTGCTCCCGCTCCTCGAGAAGGTCATGCAGGGCGGCAAGCCGCTGCTGATCATCGCTGAGGACGTCGAGGGCGAGGCCCTGTCGACCCTGGTCGTCAACAAGATCCGTGGCACCTTCAAGTCCGTCGCCGTCAAGGCTCCGGGCTTCGGTGACCGCCGCAAGGCCATGCTCGGCGACATCGCCATCCTCACGGGCGGCGAGGTCATCTCCGAGGAGGTCGGCCTCAAGCTGGAGAACGCGGGTCTGGACCTGCTGGGCCGCGCCCGCAAGGTCGTCATCACCAAGGACGAGACCACGATCGTCGACGGCTCCGGCTCTGCCGACCAGGTCGCCGGCCGGGTCAACCAGATCCGTGCCGAGATCGAGAACTCGGACTCGGACTACGACCGCGAGAAGCTCCAGGAGCGTCTGGCGAAGCTGGCCGGCGGCGTGGCCGTCATCAAGGCCGGTGCCGCCACCGAGGTCGAGCTCAAGGAGCGCAAGCACCGCATCGAGGACGCCGTTCGCAACGCGAAGGCGGCCGTCGAGGAGGGCATCGTCGCCGGTGGTGGCGTGGCTCTGCTCCAGGCTTCCTCGGTCTTCGAGAAGCTCGAGCTCACGGGTGACGAGGCGACCGGCGCCAACGCCGTGAAGCTCGCCCTGGAGGCCCCGCTCAAGCAGATCGCCGTCAACGGTGGTCTCGAGGGTGGCGTCATCGTCGAGAAGGTGCGCAACCTGCCCGTCGGTCACGGCCTGAACGCCGCGACCGGTGAGTACGTCGACATGATCGCCGAAGGCATCATCGACCCGGCGAAGGTGACCCGCTCTGCTCTGCAGAACGCCGCCTCCATCGCCGCGCTGTTCCTCACCACCGAGGCCGTCATCGCCGACAAGCCGGAGAAGGCCGCTGCCGGCGGCGCTCCGGGCGGCATGCCGGGCGGTGACATGGACTTCTGATCGACCCCGGTCGATCATCGTCCTGACGTTCCGAGGGCGGCACCTTCCCGAGAGGGAGGGTGCCGCCCTCGGGCGTTTTCCGAGTCCCTGCGGCCGGGTTCCCTCCCCGTGAGCGTGGCCCGGATCACAGCGGCAGTTCGCGACGTGGCGGAATGCCGTGCCCGGTGCGGCGGTTGTCGCTGAAGAGCAGTCGATGCATGTGCACATACCGCATGGAATCTCCTGCCTCGCCGACCACGACGTCATACCGACCACCCCGCCGAGGAGCCCCCACGTGACCGCTGACGCCGCGACCCGCGCAGCCGAGATCCTGTCCCGTCCCGTCTCGATCAACGGCCTGACCGTCCCGAACCGGATCGCCATGGCCCCGATGACCCGGATGTTCTCGCCGGGCGGTGTACCGGGGGAGGACGTGGTGGGCTACTACTCCCGCCGCGCCGCCGCGGGCGTCGGCCTGATCGTCACCGAGGGCACCTACGTCGGCCACGACTCGGCCGGACAGAGCGACGCGGTGCCGCGCTTCCACGGCGAGGACCAGCTCGCCGGATGGGCGAAGGTCGCCGACGCCGTGCACGCGGCGGGCGGCACGATCGTCCCGCAGCTCTGGCACATCGGCATGGTCCGCAAGGCGGGCGAGCCGCCCTTCACGGACGCCCCGCCCGTCGGCCCCTCCGGCCTCTACAAGGAGGGCGCCGAGGTCACCGGCAAGAGCATGACCCAGCAGGACCTCGACGACGTCATCGAGGCGTTCGCCAAGGCCGCCGCCGATGCCGAGCGCATCGGCTTCGACGGTGTCGAACTGCACGGTGCCCACGGCTACCTGCTCGACCAGTTCCACTGGGCGGGCACCAACCGCCGCGAGGACGCGTACGGCGGCGACCCGGTGGCCCGTACGAAGTTCTCGGCCGAGATCGTCGCGGCGGTGCGGGCCGCGGTCTCGCCGGAGTTCCCCGTCATCTTCCGCTACTCGCAGTGGAAGCAGCAGGCCTACGACGCCCGGCTCGCCGAGACCCCGGAGGAGCTGGAGGCGATCCTCACGCCGCTCGCCGCCGCCGGAGTGGACGCCTTCCACGCCTCCACGCGCCGCTACTGGCTGCCCGAGTTCGACGGCTCCGACCTCAACCTCGCCGGCTGGACGAAGAAGCTGACGGGCAAGCCCACCATCACCGTCGGCTCGGTCGGCCTGGACGGCGACTTCATCAAGGCCTTCCAGGGTGAGGGTTCCCCGGTCAAGGGCATCGACGACCTCCTCGACCGCATGGAGCGCGACGAGTTCGACCTCGTCGCCATCGGCCGCGCGCTGCTCCAGGACCCCGAGTGGGCCGCGAAGGTCCTGGCCGGCCGCTTCGACGAGCTGGCCCCGTACGACGCGGCGGCGCTGCGCTCGCTGAGCTGACCTGAGCCGACCCGAGCCCGCCGTGCGGGCTCGGCATCCGGACCACGGGGGAACGGGGGAGGGACGGCGCCCGCCGCAACGCGGGCGCCGTCCCTTTTTTGCTGCCCCGCGCCGGTCAGCCGGTGGCGCCGAGGTGACCGACGAAGGCGGTCCAGGCGGCGGCCCCGAAGGTGACCGAGGGACCGAGCGGATTCTTGGAGTCCCGGACGGGGACGAGCGTGGGGTGACCGTCGGCGACTTCGAGGCAGTCGCCGCCCTGGCCCCCGCTGTAGCTGGACTTCTGCCAGACGACGGTGGTCAGTTCGTTCTCACGGGTGTTGGTCTCCATGCTCGTAATCCTGCGCCACGGATTCGATCAGGGCCAGGGACTCTTGAGGTGAAAGCGCCTCTGCCTGGAGGAGGTTGAACATCAGCGCGTGGCGGGTGACCGTGGCCGGGTCGTCCAGCAGCTTCCCCATGTCGGGTGCCTCGACGAAGGAGAGTGTGGGTGCGTCCTCGAACTCCATGAGCTTCAGCGGCCCGTCCATCGCAGCATGCGCCCCGGAGCCGAACGGCAGCACCTGCACGATGATCCGGTGCCGTCGGATCAGCGCGGTCAGGTGTCGCAGGGCCTCCGACATCACTCCGGTTCCGCCTACCTCTCGGCGCAGTACCGCCTCGTCCAGAACCGCCCACAACAGCGGCGTTGTTGGATCGTCGAGCAGTTGCGCGCGCTCCAGCCGGGCGGCCACCAGCTCGTCGATGACATCCTTCGTCGCCGTCGGACGGTACGCGCGGAAGACGGCCCGCGCGTACTCCGGCGTCTGCAACAGGCCAGGGATCAGCAGCGCCGCGTACTGCTTGATCGCCGTAGCGATCGCCTCCGCCTCCGCCGCCTCGGCGAAGTGGTCCGGGTACTTGGACCTGGCCAGCGCCTTGCAATTGCGCTCGAAGAACCCGCTCGTCCCCAAGATCTCGTCTATCTGGACGGCGTATTCGAGGTGCAGCCGCCGGGTCCCGGCCTCCAGCTGGCCGATGAACGAACCGCTGACGAAGAGCGGTTCGCCCAACTCGGCCTGGCTGAGCCCCGCGTTCTCGCGGGCGTGCCGCAACTCCGCACCGATCATCGCGCGGGGTGAGGAGGACGGATCGAGGTCCTTCGGTCCGGGCATGGCAACTCCCTGTCACACAGGAGGGGTTGTTGGAGCGCCGACTCTGGCCAGGTTAGAGGGGTGATGGCCACGCTGGGTGGTGAACTTGAACACTCAGCGTGGAGGGATCGGTGCGATGGAGATGACGTCGAGCAACCGGGTACGGCCGACGGAGGAGTACGCGATCGACGTGCGGGACGGCCGGCTCGGCCAGGTGATGGGGCGCGAGGGCGGCTACGTACAACTGCGGCCGCCCGGCGGCGGATGCGAGTGGGACTGTCCCGCGGAGGCCCTGGGGGAGGCGCCGCCGGGGGAGGTGCTTCGGGCGCGGGTGCGGCGGCTCAACGCGGAGGGGCGCCTGCCGTGACCGCGCGCCAGGGACGGGACCGGGCGCCTACAGATTGCCCATCGGTTCGATGTCGACCTTGACGGGCGTGCCCCAGATACGGAGCACCTCGTAGTCGGTGAACTCGTGGACGAGGCGGTAGGCCATGCCGGGGCGGGGGGTCCGGCGCTCGGCGGCGAGGTAGCGCTCGGCTTCCTGGCGGTCGCGCCGGGGAGTGCCGCAGAGGTGCCACTCCTGGCCGCTCCAGACCTCCGGGAGCCAGCGCTGCTGGGGCTGGGGGCGGTCGGCGCGGACTCCGTAGCGGGTCATGGTGCGGTCGGGCAGCTCGTCCGGGGCGGGCGCCCGGCCGTGCGTGTACGCGTCGTTGACCTCGGTGCGGCGGGCGGTGCGGCGGCGGGTCTCGCAGAGCAGGCAGCGGTCCGGGGCGCTCTCGTCCACCGGGCCGTTCGGATGCTCGGAGCAGCGGGTGGTCGGCGCCGCCGTCGTCACCGTCTCGTCGAGCAGGTCCAGGGCCCGCTTCAGGTCCGCCTTGACCTCGTGCAGCTTGGCGTCGGGGGTGTCGGCGTTCAGAGCGTCGCCGTGCTCCCCGAGCAGCCGCAGGGCGCGGCCGAGGGCGGTCAGCTGTGCGTGGTTCATGGACCCAGCCTCGCACGCGCCACCGACAGTGCGGCCGGGACAGGTCCTAAACGGCGGCCTGTTCCGTGGCCGTTTCCGCCCGGCGGGCCGGTGTCACACCGCCGAGGCCGAAGAAATAAGTGGTCGTGAACCCGACGAAGTACCCGGTGAGCAGGCCGCCCGCGTAGATCGCCGCGGTGGGGCCGAGGCCCCGGTTGCCGGACAGCAGCGGGAACAGGGCCCAGCCCGAGGGGCCGATGGCCGTCGAGCCCACCTGGTCGCCCAGCATCGAGAAGAAGCCGATGAAGGCTCCGCCCGCCGCTCCGCCCGCGCAGGCGGTGAGGAAGGGGCGGCCGAGAGGGAGGGAGACGCCGTAGATCAGGGGTTCGCCGACACCGAGGAGACCGGCAGGGAGCGCCGATCTGATCGTCGTACGCAATGAGGTGTCGTGGCGCAGCCGGACGTACACCGCGAGGGCGGCGCCGACCTGGCCCGCGCCCGCCATGGCCAGGACCGGCAGCAGGACGGTGTAGCCCTGCTGCTCGATGAGCGTGGTGTGGATGGGGATGAGGGCCTGGTGCAGGCCGAGCATCACCAGGGGGAGGAACAGGGCGCCCAGGACGAGCCCGGCGAAGGCGCCCGTGGTGGAGAGCAGCCAGTTCGCGGCCGCGCCGATGGCGGAGGACAGCTCACCGGCCGTGTACATGAGGGCGTACAGCGTCACCAGGCCGGTCAGCAGCACGGTGAGGGTGGGGGTGACCAGGACGTCCAGGGTCGGCGGGACCCAGCGGCGGCACCACTTCTCCACGTACGTCCCTAGGACGGCCGCCGCCAGGGCACCCAGGACGCCGCCCTGGCCCGGGGCGAGCGTCACGCCGAGGACCGTCACCTTCGCGACCCCCGCGTACACGACGACCGAGGCCACCGCGCCGCCCAGGATCGGGGTGCCGCCGAACTCCTTGGCCGTGTTGTAACCGACGAAGACGGCGATCAGGGCCATGAATCCGGCGGCGATCGCGGTCAGGGCGGGGGTGAGACCCGTCAGCACGCCGAGGTTGATCAGCAGGCCGTTGAGGCCCGCGATCACCCCGCAGCCGATCAGGGCGGGGATCAGCGGCACGAAGACGTCCGCGATCCGCCGCAGGAGGAGTTTGAGGGGGGTGGCGTTGCGCCGGGTCCGGGCGGCCTTCAGCTCGCTGCCGCGCAGGGCTAGCCGGTCGGCCGTGGTCGTCAGCAGGGCCTCGAACTCCGGCGTCACCCGGGCGACCGTGCCGGGGCCGAGCACGATCTGGTATGTGCCGCCGTCCGCGACCAGGCCGAGGACGGCGGGCAGGGCCCGCAGGCCGTCCTCGTCCACCAGGTTCGAGTCCCGCAGGCCCAGTCGGAGCCGGGTCATGCAGTGGGCGACGGTGAGGACGTTCGTCGGGCCGCCCACGAGGGGGAGGATCGCCGCTGCTGTGGTGGAGTCCGGTGTGCGCACTCCCCGAGCGTGCTGGTCAGTCGGACGCCTTCGCCAGCGCGGCGCGCAGATGGCCCTCGGACTCCTCCAGAAGGCGGGCGGCCGTGGGGCCGTCCACGTCGCCGAGGATCGTCAGGATGGCGTTCTTCACCTCGCCGTCGGTGGCGGCCAGCGCGCGCTCGATCTCCTCGTCGGAGGCGCCGGTGGCGAGCGCGACGATCCGGCGGGAGCGGGCCCGCAGCTTCTCGTTCGAGGCCCGTACGTCGACCATCAGGTTCCCGTATGTCTTGCCGAGCCGGATCATCGTGATCGTCGAGAGCATGTTGAGGACGAGCTTCTGCGCGGTGCCGGACTTCAGCCGGGTGGAGCCGGTGAGCAGCTCGGGGCCCACCACGACCTCGATGCCGTGGTCGGCGGCCGCCGCGAGAGCGCTGTGCGCGTTGCAGGACAGGCCGATCGTGAGCGCGCCCTGCTTATGGGCGTGCTCGACCGCGCCCACGGCGTACGGGGTACGGCCCGAGGCGGAGACACCGACCACCGTGTCGTCGGCCGTCACCGCGAGCGCGTCCAGGTCGGCCGCCGCCAGCTCCCTGGAGTCCTCGGCTCCCTCGATCGAGGTGACCATGGCGGTCGGGCCGCCCGCGATCACGCCCACGACCTGGGACGGATCGGTGTTGAAGGTGGGCGGGCATTCGGAGGCGTCCAGCACACCGAGGCGGCCCGCGGTGCCGGCGCCCGCGTAGATGAGGCGCCCGCCGCGGGCCATGCGCTCCGCGATGTCGTCGATCGCGGCGGCGATGAGCGGGAGCTGCGCGGCGACGGCTGTCGGCACCGTCGCGTCCTCCGCGTTCATGAGCCGCGCGATCTCCAGCGTGGGCAGCCGGTCGATCTCGGACAGTTCGGGGCGGAACGCCTCGGTGGTCAGCGTCTCCAACTCTGCTCGAAGATCGCCGTAGTTGGGCATGGAGGTCATGACGGGAGCGGCTCTTTCCGGTGAGGTGTCGTACCGCGCCCCGGAAAAGGGGTGCGGGCCGGGACGACGTGCGGCACCGCCGCGCGGGCGCGACCAGCCACCCACGGACCGCGGTCTCCCCGCTGATTCGAGTCCCCCGGTCTGTGCGCGAGGCTGGTCTGTTCGCGAGGCCGGTCTGTGCGGGCGGCTGGTCTGTTCGCGCGGTGCGGCTATCGGCCGCTGCGCGGGGAGTGGCGGTGCGCCAGAGCCTCGTACGAGGCGGACAGCGCGGGCGCCGCCGTCTCGTAGGTGCGCTGGGCGACCCCCACGAACAGACAGTCCACCACCAGGAGCTGGCTGGTGCGCGACGACATGGCCGCCGGGCGCAGCTCGCTCTCGCGGGCGGTCGAGGTGGTCAGGATGTGGTCGGCGTACTGCGCGACCGGTCCGCCCGGCCTGCCGGTGATCGCCACCGTCGTCGCCCCGTGCTCGAAGGCGACCCGGAGGGGTTCGATGACGTCGCCGGTCGAGCCGGAGTGCGTGATGGCTATCGCCACGTCCTTGGCGCGCAGCTGCACCGCGCCCGTCACGGCGAGGTGCGGGTCGCTGTGCGCGTGGGCTATGAGTCCGATCCGCATGAGCTTCTGCAGGAGGTCCTGGGCGACCAGACCGGACGCGCCGACGCCGTAGATGTCGATGCGGCGGGCGGTGGCTATGGCGGCGACGGCGGCACCGAGCTGGACCGTGTCGAGCGCGGCCGCGGTGTCGGCGAGGGTCTGCTGCTCGTCGTACGCGAGCTTCGCCACGACGTCGGCGATGGGGTCGTCGACCGCGATGTCGGCGGTGACGGCGGGTGCCCGCCCCGACTGCTGCTGGGCGGCGAGCCCGGCGAGCGCGAGGCGCAGGTCGCGGTATCCGGGATAGCCGAGGAGCCGGGCCGTCCGCACGACCGTGGCCTCGCTGGTGCCGGTGAGCTCGGCGAGTCCGGTGACCGTGAGGGCCGCGCAGCCGGCCGGGTCACCGGCGACGGCCTCGGCGACCCGCTGCATGGAGCGCGTCATCGAGGGGGCGAGGGTCCGCACCTTGGCCGCGAGGGCGGCGGGGGCGGGCGGTGCCTCACCCGCGAAAATTTCCTTCACGTCATGGGTCACACCATGAAAGATATTTTCCTTTGGGGCATACGGTCAAGGGTGCGCACAATAGGGGCATGGACCCCACCGGCAACCCACTCAGCCCCCTGGAGCAGGCGTTGCACGCGGCACGCGCCCGTGTGCTCGCCGACCTGATCGCGGGCCAGGTCGCCGAAGCGGACGTCGTCTCCCTCGTCGAGGACTCGGTGGTGCAGCGCCGTTGGTGGGTCGAGCAGTGGCCGGAGGGCGCCGGGTTCGTCGCCGGGCTCGTCGCCCAGGACGTGCAGGACGCGCTCCTGGAGCGGTACGGGCGGTGGCCGCTCTGCCCGGTGTGCGGCAGCGGCGACCCGCACGCCCTCGACGTCGAGCCCGAGTTGGGCCCCGACCCGCACTGGGTGTGCCACCAGGCGGGCGTGAAGGTCGCCTCGGTGGGCTCCCTGAGCTCGGCGACCGGCGGAAACCCACCCTCGTGACCGTCTACATCGATCCCCCCACCTGGCCGGGGCACGGCCGGGTGTGGTCCCACCTGATCAGTGATGTCTCCTACGACGAACTCCACGCGTTCGCCGAGGAGTTGGGTGCACCCCCGCGCGCCTTCGAGCGCGACCACTACGACATCCCCTCGCACCGCTACACCGACGCGGTCGCCGCGGGCGCGGTGGAGGTCAGCAGCCGCGAGGTCGTACGGCTGCTGCACGGGGCGGGTCTGCGCCGCCGTAAGCGCGCGAGCTGACCACACGCGGGCTGAGCACGCGCGTCCAACGGCCCCGCCGTCTCAGCCCTCTCGGGCGTACAGCCGCAACGATCTCTCCATGCCGTGCAGTTCGTAGGCGACCTGCTCCACGTCCTCGCTCACGCGGGTGAAACCGGCGCGGGCGATCACGCGCTGGGACGGGGCGTTGTCCCGGTCGATGGCGGCGAACAGGAGCTTCACGTCGTCGCGGGCGAGGGCCCGCTCGGAGAGGGCGCGCAAGGCCTCGGTCGCGTAGCCGTGGCCCCGGGCGTTCTCCGCCAGGTCGTAGCCGACCTCGGCGCGCCCCTCCTCGTCGGGCACGCCGTGGAAGCCCATCCCGCCGACCGCCATCCCGTCCTCGCGCCGTACGAGGACGAACATGCCCCACTCCGGCCGGTGCACCCCCTCCTCGTACGCCTTGACGATCATCCCGGCGGCGTCCCGCGTGCCCTCGAACGGGCCGCCCTCGATCCACTCGAAGCCGCCCGTGCCGCCCGCGCGCAGATCGACGGCGGCGGCCGGGGTGACCCCCTGGAGCGTGAGCCGCTCGGTGTCGATCACCAGGTTGTTGCTCCAGCGCCACTCGGTGAGCGGTGCGCGGCCGGGCAGGTCACCGCGCCCGGTGGCCCACAGGAGCGTGCTCCACGGGGCGTCGGGTTCGGGCCGGACGTGCGGGAAGATCCGGGTGAGGACCCAGGTGCACAGCTCGGACGGCGGCCGGTACGGCAGGCCGAGTCCCTCGGCGATGTCATGGGTGTGCAGCAGGACCTCCGCGACCCCCATCGCGGCGAAGCCCTCACGGTTCGCGCTGCGGAACGGATACGGATGGAAGGCGCGCACCTCGCGCGG
This sequence comes from Streptomyces sp. NPDC002935, assembly GCF_040611295.1. Taxonomy (NCBI): domain Bacteria; kingdom Bacillati; phylum Actinomycetota; class Actinomycetes; order Kitasatosporales; family Streptomycetaceae; genus Streptomyces; species Streptomyces sp. NPDC002935. Next base: position 55,551 of record NZ_JBEXNW010000042.1, read on the forward strand.
CGTCGTCCGGACGGCGGCGGCGAGCAGCCCGCCGGTCGCCTCGATCACGTCGACGATCCCCGCGTTGCCGGTGCCGTCGTCCAGGGCGATCTCGAACGGTACGTACGCCGTGGTGGCCCGCCCGGCCAACTGCCCTGCGTACGCGACGAGATCACTGGCGATGTGCTCGGCGGTCCGCCGGCAACTCCACTCCAGTCGTCCTGCCCGTACGCCGTCCCAGTCGCGCCCGGCCGCCGGCCGGAGCAGTGCGGCACAGCTCGCGACGGCTTCCTCCACCTGGTCCCCACCCATGTCTGCCATGCGGCCGAGAATAGGCGGATCACGCCTTCGAACGTACGGAATTGTTCGCCGCGCTCGCCCTGCCCACGACCCGCGAGCCCGGCGTACGGCGGTGCAGTCGCAGCGAGACGAAGGCCAGGCCGATGGCGGCCGCGTTGAGCGCCGCGCCCGCCCAGGCGGTGGCCGGGTACCCGAGCCCCGCGTCGATGACGGCTCCGCCGAGCCAGGGACCGGCGGTGTTGCCCAGGTTGAAGGCCGAGGTGGTGGTGGCCGCGGCCAGGGTCGGGGCGGCCGCGGCGACATGGAACATCCGGGCGTTCAGGGCCGGGGCGGTGCTGAAGCAGGCGACCCCGAGCAGGAAGGAGAGCAGGACGGCCGCGACGGCGTAGCGACCGAGGGAGGCGAACGCGACGAGGACGACGGTGTCCGCCGTCATGCCGGCGAACAGCACCCCGAAGAGGTGCGCGTCGGCGAACCGCCCGCCGATCGCCGTCCCGATGAGCGCGCCCACGCCGAACAGCGCCAGCACGGCCGGGACCCAGCCGTCGTCGAGGTGGGCGACATCGGTGAGCAGCGGGGCGAGATAGCTGAACGCGCAGAAGACTCCGGCCGCGGTGAGCGCGATCGTGCCGATGGACAGCCACACCTGGCGGTCCCGGTAGATGAGCAGTTCCCTGCCGAGCCGCGGACGCTCGTCCGGGGGCGGAATCGGCGGGACGAGGGTCACGATGCCGACGAGCGCCACCGCGGACGCCGCTCCGACGGCCCAGAAGGCGGCCCGCCAGCCGAGGCCCTCACCGAGGAACGCGCCCGCCGGCACGCCCAGCACGTTCGCGATCGACAGACCGCCGATCATCACGGCCAGCGCCCGCGCCCGCGAGGTCACCGGCACCATCGCGATGGCCACGGCCGCGCCGACCGCCCAGAAGCCCGCGCAGGCCAGGGCGCTGACGACGCGTGACACGAACAGCACGGCGTAGCCGGGCGCGAGGGCGCCGGCCACCTGGCCGAGCCCGAAGACCGCGATCAGGGCGACGAGGGTGGTCCGCCTCGGCAGGCGGAGCGTGGCCGCGGCGAGCAGCGGCGCACCGACGACCATGCCGATCGCGAACGCCGATATCAGCAGGCCCGCCTGCGGGATCGTCACGCCCATGTCGTCCGCGATGGGCGGCAGCAGCCCGGACAGCATGAACTCGCTGGTGCCGAGGGCGAAGACGGAGAGGGCGAGGATGTAGACGGACAGGGGCATACGGGGGCGGGCGACGGCGGTGGCGGGGGCGGTGACGAGCGTGGTGGCCGTCGTGTCCGGCTTCAGGGGTCCGGGGCTCGGGGGCATGTCTCCTTCGTACGGGCTCCGGCGCCCGCCGTCGAACTGTTTGCGTCCGCCCCTCATCCCTCCGTCAGCGCCGCCAGCTCGCCGCCGATGTTCCTGCGCGCCGCTTCCGCCCACACGCGTTGCCCGTACGGCGTCCTGAACAGCCGGGGCAGGCCGAGGAGCTGGCGCAGTACGGCTGCCCGGCCCGCGCGGAAGGCGTCGTCGGGGACGAAGGCGTACTCCTCGCGGACGGCGGCGGTGTAGGCGGCGTACGCGGCCGGGGGCGACGCCAGGATCGCCAGGTCGGCGTCGCACAGGACGGCGCCGTCGGTGTCGCCGTCGGCGGGGTCGTGGGAGACGGTGAGCCGGACGAGGCGGGCGACCTCGGCCGTGAGGTCCGCGCCGACGCCCAGTTCGGCCAGGGCGCGCTCGGCGAGCCGGGCGGAGCGCTCCTCGTTCTCCGAGCGGTCCGGGAGGTACACGGCGTCGTGGAACCAGGCCGCCAGACGTACGGCTGCCGGGTCGGCGGCGTGCTCCCCGTGCGCCTCCAGTACGTCGACGTGGTCGAGGACCGCGAGGAGGTGGTCGGTGGTGTGGTACCGGCGCTGGGGTTCGGCCCAGCGTTCCAGGAGGTTCGCCGCGTAGGGCTCCGGCGACGGGCCGGACCCGCCGTCGCCGGCACGGGCGGCCAGGACGGTGTCCGCCCAGCGCTTCGCCAGTTCCGCGTGGGCCGGGTGGCGGTTGCTCTCTGCTGCCATGACGCCATTGTCCTCGCCGTGCGGCCGAGCCCTTCATACGGTGGACTCATGATTCCTGGAGACGCACACGATGTACGGGACCCGGAACTGCCCGGTCTGCTCCTGCGCACCGAGCGAGACGCGCTGATCCCGCTGTTGCGGGCCAGGCCGGAGGGCGACTTCGCGCGTCCGACGGCCGGGTGTCCGGCGTGGACGGTGCGGGAGCTGCTGGCGCACTGCTCGGCCGCGCTGATGCGGGTCGCCGAGAGCCGCTTCGAACCCGGGGTGTTCAGTCCCGAGGCCAACGACCGCGACATCGCCGAGCGCGGCGACTGGGCGACGGAGCGGGTCGTCGACGAGCTGGAGCGCGGGATGACCGAGGCGGGGCCGGCGATCGCCCGGGCCGGCGGTGTCCTCGACGCGGTCGCGCTCGGCGAGTGGGTGCACGCCGGGGACGTGCGCGAGGCGTTCGGGGAACCGGGCGCCTACGAGGGTCCGGGACTTCCGCACGCCCTCACGCTCCTGGTCCGGGTCAGCCGCGAACGCGACCATGTGCCGCTGCACGCGGACCTCGACGACCTCGACGACCCCTTGCGCCTGGGCGGCGTCCCCGGCGACCGGCCGCCGGCGCGCTACATCGGCGGCGCCGCGACGCTCGTACGGCTCTACTCGGGGCGGCCGCTTGCGACGACGACGAAGTACGAACTGGCGGGGGCGGAGGTGGGCGAGCTGAATCTGTTCGCATGAACGGCGGAGGAGGGAGGGGGCGGAAGGGAAATCCCTCGACCGCCCCTGCCGCCGACGTGATCTTCTCGCGCCTCCGCTTCCGCCCGCGTACTCTTGGATTGGACTAGACCTGTAGCCGCCCAAGGGAAGAGGTCCGATGAGCGAGCGGAAGAGCGCAGTCCTGGAGGTGATCGCCCTCGGCGTGGAGGACGCGGTCGCCGCTCAGGCCGGCGGTGCGGACCGGCTGGAGCTGGTCACCGACATGGCCGCCGACGGGCTGACCCCGTCGGTGGAGACCTTCGCCGGGATCCGCGCCTCCGTCGGCATCGCGCTGCGCGTGATGCTGCGCCTCTCGGACGGCTTCGCGGCGGGAGGCGCGAAGGGCGTCGACGCGCTCGTACGGGCCGCGGGCGAGCTGCGGGCGGCGGGCGCGGACGAGTTCGTGCTCGGCTTCCTGGACGAGCACGGCGGCCCCGACCTGGCCGCCGTGGAGCGGATCGTCGCCGAACTGGACGGCTGCCGCTGGACGTTCCACCGCGCGATCGACCGTGCCGCCGACCGCGACGCCCTGCGCAAGCAGCTCGCGGACCTGCCGGGCCTCGACGCCTATCTGACCGCCGGCTCCCCGGCGGGCGTCGACGACGGGCTCGCCACCCTCGTGACCGAGGCCACCCGCCACGGCGAACCGGGATACGAGCCGCGGATCATGGTCGGCGGCGGCCTGCGCCTCGACCATGTCCCCCGGCTGCGCGCCGCGGGCCTCGACGCCTTCCACATCGGCGGAGCCGCACGGCCGGGAGGCTGGGCAGGACCGGTCTCGACGGCGGCCGTACGGGAGTGGCGAACCGCCCTCGACGCGTAGGAAGCGTTCCGCGGTGCTTGCGTTCCGCGGTGCTGGCGTTCCGCGGTCCCGGCGTCCCGGCGTCCCGTCGTTCCGGCGTTTCGCGGTCTTACCGTCTCGCGGTCCGGCGGTCCGGCGGTCCGGCGGTCCCGGCCGTGCCGCCCCGTCCGGCGGTCCCGGCCGTGCCGCCCCGTCCGGCGGTCCCGGCCGTGCCGCCGTTCCGCGCCCCCGCTGTCCCGGCGCCCCTGCGGCCCCGTCGGTCCGTCAGGTTGTGGCGCCCCGCCCGCTCCGGTGTCGTCGGGCTGGCAGGTCACGGATCCATCTCCGCCAGGTAGTTGTTGTGTTGTGAGAGTCACGAGGCGATCACCGTCCGCCCTTTCGCGTGCATATTTGGGGGTGCCCCGATCGGCCGGGGCATGACAATCACACAGATGTGCGTGCCGGAACGAGGGGCACCGCAGTACCGCAGCATCAGGGGGACAGGGCTCCATGCCATCCATACGCAGCCGCACGCTCGCGGCCGCCGCGGCCGTGATCGCGGCCGTCATGATCACCACCACGGCCTGTGACAGCAAGAAGGACGACGACGCGGCCGCCGCCCGGCCCTCGTCGTCCGCCCAGGCGGACAAGGGTGTCGACACCGGGCAGGACGACGACGGCTCCACCTCGATCGGCGGCTACAAGCTGCCCGACGGCATTCCCACCGACCTCAGCGGCGCCGCCCTGGACAAGTGGAAGAACGGCGGGTGGAAGGACTACAGCGACTGGGCATCCAAGGCGGAGGACTTCGCCAACCCGTACATCAAGGACTTCTGGACGCCGGAGAAGATGGCCGAGGCCAAGGCCAGGATCCCGGTCGCCCAGGCGGGCAGCACCAGTTCGGGCTCGGGCAGCGGCGCCACCTCCTACCTGCCCGACGGCACGGTGAGGAAGCAGACCGCCGCCAAGGTCAAGGCGACCTACCACCACTACGCGGCGCCCGTCGGCAAGCTGTTCTTCTCCTCGCCCGAGGGCAGCATGGTCTGCTCGGCCGCCGTCGTCACCGACCCGGCGCACCCCGGCAAGTCCAACATGGTGTGGACCGCGGGCCATTGCGTGCACGCGGGCAAGGGCGGCGGCTGGTACCGCAACATCGCCTTCGTCCCCTCGTACAACAACGCCGGCAATCTGAGCAACCGCCAGATCACCGACCCGCGCGCCAAGGCCGTCTCCCCGTACGGCATCTGGTGGGCCGACTGGGCCACCACCTCCGCCCAGTGGATCAAGGGCGGCTCGCACCAGGGCAACGCGGCCTCCGGGTACGACTACGCCGTGCTCCACCTCAAGCCCGAGAGCGGAAGCAAGTCCCTTCAGGAACAGCTCGGTTCGGCCCTGCCGGTCTGGTTCAACGCCCCGGCCGCCAACAAGGTCAAGACCATGAAGGTCCGCGGCTACCCCGCCGAGGCGCCCTACGACGGTTCGAAGATGTACGACTGCCACGGCGCCACCAAGCGGTTCGTGCTCGCGAAGAACGTCCCCGCCCAGTTCATGATCGGCTGCACCATGAACGGCGGTGCCTCCGGCGGCCCCTGGTTCATGAGCCACAGCGGCCGGACCTACCTGGTCTCCAACAACTCCCTGAGCGACCGCAAGACGTTCATCACCGGGCCGCGCCTCGGGGAGAACGCCAAGCAGGTCTACCTGGCGATCAGCAGGAAGTTCAAGTAGGGCTTCAAGTAGGGCTTCAAGCAGGACCTTGAGCGAGGCCTCACGTAGGGCCTCAAGTAAGGCCCAACGTAGCGCGGTTGGTGGCCCCCGGCGTGCGCGCCGGGGGCCACCAACCGGTCAGGCCGGTCAGGCCAACTCGGCCGGGAGCGGCGCCGCGTGTGTCACGATCAGCCCCGAGACCGCCCGGGTGAGTGCCACGTACAGGCGGCGCAGGCCGGTGCGCTCGTCGGGTTCGCCGTCGACGACGGCCCGCGGCTCGTCCAGGACCACGAAGTCGTACTCCAGGCCCTTGGCGAGCGAGGCCGGTACCAGGGTCAGCCGGGTCTCGGCCGTCGTCTCCTCACCGGGACCGAGATACGTCCGCCCGGCCGCCGCCAGCGCCTCGGCGAGCACCGGGATCCGGGCGTCGGCGGCGATCAGGCCGACCGACCCCTCATGGCCCAGCAACTCCTCCACCGCTGCCATGACGTCGGCGTCCCCCTCGCTCGCACGCACCTCGAAGAAGCCCGGGTTCTCGCGCACCGACGCGACCGGCGTGAGACCGGGCGCGATGTGCGGCAGCAGCCGGGACGCGTAGGTGATGACGTCCGTGGGGACACGGAAACCCGCCGTCAGCTCCTCCACGACGGCGTCCCCCTTGCCCAGGTGGCCGAGGGCCTCCGCCCAGCTCCGGGTCGCCCACGGGGTCGTCCCCTGCGCCAGGTCCCCGAGCACGGTCGCCGACCCGGTCGTGCAGCGCCGCCCCACCGCGCGGTACTGCATCGGCGACAGATCCTGCGCCTCGTCGAGCACCACGTGCCCGAGGGAGTGAGTGCGCTGGACCAGATCGGTGGCCTCGTCGATCAGCACGGCGTCGGCGGCCGACCACTTGGCGGACTTCACGCTGCGCACCGGCTTCGCCCAGCGGATCTCCTTCTGCTCGCCCTCGTCGAGCAGCCCCTCCGCGTGCGCGGCGAGGAACTCCGCGTCGGTCAGCAGCCGGAGCACGAGCTTCGCGGGGTCGACCGGCGGCCAGATCGCCTTGACGGCGGCCTTCACGGCGGCGTTGCGGGCGACGGCGTCCTGCACCCGGTCGTCCGGCGCCTCGCCCGAGCGCTCCATCTGGACCAGCACGGCGTGCGCGATCCGCTGCGGAAGGGCCTGGTGGGCGGCGCCGTACCGGATGTCGCGGTCGAGCAACTCCCGCACGATCTCTTCAAGTTCGTACGCCGGGACGCGCCAGCGCCGCGAACCCCGGACCACCATCACCGGCTCGGTCGGCAGGGTCACGTGCGAGCGGACGGCCCGGCGCAGCACCTCCGCCATCCGGGCGTCGCCCTTGATGACGGCCGCGGACGCGTCGTCGCTGCCGCGCACCTCGACATGCGCGACGAGATCGTCGACGGTCGCCTGCCGGACATCCAGCTCGCCGAGCGCGGGGAGGACCTGCTCGATGTAGTGCAGGAAGGACTTGTTCGGCCCGATGACCAAGGTGCCGGTGCGGGCGAGCCGGTCACGGTGCGCGTACAGCAGATACGCGACCCGGTGCAGGCCGACCGCGGTCTTCCCGGTGCCGGGACCTCCCTGCACACAGACGGATCCGGACAGCCCGGATCGTACGATCTCGTCCTGCTCCGGCTGGATGGTCGCCACGATGTCGCGCATCGGGCCGACACGCGGGCGCTCGATCTCCTGCTGGAGCAGCTTGCTGGTGGCCGCGGCCTCGGCCGGGTCGGAGAGGTGCTCGTCCTCGTAGGCCGTGAGGTCGCCGCCGGTGTAGCCGAAGCGGCGGCGCAGCCCGACGTCCATCGGGTCCTTCTTCGAGGCCCGGTAGAACGGCTGCGACACCGGCGCGCGCCAGTCGATCACCATCGGGTCGCCGCCGGCGTCGTGCACATGCCGCCGCCCGATGTAGAACCGCTCGCCGCCCGCGCCCTCAGCCTGGTCGGCGCCCGGCGCATGCAGATAGTCGAGCCGTCCGAAGAACAGCGGGGTGTGGCTGAGGTCGGCGAGGGCCTTGATGCGCTCGCCGATCTGCCGGTGCAGCACCTCGGCGTTCACCCAGTTCGCGGTGACGTCGCGGATGTCGAGGTTCTCCGCGTCCTCGCGCATAGCGCGGAGCGCCGAACGGGAGTCGGCGAGGTGGGCCCGCTCGCGGGAGAGGGGATCGGCGGACTCGGGAGGGGCGCCGGACGGATCGTCGGACAGGCTGGGCACGCGGAATTGCCTCCGAAATCTGCTGCGGGAGTGTTGCAGATCGTGAATCTCTGCGGATTCCGTTGGGAAACTGTCCAGAATCCCTTCGGAATCCGGTGTGATTCCAGGTGCCGTCCGGTTTCCGTCCGGGCGGCGGCACTCCGTGAAGGGAGGCGGGCAAGAGCGAAGATTCTAGGCGACGGACGGAGACCGGGGCCAATGGTTTTCCCGGTGCCCGACCGCCGTGTCAGGGTCGGGCACCGGAGACCCTAGGGGTCGGGGTCCGTCGTGAGGTGTACGGCGGATGGGCCGGAGCCGTACCTGGGGAGTGGCGAGGTTCGGTCCGGAGACCGACGCCATTCGGGGTGGGGTGCCCGCACCATGGAGATATGAGCGCAGCCACTTTCACCCATGGACCTGCCCACCCCGGGCCCGTCGCGCGCGGTGCGACGGCCGTCACCTCCATCCACCACCGCCACCGCCTCGGCGACGCCGTGCGCGCCGTCAAGGTGTTCGGGCGCGCGGCCCTCGGAGTCGTCCTCCTCGGCGAATACGGCGAAGAAGCAGGCGTCCTGCGCCGGTGACCCGGCACCGGCGGCACCCCGTCCTTCGACGGAGCGTGACCGACGCCTCGCCCGGCGCAGCCGGCCGCTCGCGCCGGCCGCCCGGACTCAGCTGTCGCTGTCCTTCAGCAGTTCGTCCGCGTCCATGATCCGGTAGGCGTAGCCCTGTTCCGCCAGGAAGCGCTGGCGGTGGGCGGCGAAGTCCTGGTCGATGGTGTCGCGGGCGACGACGGAGTAGAAGTGGGCCTGGTGGCCGTCGGCTTTCGGGCGCAGGACGCGGCCCAGGCGCTGGGCCTCCTCCTGGCGGGACCCGAAGGTGCCCGAGACCTGGATGGCCACGGTGGCCTCCGGCAGGTCGATGGAGAAGTTGGCGACCTTGGACACGACGAGCACGCTGATCTCGCCCTCCCGGAACGCGTCGAACAGCTTCTCCCGCTGGGCGTTGCTGGTCTCGCCCTTGATGACGGGCGCGTTCAGGTGCTCACCCAGCTCGTCGAGCTGGTCGATGTACTGGCCGATCACGAGGATCTGCTGACCCGCGAACTTCCGGACCAGCGCCTCGGTCACCTTCCGCTTGGTCGCCGTCGTGGCGCAGAAGCGGTACTTCTCCTCGGTCTCGGCGGTCGCGTACGAGAGCCGCTCGGAGTCCGTGAGGTTCACCCGCACCTCGACACAGTCGGCGGGCGCGATGTAGCCCTGCGCCTCGATCTCCTTCCAGGGCGCGTCGAACCGCTTGGGCCCGATGAGCGAGAAGACGTCCGACTCGCGCCCGTCCTCCCGTACGAGCGTGGCGGTCAGCCCCAGTCGGCGCCGGGCCTGGAGGTCGGCGGTGAACTTGAAGACGGGAGCGGGCAGCAGATGGACCTCGTCGTAGAGGATGAGGCCCCAGTCGCGGGAGTCGAAGAGTTCGAGGTGCGGGTAGATGCCCTTCCGCTTGGTCGTCAGCACCTGGTAGGTGGCGATCGTGACCGGACGGATCTCCTTGCGCGTCCCGCTGTACTCGCCGATCTCCTCCTCGGTCAGCGAGGTCCGCTTCACCAGCTCGTGCTTCCACTGCCGGGCGGAGACGGTGTTGGTGACGAGAATGAGGGTGGTCGCCTTGGCCTGCGCCATGGCACCGGCCCCGACGAGCGTCTTGCCGGCTCCGCAGGGGAGCACGACCACACCGGAACCGCCGTGCCAGAAGTTCTCCACCGCCTGCTTCTGGTAGGGCCGCAGCGCCCAGCCGTCCTCGTCGAGCTCGATGGCATGCGCCTCGCCGTCGACGTATCCGGCGAGGTCCTCGGCCGGCCAGCCGAGCTTCAGCAGGGTCTGCTTGATCTGGCCGCGCTCGGAGGGATGCACGGCCACGGTGTCGGGGTCGATCCGGTTGCCGACGAGCGGTGCGACGCGCTTCGAGCGCAGCACCTCCTCCAGGACGGGCCGGTCGGTGGTCGTGAGCACGAGTCCGTGGGCCGGATGCTTGCTCAGCGTCAGCCGCCCGTAGCGGTCCATCGTCTCGGCGATGTCCACGAGCAGCGCGTGCGGGACCGGATAGCGGCTGAACTCGACCAGCGCGTCCACGACCTGCTCGGCGTCGTGCCCGGCGGCCCGCGCGTTCCACAGGCCGAGCGGCGTCACCCGGTAGGTGTGGATGTGCTCGGGCGCCCGCTCCAGCTCGGCGAAGGGGGCGATGACCCGACGGCAGGCGTCGGCCAGCTCATGATCGACTTCGAGCAGGAGCGTTTTGTCGGACTGGACGATGAGGGGTCCGTTCACACCCGTCCCTTTCTGCGTGGCGGCACCCGGCGCGGATGCTCGGCCAAACCTCCAGTGTGCCCTACCGGCGGGTGATCACGGCTGGTCGTCCGCCAGCTCCGCCACCCCCGTGACCCGGTGCAGCGGATAGGTGCGGACCTCGTCCGCCGTGTGGTCGTACGCCGTGACGAAGCCGCCCTCGACCCGGATGGGGGCGATGACGCGCTGGCTGGCGGCACCCTCGGCGTTGACGTAGCCGATCCACACCGCCTCGCCGGTCATGACGGCGGCCTGCATGGTGGCGAGGGTCTCGGCGGAGCTGGTGCGGGGCAGCCCGCCGTTGCCGGGGTGGTCGGCGCCCGGGTCCGCCTTGCGCGGGGTGGTGGAGGCGAGGTCCCCGGCCCGGATGGCGCGGATCGCGGCGCCGAGGAGGGTGGCGTCGGGCACCGGCGGGCCGTCCGGGACGGGCTCCGGGGCGGTGCGCGGCGGGGTGCGGTGGGCATGCGCCCGGGTGATCACGACGTCGCCCTCCACCGACTCGGCGGCGGGCGCGAAACCCATCGCCCTGAGGCCCCCGAGGAGGGCCGCCGGGTCGGTCTGCGAGGCCAGCACCGTGGGCGCGAGCCGCCGGAGTCCGAACCCCTGCGAACGCTTGTCGGCGAGGATCTCGCTGAGCACCGCGTCGTCGTCGCAGCGGACGTACGCCGACGCCGCCCCGATCCGCAGGTGCCCGTGCCGGCGCGCCATGTCGTCGATCAGATAGGCGAGCGGCTGCGGAACCGGCGTACGGGAGTGGGCGGCGAGGAAGGCGTGCAGGTCGGACGCCGAACGGCCCGCGTCGAGCGCCCGGCGCACCGAGCCCGGAGTGAAGCGGTAGACCGTCGCCCCGCCCTTGGACTCGACATCCGCGAGCACATTGAGCGTGTCGGCCAGGGGGCGCTCCAGCGGGCCGGGCGCGACCGCCGTCAGGTCCGCCTGCAGCAGGACGTGGTCGAGCGGCTCGGGCAGCAGCGGAGCCAGGAGCTTGGCGGCCCGGGTCGCCGCCGCGGCCCGCTCGGCGGGGGAGTGCGGCGCGGGGGCGGCCACGGGGTGGTGCCGTTTGTGGGCGGGGAGTTTGGCGCCGGGGCCGGACGGCTCCGCCTCCCGCGTGCCCGCCGTGGCCGGCAGACCCAGCAGCGCCCTCCCCTGGGCGGACAGCGCGCCCCGGCCGGTCACCCCGAGCAGCTCCGCCTCGGACAGCGTCCAGCGGGCCAGCCGGGCGCGCAGGTCGTCCGGCGCGGGCCGGGCACTGCGCGAGGGGCGCTCCCAGTACAGCCGGGCGAGGAGGGAGTCCGTGGCGGGCGAGGCGCCCTCGGGGAGCGTGGCGAGGAGGGCCAGGACGCGGTGGCGGACCTCGGGCGCAGCGGAACGGTCCAGGCCGGGGCCGAGCGCCGAGAGCGTACGGTCCTTCGCGTCCCGTCCGCCGACAAGACCCGCCGTGCGGGTCGCCGCGAGCCATGCCGAGGCGAGCCTCGTCCAGCGCTCCGGGGAGGGCAGCTCCAGCCACTCGTCGTAGGCCGGAGTCGCCGCGTACCGTTCCTCCGCCGCGCCGTCCGACGCCACCAGGCCCGCCGCGTGGGCGAGTTCCACCCAGAACGCGGCGACCGGCTCGGAGACGTCGAGCGCCACCGCCGTCCGCTTCAGGTCCCGCATGCTCAGCCCGCCCGCGCGCAGCACCGCGGGACCGCCCTCGTGCCAGTCCTTCAGCAGCTCCTCGACGGTCGCCAGCGTCGTGTACGCCTGACCGGCGGCGGCACTGTCCACAACCTGTGGACGGTGTGTCGTCGCGGCCTCGACCGCGGGCGCCACCGGTTCCGTCACCCGGTGCGCGCGGCCGGCCCGCAGATGCAGGGCGACCTCCCGGGGCAGGACCACCGTGCCGGGCCCTGTCGGCAGCAGCAGCCCCCGTCCGATCAGCCAGCGCAGATGCGCGGCCGGTTCGGCCGTCACCTGCCCGTACGGCGGCCCCCACACCAGCCGGGACAGCACCTCCACCGCCTCGGCGGGCGCTTCGTCGAGCAGCGCCGACATCCGGCTCCGGTCGGTGAACAGGGCACTCAGCGACGCCACCGCCGACACGGAGTCATGGGTGGTCGCCAGCCCCGCCGCGGCCACGAGCTCCTGGATGCGTCCCGGCGAGATGCCCGCCGTGGCTTCGGCGACCGTCGGCCCGAGCCCCGTCGGGGACGGATGCTGCGGCGACGGCGCGAGCAGCTCGCGTGCCGTCCGTACGAGGCGGAGACGTTCGTCGCCGCCCCAGACGAGGGCCTGCTCGCGGAGCGTCGCGAGCGCGTGCGGGAACGCCGCCGTGACCGTGGGGTCGTTGTCGTCGCCCGCCAGCAGCCCGAGCAGTTCGTCGTACGTCGCCTGTTCCGGCGCCACCGCCAGCGCCTCCGCCGTCTGGAGCGTGAAACGGTCCAGACGTTCCAGGGCGCGGACGACCGACGCCCGGGTGCCCGCCCGGGTGGCGAGCTGGGTGAGATCCGTGGGGACGGGGGTGATCAGGTCCGGACGGGACCGCAGGAGGGCGGACAGGGAGGCGTCGTCCCGCACGCGGAGGGCTTCCGCCAGGGACCGCGGAGCGGTCGTCTCGGGGCTCATCCTGTCAACGGTAGCGGGTGGCACCCTCCCGGGGCTCGGCCCCCGGCCCGTGGATCGTTCACCGGTCGCGCGTTCCCGGCGGCCGGTGCGGGTCGCACGGCTGCCCGAGCCCCGGGCGCGGCGCTCCCCGGAACGGAAAAACCGGTACCTTCGTCACCGCGGGGTATCCAACGCACCGGCCCCGGAGGGGACTTCGTGGGGATCGAGAGCGACCAGCTGGTCTTCGACTATCTGAGCCGGGTCGGCGACCTGGCCCAGCAGCGGCAGTTGCCGTCGGCGACCCGGATGCGCCTGGTCTCGGAGCTGCGGGGCGAGATCGACCGCCGCCGGGCGAAGAGCACCGTCGACAGCCCCACCGCCGTCCGCCGCATCCTCGACCGCCTCGGCACCCCCGGCGAGATCGTCGCGGCGGCCGGACAGGGCGCCGACGGCCCCGGAGCCGGTACGCGGACCCAGGCCGCCGTGCCCACCCAGCGTGCCGCCGCCGAACCGCAGGAGCGCCCCAAGGGACTGCGCCGTGTCGTCCCCCGACCGCGCCCCGCCGAGAGCGCCGGGGCCGACGCCCCGTCCCCGCCCCACCTGGCGAGCGCGCACGAACTGGGCGACAGCGCGACCCAGCCGGACTGGTGGCGCGTGAACAACAGCCCCTTCGGGCTCGGGGACAACGTGCCGGGGTTCGTCGGCGGCGTGGAGATCCCCGACCTGCTCAAGCCGCCCCCGGGGGAGAAGGACCGCGGAGCCGAGGAGGACGCCGGCCCGGCCAGGGAGAAGGCTGCGGCACCGGGTCCCGAGGACGAGCCGGAGGCCGAGGAAGCCGTCGCGCGCCGCCGCTTCCCGCGCCTCAGCGGCTACACCAACCCCCTGCTCCTGCTCGCCGCCGCCCTCCTCGTGGCCGGCGCCGTCATCGGCAACTGGTTCGCGCTCGGCCTCGGCTGGCTGATCGCCTACGGCTCGCGCAGGCTGACCCCCGCGGAGTCGAAGTGGGCCGTTCTCGTCCTGCCGGGACTGTCCGTGACGGCCGGCGCCGTGTGGCTCTGGGGCCGTACGAACAGCCGCTGGGGCGACCCCGTCGCCGAGGGGCACATGAAGGACGCGATGACCGAGACCTGGCCCTGGATCGTGCGCGGCGCGGCCGTCGCCTCGGCCCTGTACCTGGTCTGGCGCTCCCAGCGCCGGACCTGACCGCCGAAAAGGCCTGGACCGGCTCCCCGGCGGCCTGGGCACAATGGTCCATATGACTTCCCCAGCGCTGACCATCGGGTTCGACCTCGACATGACCCTGATCGACTCCCGCCCCGGGATCCACGCCTGCTTCGAGGCGATCTCGGCGCGGACCGGGACGTACATCGACTCGGATCTCGTGGTCACGCGGCTCGGTCCGCCGCTGGAGGTCGAACTCGCCCACTGGTTCCCGGCCGAGGAGGTCGCGGCGATCGCCGACCTCTACCGCGCGATGTACCCCGAACACGCCATAACCGGCACGCTCGCGATGCCCGGCGCGCGCGAGGCCGTCGAGGCGGTGCGGGCGGCGGGCGGGCGCACGGTCGTCGTCACCGCGAAGTGGGAGCCCAACGCCAGGCTGCACCTGGACCATCTGGCCATCGACGCGGACGAACTCGTCGGCAACCTGTGGGCCGAGCAGAAGGCGGTGGCGCTGCGCGAGCACGGCGCGAGCGTGTACGTCGGCGACCACACCGGCGACGTACGCGGCGCGCGCACGGCACGGGCGTACTCGGTGGCCGTGGCGACCGGACCGTGCGACGCCGAGGAACTGCGCGCCGCCGGGGCGGACGTCGTCCTCGGCGACCTCACGGAGTTCCCGGCCTGGCTGGAGAACCACCGCTAGCCGCGGCGTGGGGCCACCACCGGACCGCCGACGCGACCGCCGTCAGGAACGGGCCGCGCGGGCCCGGCGGCGGCCTTCCGCGGCGGACCGGAGCACGCCCGCGGCGGCCAACAGGAATCCGACGCCCATGAGCATGCTCAAGCCGAACATGTAGACCGGAAAAGGTTTCGTGCCGAGCAACAGCGGTGCCACGGTGACCAGTGTGGCCAACGCTCCGATGAAGAAGACGATGGCACCGGCACGGATCAGCCGGTCGCCGGCTTCGAGGGAATTCACTTGGGTTTTGTCACGCACCCGACCAGGGTAGTTCCCTGCGCGAAGGAACAATCCAGCGACGTCTTGTCACGAGCCGACGGACCATTAGCCTTGGTACCGGCGGGTCGGAGGACCCGCTGTAGTGCTATCCAGAGGCGTTTCACGGGCAGTTGCCCCCGCAACCACCCGAGCGGTTCCCAGGCAGTTACCGACGAGTACGAGGACGAGGACAGACGTGCCCACCGGCAAAGTCAAGTGGTTCAATATTGAGAAGGGCTTCGGCTTTCTCTCCCGCGACGACGGCGGCGACGTCTTCGTCCATTCCTCGGTCCTGCCCGCCGGAGTCGACGCCCTCAAGCCCGGCCAGCGCGTCGAGTTCGGCGTGGTCGCCGGTCAGCGCGGCGATCAGGCGCTCTCGGTGACGCTCCTGGACCCGACCCCCTCGGTCGCGGCCGCCCAGCGCCGCAAGCCGGACGAACTGGCCTCCATCGTCCAGGACCTGACGACCCTCCTCGAAAACATCACACCGATGCTGGAGAAGGGCCGCTATCCCGACAAGGCCTCCGGCAAGCAGATCGCCGGTCTGCTGCGCGCGGTCGCCGACCAGCTCGACGTATGACCGGCCGTTAGCGGCCCCCCGGACGGGGTTCCGAGGGGAATTCGGAGAGGTCCGGGGGAGAAATCAGGGGAAGTCCAGCGCGTTCGGTCCGAGGGGCGGCACCAGCCCCTCGGCCGCCGCGCGCGTGAGCAGTCCGCGGATCGCCGCGTGCCCGTCGTCGCCCAGATCGGCCGTGAACTCGTTGACGTACAGGCCGATGTGCTGGTCCGCGACCTTCGGGTCCATCTCCTGGGCGTGTTCGAGGACATAGGCGCGGGAGGCCTCGGGGTCGTCCCAGGCGGCGCGGACCGAGGCACGGGTGGCGTCGGCGAGCGCCCGGAGCCGCTCCGCTCCCAGCGACCGCCTGGCGATGATCGCGCCCAGCGGGATCGGCAGCCCGGTGGTCCGCTCCCAGTGCTCGCCCATGTCGGCGAGCTTGTGCAGCCCGTAGTTCTGGTAGGTGAAACGCGCCTCGTGGATGACGAGCCCCGCGTCGACCTTCCCGTCCCGTACGGCCGGCATGATCTCGTGGAACGGCATGACCACGACCTCGCCGACCCCGCCGGGAACGGTGTCCGCCGCCCACAGCCGGAACAGCAGATACGCCGTCGACCGCTCGCTCGGCACAGCGACGGTACGGCCCCTTAGGTCGGTCCCCGCCTCCCTGGTCAGCACGAGCGGCCCGCAGCCCCGCCCCAGCGCGCCGCCGCAGGGCAGCAGCGCGTAGCGGTCCAGGACGTACGGCAGCACGGCGTACGACACCTTCAGCACGTCGAACTCACCGCGCTCGGCCATGCCGTTGGTGATGTCGATGTCCGCGAAGGTCACGTCGAGCGCGGGCGCGCCCGGGATACGGCCGTGCGCCCAGGCGTCGAAGACGAAGGTGTCGTTCGGACAGGGCGAGTAGGCGATCTGCAGGGCTTCGGCGGTTTCAGCGCGTGCGGTCATGTGGGTTCCAACTCTCCAGGAGGGGCCCCAGCTTCCCGAAAGCCTCGGTGAGGGCCGCGAGGGCTTCGCCGATACGCCACGCGGCGCGGTCACGCGGCCCGACGGGATTGGACACCGCGCGGATCTCCAGCACCGGCACCCCGTGCGCGCCTGCCGCCTCGGCGACCCCGAAGCCCTCCATCGCCTCGGCGAGGGCCCGCGGATGCCGGGCCCGCAGTTCGGCGGCGCGGGCGGCGCTGCCGGTCACGGTCGACACGGTGAGAATCGTTCCGACCCGGCCACCGGTGACGGCCGCGGCCTCTCGTACGAGTGATTCAGGTGGCCGGTGGCTGACGGTCCCGAAGCCGAGCTCGGTGACCGGGAGGAACCCTTCCGGCGCCTCCGCGCCCAGGTCCGCCGCGACGATGTCGTCGGCGACCACGAGGGATCCCACGGGCGCGCCGGGCTGGAATCCGCCGGCGACACCCGCGCAGACGACGAGACCGTAGGGCGCGCCGTCGAGGGCCGCGGCGGTCAGCGCGGCGGAGACGGAGGCGGCGGCGCGGGCGGGGCCGACACCGGCGGCGAGCAGATCGTGCCCACCGACCCGGTGGAGCGCCGCCCCGGGGAGCCGTATCTCACGCCCCGCGCCCGACGACGCCCCGGCCACCGCGTCCCTCTCGGCGAGGACGGCGGTGGCCACGAGCACCCGGGGCCCGGCGGCAGCGATCAGGCGTCCTTCTTGAGCTTGAAGGTCCACAGACCGGTCACCGTCTTGTCGCCCTCCTTGACGGAGACGAGCGTCGAGTTGCCGGTGGCCCCGTACTGCTCGTTGAAGAAGACACTTCCGGGAATGGTCCGGTACGTCTTCGTGCTGGAGTCGGTCAGCGGCTGACCGTTCATCAGGATCGTCCAGCCCTTGTCCGCGATCTTCGGGTCCACACCGAACCGCACGGTCTCGTCGGGGTCGACCTTGATGGACTTGATGTCCTTGGACTTCAGGCACTTCGCCAGGTCCGCGGTCTGCACCGCGTCACCGTCGTTGTAGCAGTCGGTCTCGGAACTCACCGAGTTGTCGCCGACCGTGATGGTGGCGATCGGCGTCGGCTTGTCACAGGCGGACAGGGCGAGGAGTCCGGCGGAAACGGCGCCGACGGTGGCTACGGCGCGGCGACGGCGCGCTGCGCGTTGTCCATTAGCGGCTCTGCCGCGGGGCAGGGAGGTCATGGCCGAAGGCTATCGGGCACGCCCACCCGTGCCCCCACGTGGGGTGCGGCGTGCCGTGTGTGGCCCCCGCGCGGCTCAGGAGACCCGCTGCCGGGCCGATCCGCCGCGGCGTGCCACGGCGAGCAGCCCCCGCACGGTCGTCAGCCAGCCCACGGCGACGATCCCGGCGGCCACGGAGAGGCCGAGCGTGCCGTTGAGCGGCATCGCGATGCCGATGGCTCCGCCGAGGACCCAGGCCATCTGGAGCAGCGTCTCGGAGCGGGCGAAGGCCGAACTCCGGACGAGTTCGGGGACGTCGCGCTGGATCAGCGCGTCCAGGGACAGCTTGGCGAGGGCCTGTGCGAACCCGGCGACCGCGGCGAGAGACGCCACCAGCAGGGTGCCGTAGAAGAACGCCGCCGTGATCGCGACGGCCAGCACGAACGCCACCACCGTCACGATGATGATCTCCGGAGCCCGCTGTTTCAGCCAGGCTCCGACGGCCGTGCCGAGCGCGTTGCCCACGCCCGCCGAGATGACCACCAGGCCGAGCGAGACCGCCGCGCTCTTGCCGCTGAGCGGCTGCTGGCGCAGCAGGAAGGCGAGGAAGAAGATCAGGAAGCCGGACAGGCAGCGCAGCGAGGCGTTGGCGCCGAGCGCATGGGTGACGGCCGTGCCCACTGTCCGCAGTCCGGGGCGCGGGGGTTTCTTCAGGTGCGGGCCGTGCAGATGCTCCGGGTCGGCGGCGAGCAGCGCCTTGTCCTCGCCCTTGGCGGAGTCGACCTTGGGCGGCAGCGAGAACGACAGGAACGTGCCCCCGATGAAGATCACGAAGGCGCCGTAGAGCGGATAGCGCGCTCCCAGCGTCTGGAGCACGGCGGCGATCGGCCCGGCCACGCCGGTGGCGAGGAGCCCGCCCAGTGTGACCCGGGAATTCGCCTTGACCAGGGAGAACGTCGGTGGCAGGAGCCGGGGTACGACGGCGCTGCGCACCACGCCGTACGCCTTGGAGGCGACGAGCACGCCGAGCGCGGCGGGATACAGCTCGAAGGTGCCGGTGACGACCGCCCCCGACAGCATCAGCGCGAGCATGGCCCGGACGAGCATCGAGCCCGCCATCGCGGCCCGCCGGCCGTGCGGCAGGCGGTCAAGCAGTGGGCCGATCACGGGGGCGAGGAGGGCGAAGGGCGCCATCGTGATGCCCAGGTAGAGGGCGACCCGGCCGCGGGCCTCGTCGGTCGGCACGGAGAAGAACACGGTGGACGCCAGCGCCACCGTGATCATGACATCGCCCGCGCCGTTCACCGCGTGCAGTTCGATCAGTTTCCCGAGGCCCGACTCGCCCGCCCCGTGGGCGTGCGTCGCCTTGCGGATACCGCGCGCCGTCCGCGTCACCGGGAAGTGCAGGGCACGCCCCACCGCACGGACGGACCCGGTCACCCGGCCCGATCCGCCACTCCCGTTGCTCCCTTTGGCGCCACCGATACCGGTTGCTCCCTGGGGCGACCTTGCGGATGCCACTCCGTCATAGTGCCCCGAGTTCGGGGTGCGTAGTGCGGTTACCGCGCGTACGGGGGTTCGGTGAGGGCCGAGTGGGGGGCGCCGACGGGTCCTGTTCGGCAGGGGGTGGCGCCGGTCCGGCACAGGACCGCCGCCCATTTTTCGCCAAACCGGGCCGGTGTGGTCCTGGGTGGATCACGTTTCGAAGGGCGAGACGGTCCGGTTTCGGGTGGACCATTTTTCGACGGGACGAGACGGTCGGGTCTTGGGCGGATCACTTGTCGACGGGCGAGACCGTCCGGTCTTGGGCGGATCACTTGTCGACGGGGCGAGACGGGTGGTGTGGGCGGGAAACTTTCGGCGCGGAGCGCCGGGAAAAACGCCGCGGAGCGGTGGAGTCCGGGTGCCGCGGAGCGGCAAAGATCCCGGCGCGGAGCGCCGAAGACGCCCGCCGGTGTGGGCCCAGGGGCCAGGAGAAGGTAGCGTGCGTAACGCGCCTGCGGCGATTGTTCTCGGCCGCGCGCCTCTCGGCCATCCCGCAGAATGGATGGCGTAGGTGCGCCCGAGTGCGATCGGGCGCGGACGTCGACGCGGCCCACCGGTCCGCTCCGTCCGCACCCCCGCTGAGGATGGGCGCACCCGTGAGACGGCGTAGGAGAGAAGCGATACCTGTGAGCGCAGCGACAACGCGAAGCCGCACCCCGGACCGTCTGTGCGCCGAGGCCGTCGACCTCGCCCGCGCGGCAGCCGAGGAAGCCGCCCATCCCGGCATCGTCGGCGAGCATCTTGGGTTGGTCTCCGAGGGGGACCGCGTTGTCACGCACTACTTCGAGTGCAAGGAACCGGGGTACCGCGGCTGGCGCTGGGCGTCGACCGTGGCCCGCGCCTCCCGGGCGAAGCTCGTCACCCTCGACGAGACGGTGCTGCTGCCCGGTACCGACGCGCTGCTGGCCCCGGAGTGGGTGCCGTGGAGCGAGCGGCTCCGCCCCGGCGACATGGGTCCCGGGGACCTGCTGCCCACGGACGCCGAGGATCTCCGGCTGGAGCCGGGCTACTCCGGCGAGGACGAGCCCGCGCCGAACTCCGCGGTCTCGGAGGACATGGCCGAGCTGGTGGAGGCGGAGGACGCGGAGGTGACCGCGGGTACGCCCGCGAACCTGCCGATGGCCCCGCGCCGGGGTTCGATCGCGTCCGTGGCCGAGGAACTGGGACTGCGTCGGGCCCGGGTGCTCTCCCGGTACGGGCTGCATGTGGCCGCCGACCGCTGGGAGGAGTCGTACGGGCCCAAGACGGCGATGGCGCAGGCCGCGCCCGCGTCGTGCGTCAGCTGCGGCTTCCTCAACCGCATCGGGGGCTCACTCGGACAGGCGTTCGGTGTCTGTGCGAATGAGTTCTCTCCGGCCGACGGGCGCGTGGTGTCGCTCGCGTACGGGTGTGGTGGGCACTCCGAGGCGGCGGTCATGCCGAAGCCTCCGCGGCCGCCGGCTCCGGTGATCGACGAGACCCAGGTGGACCCGTTCCCGCTGCGTCCGTCCCCCGACTCTGGCTCGGTACCCGCGACCCCGGACGAGTCCACAGCCGAGCTCGGCCACTCGTAGCGCCCACTCTCCCCCTGGACCCGGGGGACCGCCGCCCCCCCGTAGCGGCCCCCTCCCCGGGCCGGGACCCGGGGGACCGGCCGCCCCTCGTAGCGGCCCCCTCCCCGGGCCCGGGAACCGGCGTCCACACCGTCCCCGGCACGGATGCCCCGCCCCACAACCGTCTTTCGCCCCCGCCGCCCCTACCCTTCCCGTACCTGGGGCTCCGCCCCAGACCCCGCTCCTCAAACGCCGGAGGGGCTGAATTTTTTCCCCGGAGCCGAAAGGAATTTCCCCTCGGCCGGGGCTGAAAAGCGATATCGCGCCCGCGGCCGTCATCCGGCGGAAGGGGCCGTGCCGGTACATCGCATGCCCGTCGCTTACGTTCGGATCGAGCAGCGGTTCCCTCGGAAGCTCACGTCTGATCCAGCGGCGACG
>NZ_JBEXNW010000043.1:0-73198 GCF_040611295.1 Streptomyces sp. NPDC002935
ACGCCCGCACGCCGTACGGAGGTGCCCCCACGCCGACACCCAACCGCCTGCCTGCTGCCCGCCTGCCTGCCTGCCTGCCGTACGACGATCTCCGCGCCCCCTCACGCGTATGTCTGTGGCTGCGACGCCGCAGGGCTCAGTTGCCGCCCTGTTCGTCGCGGCGACGTTGCCAGCGCTGTTCGATGCGGTCCATTACGGAGCGGCGTTGCCGGCCCTGACGGCGAGCGGCCGGTGAGCCCGAGGCGGCCGGCTGTTCACCCGGCTTGGGAGCTTTGCGCCAACCGGTGACGGCGAGCACCGCACAGCCCAGCATGACCAGGAAGCCCACCACGCTCAGCCAGATCTGAACTGCGACCATTCCAGCCATGAGGAGCGCGATACCCACCAGGAAGCCCGCGACCGCCTGGTAAACCCGTCGTCGGGTGTACGTACGCAGCCCGCTTCCCTCAAGCGCTGTCGCGAACTTGGGATCTTCGGCGTACAGCGCTCGCTCCATCTGCTCGAGCATTCGCTGCTCGTGCTCCGAGAGCGGCACGGAGTCCTCCTCATCGTGCAGTCGCCGGGGCGACCGGGGGTCCCCTTCAGGATAGGCAGGGAATCGCCCCCGTGAAACCCGCCCCTCTACGCCAATTCGCCAACCGGAAGCCGTCATGGCGACCCGATGTACTGAGGCGTGCATTCCCCAGCGAACGGTCCGTCATGCCGGACGGTCTCCCCCGATCATACGGCGCCGAGCACTCGATCGGGTGGTCTGTGGCGTACTCCATCTGCTGCCGAGCCCCTGATCAGCGGCGCACCACGGGAGGCCGCTCAGCCCTCACCGGCCCCGCGGGCCTCACCGAGCACATGGAGCTGTGTGGCCACCGAGTGGAACGCGGCGAGTTCGGCGGCCGCCGCCTCCAGCTTCAGCAGGGCTTCCAGGGCGCCCGGCTCGGTGTCCACCAGGACCCCCGGCACCAGATCCGCGAAGACCCGTACGCCGTGCACGGCACCGACGTGCAGGCCGGCGCCCGCGACCAGGGAGGTGAGCTGCTCGGCGGTGAACCGGTGCGGAACAGGATCACCCTCGCCCCAGCGTCCGTCCGGGTCATCGAGTGCGTGCCGGGCCTCCTTGAAGTGCCCGGCGAGGGCGCGGGCCAGCACGGCTCCGCCGAGGCCGGCGGCGAGGAGGCTGAGCACGCCCTCGGGCCGCAGCGCGTCCACCACGTTGCGGACCCCCTCGGCCGGGTCGTCGACGTACTCCAGGACGCCATGGCAGAGCACGGCGTCGTAGCCGCCGCGCTCGACCACGTCGAAGAGGCCGTGCGCGTCGCCCTGGACACCCTGCACACGGTCGGCGACCCCGGCCTCGGCGGCGCGGCGCTCCAGCGCGAACAGCGCGTTCGGGCTGGGGTCGACGACGGTGACACGGTGGCCGAGCCGGGCGACGGGCACGGCGAAGTTACCGCTGCCGCCACCCGTGTCCAGTACGTCGAGCGACTCCCGCCCGGCGACCTTGACCCGGCGGTCCAGGGCGTCCTTGAGGACCTCCCAGACCACGGCGGTACGGAGAGAAGCGCGGGGGCGCATCGGGTCCGACACGGCAGTTGACTCCTCGGCGCGGCACCGCCTCTTCGTACGGCGGAGCGATCTTCGGGCCTCCCGGCGGGAGGCTGCAGGCGACTCCACCCTATTGCCTCCGCCGCCGTGGACGACCCTCCGTCTCACGTGTGCCGGATCGCACGATGAACGGCCGCCGGACGGGCGCCGGGCCGTCGGCGCCCCACGCTCCGCCCGAGGTCCTCGCACCGGGCGAACCGCGGTCCTCGCACGGTCCGCCCGTGGCCCTCAAGTCGGCCCGTCCGTCACCCCGCTCCTCACCCCCGCGCCGGTCAACCGGCGTCCGGAACCTCCCTGTCCACCCGGTCACCGTCCCGGTCACGGTCCCCGTCCTGACGGGGCTGGGGCAGCACGGGTTGCAGCAGCAGCATCCGCTCGACGAGACGCAGGAACATGGCGACGTCGCGTATCAGGTCGTCGGCGTCGCGCGTGGTGGCCGCTCCCTGGATGCCCGCCTCCGCGCGGGCACGGCGGGTGGCCCCGGAGGCGAACAGCGCGCTCCACTCGGTCAGTTCGGGCGCGATCTCCGGGAGCACTTCCCAGGCGCTGCGGATCCGCGCCCTGCGTCGGGGCGTGGGCTCCGGGCGGCCTCGCGCGGCGAGGACGGCGGCGGCGGTGCGCAGCGCGGCCAAGTGGGCCGTCGCGTAGCGGTCGTTGGACGTTTCCAGGGCCGTCGCCTCGTCGAGTCCGGCGCGGGCCTGGGAGAGCAGGTCGAGGGCGGCGGGTGGCGCCGTGGCCCGGCGGAGCACGGGATGCACATCGCCCGCCGGGCCGTTCAGTGAGGGGGCAGGGCCGGGGGCGCGGCGCCGACGGGCGGCGGCTGCGGAAGAGCTGGCCATGACGAACCTCCTGTCGTCGTGTGACGGCACTGTGGCCGTATGTGCCCATCGTGCGGTATGCCACTGACAATCCGTTCTGACCTGGGCTTTTGCTTCGATCGAAAGTTCGGGATAGTTTTTGCACTGACCAGTCAGTTCAAAAGTAGTTCCATGTTTCAGGGGATGGGGGAAGCTGTGGACGGTCCGAACGGACTGGGCGTCACGGCCGAGGACTTCGGCCTCAGGGGGCCCCGCGGCTGGGCGTTCCGGGGGGTTCGTCTCGACGCGGAGCCGGGATCGCTCGTCGCGATCGAGGGGCCGTCCGGGTCCGGCCGCACGTGCCTGCTGCTCGCACTCACGGGCCGGATGAAGGCCACCGAGGGGACGGCGGCCGTGGGTTCGTCGAGACTGCCGAAGCAGATGGCCGCGGTGCGCCGGACGAGCGCGCTCGCACATGTTCCCGGGGTCACGGACCTCGACCCCGCCCTGACCGTCGGGGAGCACCTGCGGGAGCGCGCTCTGTTGCAGCGGCGGTTCGGCGGTTCGCTGCGGGGCCTGCTGCGGCCGCGCGCCGAGCGGGTGAGCGAGACCGCGCTGCGGATCGACGCCGCGCTGGCCGCCGCCGGACTCGACCCGGCGACGCTGCCCAAGGAGTCGAGGACCGCCGTACGCGATCTGGAGCGGCTCGAAGCGCTGCGGCTGTCCCTCGCGCTGGCCCTGATCGGGCGCCCGCGGCTGCTCGGTGTCGATGACACGGACCTCAAGCTCTCGGACGCCGAACGGTCCGAGGTCTGGGCCCTGCTGACGTCGCTGGCCGAGTCGGGCACCACGGTGCTGGCGGTGTGCAGCGAGGCCCCCGAGGGCGCCGTCGTCGTGTCCACCGCACCGGGCGGCACGTCGAGGACCGCCGACACCACTACCGCCGCTGCCACCGCCGACACCACCACTGCCGCTGCCACCGCCGAGGCCGACACCTCGGCTGCCATCACCCCGACTGCCGACGCCGGCGCCGCAGCCGACAGCGACAGCGACAGCGACAGCGACAGCGGGACCAACGACAAGGAGACGGCCGATGCGCTCGCCTGAATTGGCCGTTCTTGAACTCCGCCGCTTCGGCCGGGGCAAGCTTCCGCGTGCCGCGCTGGCCGCGCTCCTGCTGCTGCCCCTGCTGTACGGCGCCCTCTACCTGTGGTCGTTCTGGGACCCGTACGACCGTCTCGACCGCATCCCTGTGGCGCTGGTGAACGACGACAGGGGGGCGACGGCCGGCGGCAAGAAGGTCACGGTCGGCGACAACATCACCGAGGGGCTGCGCGACAGCGACACCTTCGAGTGGCACGAGGTGAGCTCCGCCGAGGCCCGCCGGGGTGTGGAGGACGGCACGTACTACCTGTCGCTGACCATGCCGGGCGACTTCAGCAAGCGGATCGCGTCCAGTTCCGGGGCGTCGCCCGAGACGAGCGCGCTCCAGGTGCGGACCAACGACGCGAACAACTACATCGTCGGGCAGATCTCCCGCACGGTGTTCAGCGAGGTGCGGACGGCCGCGTCCACGAAGGCCTCGCGTTCGTTCCTCGACAAGATCTTCATCTCGTTCTCGGACATCCACGGGGCGACCGTGCAGGCCGCCGAGGGCGCCGACAAACTCAACGGCGGCATCGGCCAGGCGAAGAAGGGCTCCAAGGACCTCGCGGACGGCCTCAAGGAGGCCAAGAAGGGCAGCGGAACGCTCTCCGGGGGCCTGAGGAAACTCAACACGGGCGCGGATGACCTGGAGGACGGATCGCGCCGGGTCGCGGACGGCACCCGGGCGCTGGCCGACAAGGTCAACGGGGTCGCGGACAAGGTCGGCCCCTTCCTGAAGGACAACGAGAAGTCGATCGGTGACACGGCCCGGCTGGTCGCCGACTCGGCCGCTGGGATCCGCCACAACCTCGACACCCTGGTGGAGACGGCCCCGGCCGCGGCCAAGGGCGCGCGCACCGCGTCCGACGCGCTGGACACCGTCCACCGCGCGCGGTGCGAGACGCTCCCGATCCCTGACGCGGCGTGTCCCGAGCTGAAGAAGGCCAAGGAGGCGGCGGCGGACGTCGTCAAGGTCGCCGACGACGTGAACACGCTGATCGACGACCAGGACGGCGACCTCGACAAGCTGGACAAGAACCTGGCGACGCTGGAGAAGCAGGCACAGGCCCTCGCCGACCGCTCGCCGCATCTCTCCGAGGACCTCGACGACTCCGTCTCCAAGATCAACGAGTTGAACGAGGGCGCCTCCGCGGTCGCCAAGGGGGCGAAGCGGCTGCACTCCGGTCTCGGCACCGCCAAGTCCGGCGCGTCGGACCTCGACACGGGCGTCGGACAGTTGAAGACGGGCGCGAGCGACCTCGACGGCGGCCTGTACAAGCTCGTCGGCGGCTCCGGGAAGCTGGCCGGCGGACTCCACGACGGCGCCGACCAGATCCCCGACTACGACAAGCCCGACCGCGACCAGCGCACCCAGGTCATGGCCGACCCGGTGCAACTGGCCTCCAGGGACCTGCACAAGGCGCCCAACTACGGCACGGGATTCGCCCCGTACTTCATCCCGCTGTCCCTCTGGGTCGGCTCGATGGTGGCGTACATGCTGATCCAGCCGCTGAACCGACGCGCGCTCGCGGCGGGCGCCTCGGCCTGGCGCATCGCGCTGGCGGGCTGGCTGCCGGTCGCCGCCGTCGGCGTGCTCCAGACGGCGGCACTGATGGCGGTGCTCCACTGGGCGATCGGCCTCCAGATGGTGCGGGCGGCCGGAACCGTGGGCTTCCTGTTCCTGGTGACGGCCTGCTTCGCGGCGATCGTGCAGTGGCTGAACGCGCGCTTCGGAGCGGCGGGCCGGATCCTCGTCCTGGCC
Source organism: Streptomyces sp. NPDC002935 (assembly GCF_040611295.1). Classification (NCBI taxonomy): domain Bacteria; kingdom Bacillati; phylum Actinomycetota; class Actinomycetes; order Kitasatosporales; family Streptomycetaceae; genus Streptomyces; species Streptomyces sp. NPDC002935. The sequence continues at coordinate 5,305 of NZ_JBEXNW010000043.1, forward strand.
TTCCTGATGCTCCAGCTCACCTCGGCGGGCGGCACCTACCCCGTCCAGACCAGTCCGGGCTTCTTCAACGCGATCCACCCGTTCCTGCCGATGAGCTACGTCGTCGAGGCCCTCCGGAGGCTCATCTCCGGCGGCGGCCTCGACCCGGTCCGGACGGCGTGCGTCGTACTGACGGCCTTCACCGTGGGCGCCCTCGCGCTCACCGCCCTGTCGGCGCGCCGCAAGCAGGTGTGGACCTTCGACCGGCTGCACCCGGAGCTGAGCCTGTGACAACGCGCGCGGGCGCTCCTGTGACAATCGGGGCCATGGACAGCAGCAGCACCACGGCGGGCGGCGGCACCCGCCGCGAGGCGACCCGGCAGAAGCTCTACGAGGCGGCCGTCACCCTGATCGCCGAACAGGGCTTCTCCGCCACCACAGTGGACGAGATCGCCGAGCGGGCCGGGGTCGCGAAAGGCACGGTCTACTACAACTTCGCGAGCAAGTCGGTCCTCTTCGAGGAACTGCTGCGGCACGGCGTGGGCCTCCTCACCGCCTCGCTGCGGGAGGCGGCGGAGAAGACCGCCCGCGACGGTGGCAGCAAGGTCGACGCGCTGGACGCGATGATCCGGGCCGGGCTCTTCTTCATCAACCGCTATCCGGCCTTCACCCAGCTCTACGTGGCGGAGCTCTGGCGTACCAACCGGGCCTGGCAGTCCACCCTGATGGTGGTGCGGCAGCAGGCGGTGGCGGTCGTCGAGGACGTTCTGCGCGACGCGGTGGCGGGCGGCGAGCTCAGCGACGAGATCGACATCCCGCTGACGGCGGCGGCGCTGGTCGGGATGGTCCTGGTGGCCGCCCTGGACTGGCAGGCCTTCCAGCCGGAGCGCTCCCTGGACGACGTCCACGCGGCGCTGTCCCGGCTCCTCCAGGGGCGTGTGAGCGGCCACGGCTGAGCCGCGCGTCCTCGGAGCGCGTCGCGCCCCGAGGACGCGCTCCGCATACGAAAGCGCCGGTTCGGACGGCCGCGTCCCCCGCGGGCCGTTCGAACCGGCGCTTCGTCGTGCTCCCCCGTGCGTTCCCCCCGTACCCCCGTTGGGCCCCCGTTCGGTCGTCCCCCGGGTTCCCCCGTGTCTCACTCCCGCCGAGCGGGTCGGCGGAAGGAGCGGCCAAGGGCGCGAGTTCCGTTCCGCCGCCCCGTGTCGGCGGTACCGGAGCCGCGCCCCTTTCCGTGTCTCCACTCTCCCGTTCGCGCAGGTCGGGCCCATCCGTGCGCCTACTCATCTCACCCTGTAGGTACGGATACTCAGGCATACGCACTCATGCCCAGGACGCCCTCTTGCCGACTGGTTACGATCGCGTCCGTGTCCGTACTCCCCCTGGTCTTCACCAGCGGCTGGGCCAGCGGTATCAACGCGTACGCGGTGGTGCTGCTCCTCGGCGTCTTCGGAGCGACCGGGCTGAGCGACGACGTCCCGGAGTCCCTGCAACGCCCTGAGATCCTGGTCACAGTCGGCGTTCTCTTCCTCTGCGAGGCGGTCGCCGACAAGATCCCGTACGTGGATTCGGTGTGGGACTCCGTGCACACCGTGATCCGGCCGGTGGCGGGTGCGTGGGTCGGGGCGCTGCTCGCCGGACAGAGCGGCTCGGTCTCGGATCTGACGGCGGGCCTGATCGGCGGTTCGACGGCGCTGGCGAGCCACACGGTCAAGGCCGGGACGCGGATGGCGATCAACACCTCGCCGGAACCGTTCAGCAACTTCGTGATGAGCACCGCCGAGGATCTCGGGGTCGCCGGCCTCCTCACCTTCGCCATGTTCCATCCCGAGGCCGCGGCGATGATCGCCGGTGTCCTGCTGTTCACCGGGCTCGCGGTGCTCTACTTCCTCGTCTCACGGATCAGACGGTTCCTGGTCCGCCGCGCGCAGCGCCGGGGGGAGAGACGGATGGCCGCACGGGTGGAGCAGCCGCCCGTGCGGGAGTCGCGGGCGAACCACGACTGACCGCCGGGGCGGACCGGGCGCCGGCCGGCCTCGGTGCCGGGGGCGGGCCAGGACCGTCCCGCCCGGCCTCCGGGGCGGGACTGTCGGTGGCGGCCGATAAAGTCGCCGGCATGGGACGGATTGCGGTGATCGGCGCCGGGATGGGCGCGATGGCGGCCGCCGCCCGGCTGGCCGTCGCGGGCCACCGGGTGGTGGTGTACGAGCGGACGGAGACGTACGGCGGTGCGGTGCGCCGCTTCGAGCGCGACGGCTTCGCCTTCGACACGGGCCCGGGGCTGCTGCCGCTGCCCGCCGTCTACCGCGACCTGTTCGTCAAGACGGGGAAGCAGCCCCTGGAGGAGTGCGTCGAGCTGGTGCAGGTCGACCCGTCGACCGACCATGTCTTCGCCGACGGCACGCGGGTGTCCCTGCCGAACGCCTCGCGCGCGGGCGTGCTCACCGCGCTGGACGAAGCGCTCGGCGCGGACGCGGGCGCGCGGTGGGGCGACTTCCTGGTGCGGGCCCGCGAGGCGTGGGACCGCTCCCGCAGACCGCTCCTGGAAGAGCCGCTGTGGCCCAACTGGCCGGTGCTGGCGGAGCGCGAGCCCTACCCGTCGGTGACGCACAAGAAGCTGCTGCGCACCCGCCGGGCCGGCACCCTCGCCGAGATCGGCGCCTGGGAGCTGCGCGACGCACGCCTGACGGCCCTCTTGGAGAGCCACGCCCTGGTGTACGGGCTCGACCCGCGCGACACCCCGGCGAGCGCCGCCGTGCTGCCGTACATGGAGCACGCCTTCGGCACCTGGTACGTGCGCGGCGGCATCCGGGAGCTGGCGCGCGCGGTGTACGAGCGATGTGTGGCCCGCAGGGTCGAGTTCCGTTTCGCCACCTCCGTCGAGCGGATCGTCGAGAAGGACGGCCGGGTCGTCGGCGTGGAGTTCTCCGAGGCCGGCTCCCAGCCTTCCGGTCCCGGGGGAACCACGTTCGCGGAGGCGGACTTCGTGGTCGCGGGCGTGGCGCCCGGAGTCCTTCAGAGTCTCGTCCCCGGGGCGGTGATCCGGGGCGATGACGAGGTCCCGCCGCAGCCCGGGGCGTCCAGCCGGCTGACGGTGCTGCTCGCACTGCGTGGCAGGCGGCCCGACGGGGTGGCCCATCGGACGGTGATCCACACGGCCGACCGCGAGGGCGAGTTGGACCGGCTCTTCGGCGAGCGCCGCGGGCTGCCCGTGGCGCCCAGCGTCGTGGTGTCACGACCCGACGACCCCGCGCTCGTACCGGACGCGGAGCATGAGGCGGTCACTCTGACGGTCACGGTGCCGTCGGGCGCGCAGGTGTCCGAGGCGGACGTTGAGCGGGTCCTCGACGCCGCCGGGCGTGCCCTGCCCGGTCTCCGCGACCGGCTCCTGTGGCACGAGGTCCGTACGCCGGCCGACATCGCGGAGGCGACCGGTGTCGAGGGGGGAGCGGTCCCCGCCCCGGCGCTCGCCGCGGCGGACGGGCGGCTGCTGCACCCGTCGAACGGCACGCGTATGCCCGGGCTCTTCGCGGCCGGGGGCTGGGCGCACCCGGGCGGCGGCCTGCCGCACGCGGGCATGTCGGGCGCGCTGGTGGCCGGGCTGATCGTGGAAGGGCAGGGCTTCCAGGGCTCGCAGTGAACGGACCGGGCGGGCAGGAGCGGCAGGGCCTGGGACCGGGCGGGCAGCGGTGCGGGGAGTCCCTCAGCCGCTGTCCGGCCGGTCAGTAGCGGTACTGCTCGTCGAACCCGGCGTTGTTGTTGCCGTTGCCCTGGTACGGGTACTGCTGCTGCTCGGGCGGGAGTTCGCCGCCGTACTGCTCGTCGGTGCGCTGCTGCGGCACCCAGACGCCGCCGGCCGGGGTCTCGCCGCCGTACGTGCCGGTGCCGTACTGGTCCTGGCCGTAGTTCTGCTGTTGCTGCGTGTACTGCTGCTGGTCGCCACCGTTGTAGGTGGTGTCGTACGAGGCGCCCGTGTACGTCTGCTGGCCGATGTACGGGTCGGAGTAGGCGGCGTACTGCTGCTGGCTGTTGTCGTAGCCGTACTGCTGCTGGTCGTAGCCCGTGTAGCCGTCGTACGCGTAGGCCTGCTGGTCCTGGGAGGCCGTCGCGTACGCCTGCTGGTCCTGGGACTGGGCCGCGCCCGCGTAGGACTGGTCGTTGGCGGCGGCGTAGGCGGCGGCGTTGTAGACGCCGTAGGAGCCGGTGTCCTCGGGCAGGGGCTGCGGTTCGTACACCGCGGTGGACGCGGCGGCGGGCTCGGCCGATTCCGGGGGCATGAAGCGGTCGGACTGCGCGGGTGTAAAGACGTCGTCATCGGCGGCGTACTGGTCGTCGCGCCGGTAGGCCGCCTCATCGCCCGCTTCGAGGTCGGAGCCCTCGAGCGACGGGTCGTCGTTCTCCGGGTTCTCGGAGTTCTCGGGGTTCTCCGGCTCCCCGCGGCGGCGCTTGCTGGGCTTGGCCGGCGCGGAGCGGCCGTTGATGGCCCAGCCCTGCGCGAAGCCCTGGCGGAACGACAGCGTCACATAGGTCTGGCCGACCGTGAAGGCGGCCGCGCCCAGGCCGATGACCACGACCGAGTGCATCAGGACGCCGAGAACCACACCGAGGAAGCCGACGAAGGCGAGCAGCCGGAACCGCAGGCGCGCCTTGTACTGCAGCAGCACCTCGCCGAGCAGCCACAGCGCGACGATGCCGAAGGCAAGATAGAGGACCGTCAAGCCCATGTACGCCCCTCTCCCAGTGGCCGCTACGCAGTGTGTCGTACGCGGGTGCGACCGGTCTAGGCCTGCTGCGGGTGGTGCAGGCCCAGATTCTCGTAGATTTCCAGCGTCGCCGTTGAGTTGTTCAGCGTGATGAAGTGCAGTCCGGGGACTCCCTCGGCCAGCAGCCTCGCACAGAACTCCGTCGCGAACTCGATCCCAATGGAGCGTACAGCCGCCGGATCGTCTTTGACTGTGAGGATCCGCTCTTTCAGGACGTCCGGGAACGAAGCATTCGAGAGTTTGGGCAGCCGTTCCAACATCTTCACACTCGTCACCGGCATGACTTCGGGGATGACAGGCGTCGCGCAGCCCGCCCCGTCGACGCGGTCGCGCAGGCGCAGGTAGGACTCCGGCTGGAAGAACATCTGTGTGATCGCGTAGTCGGCGCCGGCGCGGCACTTGTCGACGAAGTGGGAGACGTCCAGGTCCCATGTGGTGGACCGCGGGTGCATCTCCGGGAAGGCGGCGACCCCGACGCAGAAATCTCCGGATTCCTTGATGAGGCGCACGAGTTCGGCCGCGTAGGTCAGACCCTTGGGGTGCGGGACCCACTCGCCCATGGGGTCGCCGGGCGGGTCGCCGCGCACGGCCAGCATGTTGCGGATGCCCGCGTCGGCGTACTGCCCGATGATGTTGCGCAGTTCCGCGATGGAGTGGTTGACCGCGGTGAGGTGCGCGACCGGGGTGAGGGTCGTGTCGAGGACGATCTGCTCGGTCTCCTTGACCGTGCCGGCCCGGGTGGAGCCGCCGGCCCCGTAGGTCACGGAGACGAAGTCGGGCGCGACGGCCTCGACCCTCCGCAGGGCGTTCCACAGGTTCCGCTCGCCCTTGGGGGTCTTCGGCGCCGAGAACTCGAACGAGTAGGTCTTTTTGCCGGTCGCGAGCATGTCTCGCACGGTGCGTGCGCGATCAGTCCTGGTGGAAGCAGATCCGAGGGCCATACTCGCAGGTTAGCCAGAGGGCGTCGGTCCCCCAACCGAACCGCTGAGATTTGTCCGATCTGTCGATTTCTTGTCCACCCCTCGGACACCCTCGGACACCTCGGACACCTCGGACAGCCTCGGCCGGATCGGCGCTCTCCGCGCGGGCTGCCGGCGCGGCTACGCCTCGCGCAGCCTCTTCGCGAACTCCGCCGCCGCCGCGCCCGGGTCGTCCGCCTCGGTGATCGCCCGTACGACGACGACCCGGCGGGCGCCCGCTTCGAGCACCTCGTCGAGGCGGCCGAGGTCGATGCCGCCGATCGCGAACCAGGGGCGGTCGGTGCCGAGAGCGGCCGTGCCGCGGACCAGGTCGAGGCCGGGTGCGTGACGGCCGGGTTTGGTGGGGGTGGGCCAGCAGGGGCCGGTGCAGAAGTAGTCCACGCCCTTCTGGACCGCGGCGGCCGCGGCCTCGGACCCGGCGTGCGTGGAGCGGCCGATGAGGACCTCGTCGCCGAGGATCGCGCGGGCCGCGGGAACCGGGAGGTCCCCCTGGCCCAGATGCAGGACGTCGGCGCGGACGGCGTGGGCCACGTCCGCCCGGTCGTTGACCGCGAGGAGCTTTCCGTGGCGGGCGCAGGCGTCCGCGAAGACCTGGAGGTGTTCCAGTTCCTCCCCCGCCTCCATGCCCTTGTCGCGCAGCTGCACGATGTCGACGCCGCCCGCCAGGACCGCGTCGAGGAACTCGGCGAGGTCGCCCTGACGCCTGCGGGCGTCCGTGCACAGGTAGACGCGGGCGTCGGCGAGCCGGCCGCGCGCGGTGGTGGCGGCGTTCTCGGGCATGCGTGGGTCCCCCCGTTGTCGGTGCGCGGGGAGCGCGGCGGCCGGGATGGTCCCGCCGCCGCGCTCCCCGTGCCGGACGGTCGCGTTCAGGTCAGACGGCGAGCGCCTGGGCGCGGCGCTTCACCTCCGTGCCGCGATTCTCGCTCAAAGCCTGCGCGGGGGTGCCGGGCAGGCTCGGGTCGGGGGTGAAGAGCCACTCGAGGGCCTCTTCGTCGGAGAAGCCGTCGTCCCTCAGGAGCGTCAAAGTGCCGGCCAGGCCCTTGACGACCTTCTGTTCGTCCGCGTCGATGAAATCGGCGGGGACGTGCAGCGCGCGGTTCTCACCACGGCGTACGGCGATCAGCTGGCCGTCCTTGACCAGCTGCCGGACGCGCGTCACCTCGACGCCGAACTGTTCGGCGATGTCGGGGAGGGTGAGCCAGGCGGGGACGAGAGCATCGATCTTTGCGTCAATCTCGGTCACGGGACAAGCCTGCCATCCCGGACCGACAGTCGGAAGCCAAGGGCGTCCGACCTGGGGTGACGGATCAGGCCGTGGCGCCCTTCAGGGGCCTCGACGGGTCCGCGAGCAGTTCCGGATCCATGCGTGCGCCCGCCTCGATGAGCCGACGGCCCTGGGCGAGATCCCTCGGGCGGCCCACCGCCAGGAGGGCGACCAGCCGTGTCTCGCGGAGCCAGCACACCGACCAGGCGGCGCTGGAGGAGTCCCCGCGCCACACCAGGGTGTCGGCGGGCGCGTGGTGGCCGACGTACTGCACGAAGCGGCCGAACTGCTCGGACCAGAAGTACGGCACGGGGTCGTAGGCGGCGGGCGCCTCTCCGACGATGTTCAGGGCGACCGTGCGCGGGCCCTGGAGGGCGTTGTCCCAGTGATGGACGAGGAGGCGGTCCTCGTAGCGTCCCGACGGGAAGGAGGCGCAGTCGCCGACCGCGTAGACGTCCGGCAGGGAGGTGCGCAGGTGGTTGTCGGCGACGATCTCGCGGTGGGCGCCGAGCTCGATGCCGGAGCCGGCGATCCAGCCGGTCGCGGGCCGCGCCCCGATCCCGACCACGACGGCGTCCGCGGGCACCCGCGAGCCGTCGTCCAGGATCACCGCGCCGGGCTCGATGCGCTCCACGCGCGCGTTGGTGCGCAGCGAGGCGCCGCTGTCCGCGTACCAGGCGGCCATCGGCGCGGCCACCTCGGCGGGCAGCGCGCCGGCGAGGGGCCGGTCGGCGGCCTCGACGACCGTCACCGCGCAGCCCGCCTCGCGCGCCGCCGTGGCGAACTCGGCGCCGATCCAGCCCGCGCCGACGACCACGATGTCGTGTTGCCGGGCGAGGACGGGACGCAGCCGGTCGGCGTCGTCCAGGGTGCGCAGCAGGTGCACCCCCGGCACGCCTTCCGCGCCGGGCAGCTGGATGGGTTCCGCGCCGGTGGCGACGACCAGGACGTCGTACGGGACGGGCCCGGCGGCCGTGTCCAGTTCGTGGTCCCCGGGGCGTACGCCGAGTGCCTCGCGGCCCAGCCGCAGGTCGATGTCCAGGGCCTCGAAGTCGACGTCGAAGGCGGAGCCCTCGGCCTTGCCCAGCAGGACGGCCTTGGACAGCGGCGGCCGGTCGTACGGCTGATGCGGTTCCGCGCCGATCAGCGTGACGGTGCCCTTGAAGCCCTGCTCGCGCAGGGCGACCGCGGTCTGCACTCCGGCCATGCCCGCGCCCACCACGACGACCCGCCGTGCCGTGGGCTCCTGCGACTGAGACTGTGCCTGCGTCTGCTCGCTCACCTGATCACCTTAGACACCTGACAATTCGTCAGTCAGGGGGCGTGCTCAGTGACCTGTTCCACACGGTCTGTCACGCGCGGCTCTTCCACCACGCTCGTCCCCGTGCCTTGCCGCGACTCCCACGCCCAATTCTCCTCCAGTCGGACGCGGCCGTCGGGGAGTTCCACCACGAGGGACACGCAGTGGCCCGACGCGGTGGTCCCGTCGTGTTTGAGCTGCACGTACCGGAAGTCGAGGCGGTCGCCCTCACGGGTGCCCACCAGGTGTCCTCGGACGATGTCACCGCCCGCGTAGTCGGCCCAGACCAGGCCGTCCTCCTCGTGGTAGGCGAACCGCGTGCGGGTGCCCACCTGGCCCGGTGCCTGGTCGGCGACGGGGGCGAGGACAAGGCCGTCGAGCGATCGCGCCATGGGCGGAGGCTCCCTTACTGAGACGGGCGGGGGAGGGCTAGGGTGGCCAACGTAAAGCACTCGCGGGAGCCCGGACGCACCGGGCTGAGAGGGAGGCTGGGGCGGCCTCCGACCGTACGAACCTGATCCGGGTCATGCCGGCGAAGGGAGGGGCTGGACGCCTATGTCGCCTGCACGTTCGTCAGACGTCCTCGTCATCGGGGGCGGCATCATCGGTCTGGTGACAGCCTGGCGGGCCGCGCAACGCGGGTTCACCACCGCGCTCGTGGACCCCGAGCCGGGCGGCGGGGCCGCCCAGGTCGCGGCCGGGATGCTCGCCGCCGTCACCGAACTGCACTTCGGCGAGGAGACCCTGCTGGGCCTCAACCTCGCCTCCGCGCGCCGCTATCCGGACTTCGTCGCCGAGCTCACCGAGGCGACCGGCCAGGACCTCGGCTACCGCCGGTGCGGCACGCTGGCCGTCGCGCTGGACGCCGACGACCGCGCCCACCTGCGGGAACTGCACGCTCTGCAGAGCCGGTCGGGGCTGGAGTCGGAGTGGCTGAGCGGCCGTGAGTGCCGCCGTCTGGAGCCTATGCTCGCGCCCGGCGTACGCGGTGGTCTGCGGGTCGACGGCGACCACCAGATCGACCCGCGGCGCCTCGCACGGGCCCTGGTCACGGCGTGCGAGCGGGCCGGAGTGGTCGTGCACCGGACCTGGGCGCAGCGCCTGACCGTCGTGGGCGACCGGGCCGCGGGAGTCCTGACCACGGACGGCACCGAGCTCACCGCCGGCCGGGTGGTGCTCGCCGGGGGCAGCCTCAGCGGGCGTCTGGCGGGCGTCCCCGACGACGTCCTGCCGCCCGTGCGCCCGGTGAAGGGGCAGGTGCTGCGGCTGACCGTGCCGCAGCGGTACGCGCCCTTCCTGCACCGCACCGTCCGGGCCATGGTGCGCGGCAGCCACGTCTACCTGGTACCGCGCGAGAACGGCGAGCTGGTGGTGGGCGCGACCAGCGAGGAGCTGGGCTGGGACACCACCGTGACGGCGGGCGGCGTCTACGAGTTGCTGCGCGACGCCCACGAGCTGGTTCCCGGGATCACCGAGCTGCCGCTCACCGAGACCCGCGCGGGGCTGCGCCCCGGCTCGCCGGACAACGCGCCGCTGCTCGGCCCGACCGCGCTGGACGGACTGCTGCTGGCCACCGGGCACTTCCGCAACGGCGTGCTGCTGACGCCCGTCACCGGCGACGCGATGGCCCACGTCCTGACCACCGGCGAACTCCCCGCCGAAGCCCGCCCGTTCACCCCTCTGCGCTTCGGCGCCACCGCCCTCACGGAGCAGCCCGCATGAACATCGTCGTCAACGGGGAGCGGCAGCGGATCGCCGCGGGAACCGCTCTCGACGCGCTCGTCGCGACCCTCACCCCCGCACCGGCCGGGGTGGCCGCCGCCCTGAACGAAACAGTCGTCCCGCGCGCGCAGTGGCCGTCCACGTCCCTCGCCGAGGGCGACCGCGTCGAAGTCCTCACCGCCGTCCAAGGAGGCTGACCCATGGCCGACGATCCCTTCGTCCTCGGCGGTACGTCCTACGGGTCCCGGCTGATCATGGGGACGGGCGGCGCGCCCAGCCTCGACGTTCTGGAGCGCTCCCTGGCGGCCTCCGGAACGGAGCTGACGACGGTCGCGATGCGGCGCGTGGACGCGTCCGTGCACGGCTCGGTCCTGTCGGTGCTCGGCCGGCTCGGCATCCGCGTCCTGCCGAACACGGCCGGCTGCTACACCGCCGGTGAGGCCGTGCTGACCGCCCGTCTCGCGCGCGAGGCGCTGGGCACCGACCTGGTCAAGCTGGAGGTCATCGCCGACGAGCGCACCCTGCTGCCCGATCCGATCGAGCTGCTCGACGCGGCGGAGACGCTGGTCGACGACGGCTTCACCGTGCTGCCGTACACGAACGACGACCCGGTGCTGGCGCGGAAGCTGGAGGACGTCGGCTGCGCGGCGATCATGCCGCTCGGCTCGCCCATCGGGTCCGGGCTCGGAATCCGGAACCCGCACAACTTCCAGCTGATCGTCGAGAACGCGCGCGTGCCGGTGATCCTGGACGCGGGGGCGGGCACGGCCTCGGACGCCGCGCTCGCCATGGAGCTGGGGTGCGCGGGCGTGATGCTGGCCTCGGCGGTGACGCGGGCGCAGGAGCCGGTGCTGATGGCGGAGGCCATGCGGCACGCGGTGGAGGCGGGGCGCCTGGCGCGGCGGGCGGGGCGCATCCCCCGGCGGCACTTCGCCACAGCGTCCTCTCCCGTGGAGGGCATGGCGGTGCTGGACCCGGAGCGCCCGGCGTTCTGATCACCTGGGCGCGGGCCGTCGGTTTCCGGCCGGACGGGCCCGGCGGGTCTCCCCGGCGGTGCTCGCCGTCGGCGGGTGCCGCGGGTGCGAGTGTCCGGGCGTCTCCGGGTGCGACCCGTATGACGTGCGCCTCATGCCGTAGGACGGGCTTAGCGGTGAGGGTTGCCGCGGCTGGGCGGGGCGGCGCCGACGGCGGCGCAGGTTGTCGCGTTGTGGCCTTGCGGCGACGGACAGGGGTCTGATCGGACATCAGTGCGATGACCGTGCCCTCGTGCGTGCGGCGTGCGTCACAGGTCGGCTGCAGTCGGGCCCCGGTATCGGCCGAACGGGGCGGCGTGACAGTGGTGGCTCGTAGACTCACCTGCGTGGATACGACCCTTCAGGACCCGCTTGTCGGACACGTGCTCGACGGCCGCTATCGCGTCGACGCACGGATCGCGGTCGGCGGGATGGCCACGGTCTACCGGGCCCTGGACACCCGCCTCGACCGCGTTCTCGCGCTCAAGGTGATGCACCCGACGCTGGCCGCCGACGGTTCGTTCGTCGAGCGGTTCATCCGCGAGGCCAAGTCGGTGGCACGGCTGGCGCACCCCAATGTGGTGCAGGTCTTCGACCAGGGGGCGGACGGGTCGTACGTCTATCTGGCCATGGAGTACATCGCCGGATGCACCCTGCGTGACGTGCTGCGCGAGCGCGGCGCCCTGCAGCCCCGGGCCGCGCTCGACATCCTGGAGCCGGTGCTCGCCGCGCTCGGCGCCGCGCACCGCGCCGGGTTCGTGCACCGCGACATGAAGCCGGAGAACGTCCTGATAGGGGACGACGGCCGGGTCAAGGTGGCGGACTTCGGCCTCGTCCGCGCCGTGGACACGGTCACGAGCACGACGGGCGCCGTCCTCGGCACCGTGTCGTACCTCGCCCCCGAGCAGATCGAGCACGGCACCGCCGACACCCGTGTCGACGTCTACGCCTGCGGTGTCGTCCTGTACGAGATGCTCACCGGCGCCAAGCCGTACACCGGGGACTCCCCCGCGCAGGTTCTCTACCAGCACCTCCACGAGGACGTGCCGCCTCCGTCGGCCGCCGTGCCGGGTATGGCGTACCCGCTGGACGTGCTGGTCACCACGGCCACCGCCCGCAATCCCGAGGTGCGCCCGGCCGACGCGGTGGCGCTGCTCGGCCAGGTCCTCGAGGCACGGGCCGGTCTCACCGCGTACCAGCTCGACGCCGTGCCGCCGGGGGCCCTCGCCGTAGGCCACAGCAACGCCGACGACCGGACGAGCGTGATCCCGAACTCGCTGTCCGTCCCGCGTCCGCTGCCCGTGAACGAGGACGACGGCCACGACCTGAACCGGACCAGCCGGTTCGAGCAGGCCAGCCCCTTCGGTGCCGCGCCGACCGCGCCCGTCGGGCGCCCGGACACACGTCCGCGGCGCGCGATACTGATGGTCGTCGCCGCGATCGTGCTGGTGCTCGGACTCGGCGGCGGCGTCTGGTACATCAACTCCGGCCAGTTCACCGAGGTCCCGCCGGTCCTGGCGAAGACGGAGCAGCAGGCCACGGCCCGGCTCCAGGACGCCGGGCTCGACGTCAAGCAGGTCAAGCACGCCTTCAGCGACACCGTGAAGCGGGGCACGGTCATCAGCACCGACCCCGGGGTCGGTGAGCGGATCCGCGACAACGACTCGGTGACGCTGACCATCTCCGACGGCCCGAGGACGGTGAAGGTGCCCGATCTGAAGGGCTTCGCGCTGTTCAAGGCGAAGGACGTGCTGAAGGGCGACGGGCTCGCCGCGGGCATGGTCACCCGGGAGTTCAGCGACGACGTGACCAGGGGCTTCGTGATCCGTACCGATCCGGGCGCGGGCACATCACGGCACTCGGGTTCGGCGATCGCGATCGTCGTGAGCAAGGGCAGCCCGGTGGAGGTGCCCGACGTGACCGGCTCGTCCGTCGAGGACGCCACCGCGGAGCTGGAGGACGCGGGCCTGAAGGTGAAGATCGCCGCGCAGCAGGTCACCTCGGAGTTCGACAAGGGCCAGGTCGCCGAACAGACTCCGCGCTCGGGCCTCGAGGCCGCCACGGGCGACACGGTGACGCTGACGGTCTCCAAGGGCCCCGAGATGGTCGAGGTCCCGGACGTCGTGGGCGACAGCGTGGACGACGCGAAGCAGGCGCTCGAGGACTCCGGGTTCGAGGTCGACGTGGACCGCGGACTGCTCGGGCTCTTCGGCGACACGGTCAAGAAGCAGTCGGTGGACGGCGGCGACACGGCCCCCAAGGGCTCGACGATCACGATCGAGATCCGCTGACTCCAGGGGACGCGCGACCCCCGGGCCGTTGCCGTTCGACTCCCTCGTCCGGGAGCGGGCGGCAGCAGTCGCCCGGGGCCGCTCCCCCATGAGGTCCGCCCGCGGGGCGCCCGGCGGCGCGTGTCACCCTGATGGGTGTGACCAGCAAGCAGCTCCGCAACCCCGTCGGCGGCCATGTCCCCGTGGCCGGCGGCCTCAACTCCGTGGGCCTGGCCTACGCCCGTGACCTCGCGGCCGAGACCGTCCAGGTCTTCGTCGCCAACCCGCGCGGCTGGGCGACGCCCGCCGGGAACCCGAAGCAGGACGAGGACTTCCGCGCCGCCTGTGCCGCCGGGTCGATCCCCGCGTACGTCCATGCCCCGTATCTGATCAACTTCGGTTCGCACACCGAGGCGACGGTCGAGAAGTCGGTGGAGTCGCTGCGGCACTCGCTGCGGCGCGGGCGGGAGATCGGCGCCCTGGGTGTGGTCGTGCACACCGGGAGCGCCACCGGCGGCCGGGAGCGGTCCGTCGCCCTGAAGCAGGTGCGCGACCGCCTCCTGCCGCTGCTGGACGAACTGACCCACGACGACGACCCGTTCCTGCTCCTGGAGTCGACGGCCGGCCAGGGCGCCTCCCTCTGCTCCCGCACCTGGGACTTCGGACCGTACTTCGAGGCCCTCGACGCCCACCCCAAGCTGGGCGTCTGCCTCGACACCTGCCACATCTTCGCGGCGGGCCACGATCTGACCGGGCCGAACGGTATGCACCAGACCCTCGATCTGCTGGTCGACACCGTCGGTGCGGGGCGGCTCAAGCTGATCCACGCCAACGACTCCAAGGACGTGGTCGGCGCACACAAGGACCGTCACGAGAACATTGGCTCCGGCCACATCGGTGAGGACCCGTTCCGCGCCCTGATGACGCATCCCGCCACCGAAGGCGTACCCCTGATCATCGAGACACCCGGCGGGAAGGAGGGTCACGCGGCCGATGTGGAGCGGCTGAAGAAGCTCCGCGACGGCTGAGGCCGACAACACCCGGCACTTCGCGGACGCATTGGGGAATACCCCTGGGGGGTATACGGTTCCTGTCAGGTACAGGGACCGCCACCTGGCATTGGGGGCCACTCATGCAGCACGAGACGCACGCGAACCAAGCAAGGCTCAGTTCCTACGAGGGACAGGCCGCCGATGATGCGCACGGGCACCACGAGGCGCACGGACCCACGCACGCGCCGGCGGGGGCGACCTGGTCGATGGCGGTCCGGGCAACGCTGCACTGCCTCACCGGCTGCGCCATCGGCGAGGTGCTCGGCATGGTGATCGGCACGGCGCTCGGCTGGGGCAATGTGCCGACGACGGTCCTCGCGATCGTGCTGGCGTTCTTCTTCGGCTACTCACTCACGCTGCGCGGCGTCCTGAAGGCGGGAGTCGGCTTCCGGACGGCGTTCCGGGTGGCGCTGGCCGCGGACACCCTGTCGATCGCCGTGATGGAGCTGATCGACAACGGGGTGATCGTGCTGTGGCCGGACGCGATGGACGCGGGGCTGGCCGACGCGCTGTTCTGGTTCTCGCTGGCCGTCTCGCTGGTGATCGCCTTCATGGTCACGACGCCCGTCAACAAGTGGATGATCGGCCGCGGCAAGGGACACGCGGTCGTCCACGGGTACCACCACTGACGCGCCCGGACAGGGGCGCCAGGACTCAGAGCTCGGGGCCGTCCCCGGGCTCCTCCTGGTAGGAGTAGCGCTGCTCGCGCCAGGGGTCGCCGACGTTGTGGTAGCCGCGCTCCTCCCAGAAACCGCGGCGGTCGGCGGTCATGTACTCGACGCCGCGCACCCACTTGGGTCCCTTCCACGCGTACAGATGCGGGACGACCAGGCGCAGCGGGAAGCCGTGTTCCGCCGTCAGCAGTTCGCCGTCCTTGTGGGTGGCGAAGATGGTGCGCTCTGAGGCGAAGTCCGCGAGGCGCAGATTCGAGCTGAAGCCGTACTCGGCCCAGACCATCACATGGGTCACGGTGGGCGCGGGCGGGGCTATCTCCAGAATCGTACGAGCGGGGACGCCACCCCATTCGGCCCCGAGCATGCTGAACTTCGTGACGCAGTGCAGATCGGCGACGACGGAGGCGTACGGGAGGGCGGTGAACTCCTCATGGCTCCAGCACCGCTTCTCACCGTCGGCGGTGGCTCCGAAGACCCTGAACTCCCAGCGCTCGGGGCGGAACTTGGGTACGGGACCGTAGTGCGTGACCGGCCAGCCGCGCTGAAGTCGCTGTCCCGGCGGAAGCTCCGACTGTGCTGTTTCTCCAGATTCGCGCTCCACCGGCTGACCCATGACTCCATCCTGACAGACCCGGGACAGTGCCCATGACCAGCAGCTGCCGGAATCGGGCAACTCGTAGTAAGCATGCACTTACTGGACGCTCTCCGGTGCCGATGCGAAGATGCGGCGCAACCTGCCCAGTCCCCCGCTTGGAAGGAGCCTCTGCGATGCAGGGCGACCCCGAGGTCATCGAATTCCTCAACGAGCAGCTGACCGGTGAGCTGACCGCGATCAACCAGTACTTCCTGCACGCGAAGATGCAGGAGAACTTCGGCTGGACGAAGCTCGCGAAGTACACCCGGCACGAGTCGTTCGACGAGATGAAGCACGCCGAGGTACTGACCGACCGCATCCTCTTCCTGGACGGCCTGCCGAACTACCAGCGGCTCTTCCATGTCCGGGTGGGACAGACCGTGACCGAGATGTTCCAGGCCGACCGGCAGGTGGAGGTCGAGGCGATCGACCGCCTCAAGCGCGGGATCGAGGTGATGCGCACGAAGGGCGACATCACGTCCGCGAACATCTTCGAGTCGATCCTCGAGGACGAGGAACACCACATCGACTATCTGGACACCCAGCTGGAACTGGTCGAGAAGCTCGGTGAGGCGCTCTACATCGCGCAGCTCGTCGAGCAGCCGGAGAGCTAGGCGGCCTCGCGCCCGGCGGTCCCGTACCGCACGGTCTCGCGCTGGGCGCCCTCGACCTCTCCGAGGACCTCGGAGAGCACCGGCATCCCCTGGTCGGCCAGCTCACGGCGCGGACACGAGCCCCTGCCCAGCAGCGCCTGGATACTGCGCACGCACGAACCGCAGTCCGTGCCCGCCTTGGAGGCCGAGGCTATCTGCCGAGGAGTGCAGGCGCCGTCCTCCGCGTGCTTCTTCACCTGCTGTTCGGTGATCCCGAAGCAACTGCAGACGTACACGCGGTTCACCTCCCGCCGGAATCGATGAGTCGTGCCGTCCCGATGATCGGTGAGGCTAACCTAACCTTACCCGTCGCACAGGAACCAGAAAAGTGGCGTGGGGCGCGGATCGTATGTGATCCCCGCCCCACTTCATCTGCCGGTAACAGGCGCCGCGCCTGTTGATCTGCTACTGGTCGCGGTACATCTCCGCGACCAGGAACGCCAGGTCAAGGGACTGGCTGCGGTTCAGACGGGGGTCGCAGGCCGTCTCGTAGCGCTGGTGCAGGTCGTCGACGAAGATCTCGTCGCCGCCGCCCACGCACTCGGTGACATCGTCACCGGTGAGCTCGACATGGATGCCGCCCGGGTGCGTGCCGAGGCCCTTGTGGACCTCGAAGAAGCCCTTGACCTCGTCGAGCACGTCGTCGAAGCGGCGGGTCTTGTGACCCGAGGCCGCCTCGAAGGTGTTGCCGTGCATCGGGTCGGTCACCCAGGCCACGGTCGCACCGGAGGCGGTGACCTTCTCGACCAGCTCGGGCAGCTTGTCGCGGACCTTGTCGGCGCCCATGCGGACGATGAAGGTCAGGCGGCCCGGCTCGCGGTCGGGGTCGAGGCGCTCGATGTACTGGAGCGCCTCCTCGGCCGTCGTCGTGGGGCCCAGCTTGATCCCGACGGGGTTGCGGATCTTCGACGCGAACTCGATGTGGGCGCCGTCCAGCTGACGGGTGCGCTCACCGATCCACACCATGTGGCCCGAGACGTCGTACAGGTGACCCGTACGCGAGTCGACGCGGGTCAGCGCCGACTCGTAGTCGAGGAGCAGCGCCTCGTGGGAGGCGTAGAACTCGACGGTCTTGAACTCCTCCGGGTCGGTCCCGCAGGCCCGCATGAAGTTCATCGCGTTGTCGATCTCACGCGCGAGCTGTTCGTAGCGCTGGCCCGACGGGGACGACTTCACGAAGTCCTGGTTCCAGGCGTGCACCTGGCGCAGGTCGGCGTAACCGCCGGTGGCGAAGGCGCGCACCAGGTTGAGCGTGGAGGCGGACGCGTTGTACATCCGCTTCAGGCGCTCGGGGTCCGGGATACGGGACTTCTCGTCGAAGTCGAAGCCGTTGACCGAGTCGCCCCGGTACGTCGGCAGGGTCACGCCGTCGCGGGTCTCGGTGCCCTTGGAGCGGGGCTTGGAGTACTGGCCGGCGATCCGGCCGACCTTCACCACCGGCACCGAGGCGGCGTACGTGAGCACGGCGCCCATCTGGAGCAGGGTCTTGAGCTTGTTGCGGATGTGGTCGGCCGACACGGCGTCGAAGGCCTCGGCGCAGTCGCCGCCCTGGAGAAGGAACGCCTCTCCCTTGGCGACGGACGCCATCCGGGCGCGCAGCTGGTCGCACTCGCCCGCGAAGACGAGCGGCGGATACGACTCGAGGTCCGCGATCACATCGCGCAGAGCCTCGGCATCGGGGTACTCGGGCTGCTGCGCCGCGGGCAGGTCTCGCCAGGTGTTGCCAGCGCTCGCGCTGGACTTAGCGTTCACGGTCACCCCCACAACATTACGGGGTCGTGTCGGCCGTCCATCCACATGCTCATCAAGTGAGACGACGCCCGCTCGATCGACATCTCTCCGGGCGGCCGTACGACCGGTCGCCGCGGCCGCCCGGAGAGGGAATCCGCTAGTCCACGTCGAGCCGGTCACGGTCGATGGAGATCTTCACACCGCCGTGGGTCTCGGTCGTGTCGCCCACGTACTGGTGAATGCGCTGGTGCTTGGCCCACAGTGTCGAAGGGATCGAGGAGTCGGACGTGCTCGACAGACGGTTCCAGCGGGCGAAGTGGATCACGTCGGGCAGGGTGACGCGGCTCCGGTTGGCGATCAGGTCGGACACCAGGGACGAGGTGTTGCCGTACGCGCCGGAGCGGTAACCGAGTGCGTGCAGGCGCACGGTGTAGGCCTGGAGGTAGGCGAGCACCTGGTCGGTGACCTTGCCTCCGGGCTCGTAGTGCTCCATGTCGTTGTAGATCACCGTGCCCTTGCCGAAGCCCAGCGCGGCCGCCTGCTTGGCGGCGTCGTCGGCGGCCGCGGTGCCCTGCGGCACCGGGCTGGTGATCGCCGCGCAGCCGCCTCCGCAACTGCCGCCGTCGGCGGAGGGCTGCCGGCCGACGTACAGCGGGAAGAACCGCCAGCCGCGCGTGTACTGCGTACGCACCCAGCCGGCGGTCAGATGCTGCTGGGCACAGGCGCGGTTGAGGCCGCCGATGTAGACGCCGATGGCGCCGTAGACGGAGTCGTCGCGCCAGGCGTCCATCGCCGACTGGCTCGGGGCGGTGCAGGCGTCGAAGCCCTCGCCGCGGAAGGAGGTCGCGTTGGTGGGCAGCGGGGTCACAGCGGGCCGTTCCGCGGCCCTCTCGGGCCGTGCGGCGGCGACGGGCAGTCCGGCACTGCGCAGGACGTCCCGCATACGGGCGCGGTCGTATCCGTAGGCGGCGGTGACGGCGATGCGGTCGCCGTTGGCCCGGTAGATGCGGGCCGTCGGGTTCTCGGTGACGGCCCCGGCGGCGACGGCGGCGGGCTGGACCAGGAGCGCTTCGGTACGTCCGCTGGCTCTGGCCGGGCAGTTCTGGTCGCTGCCGGGTGTGCCGAGGTAGACGGCGTGCCGGTCGAAGCGGACACAGGTGTCGGGATGTTTCTTCAGGTCCACGATCCGCCACGAGGCGGGGACGGTGAAGACGTGGCCTCGGTAGGCGACCTGGGTCAGGTCCTCGGAGTCGCTCGGGCGCGGGGCCGAGCTCGCGAGGCCGAGCGGCCCGGCGGCGAGGGCGGCCGCCGCGAGGAGCACGGTCAGGGCGCGGGCGCCGGTCCGGCGGGTGTGGGGCGAACGGACTGCGTGCATGACTCTCGTTTCTCGGTGGGTTCCGACTGTCGGGCTGTCTGGCCATCCATGGCCGTTGACCGGACGGTCGGAACGCCATGCGGGAACGGTTCACGCTGTTGCCCGGACTTCGCCGTCGGGTAATGTGCGGCGCATGTTCGCGCATTCGAACCAGAACTGGTGGTGGACCGCTCATCCGGCGGCCCACTGACTGCGCGTACGTACGACTTCGCGAAGGCCGCCCGAGGGGCGGCCTTCGGTGTTTGCGGACCCGGGCCGTTCCTCTCCGAGATGCATGATCCGAGAGAAGGACCGCACCGATGAATCTGCTCGATCTGATGGACGATCCGCGTCCGTTCGCCCTGCTGCGCCGTCGCACTCCGGGGCGCGACCACGATGTGGTGGAGCTGCTGCTGGGGCCGGTGCGCGAGGTGGAGCGCCTCACCGACATCCCCGACGAGGGCCTCGCGCTGATCCCGTTCCGGCAGATCCGGGAGCGCGGTTTCGACGTCCGCGACGACGGCACCCCGCTCGCGGTGCTCGTCCCCGAGGAGCGTCACGAACTGCCGCTCGACCGGGCTCTGGAGCAGCTGCCGGCGCACGACGTGCGGGTCGAGGGCGGAGGCTTCGACGTCGGCGACGAGGAGTACTCCGGGATCGTCGAACGGGTGCTGCGCGAGGAGATCGGGCGCGGCGAGGGTGCGAACTTCGTGATCCGGCGGACGTACGAGGGACGGATCCCGGGGTTCGGACGGGCCGACGCCCTGGCGCTGTTCCGCCGGCTCCTGACCGGCGAGCGGGGCGCGTACTGGACGTTCGTCGTGCACACCGGGGAGCGGACGCTGGTCGGGGCGAGCCCGGAGGTGCATGTCCGGATGTCCGCCGGGACGGTCGTGATGAACCCGATCAGCGGGACGTACCGCTATCCGGCCGGGGGCCCGACGCCCGAGGACCTGCTCGCGTTCCTCGCCGACGGCAAGGAGATCGAGGAGCTCTCGATGGTCGTCGACGAGGAGCTCAAGATGATGTGCACGGTCGGGGACATGGGCGGGGTGGTGATCGGGCCGCGGCTCAAGGAGATGGCTCATCTCGCGCACACCGAGTACGAGTTGCGGGGCCGCTCCTCGCTGGACGTGCGGGAGGTGCTGCGGGAGACCATGTTCGCGGCGACCGTCACCGGCTCGCCCGTGCAGAACGCCTGCCGCGTCATCGAGCGCCATGAGGTCGGCGGGCGCGGCTACTACGCGGGCGCGCTGGCGCTGGTCGGGCGGCAGCCGGGGGACGGGCCGGACGGAGGGGCCGGGGCGCAGACCCTCGACTCCCCGATCCTCATCCGGACCGCCGACATCGACGCGGACGGGCGGCTGCGGGTGCCGGTCGGCGCCACCCTCGTACGGGGATCGGATCCGGCGGGCGAGGTCGCCGAGACGCATGCCAAGGCGGCGGGTGTGCTGACGGCGCTGGGGGTGCGACCCGGCCGGCCGCGCCCGGACGGCGTACGGCCGAAGCTGGGCGACGATCCGCGGGTGCGGGCGTCGTTGGACGGGCGGCGGGCCTCGCTGGCGCCGTTCTGGCTGCGGATGCAGGAGCGCTCCCGGGCACTGGCGGGGCACGCGCTGGTCGTGGACGCCGAGGACACCTTCACCGCGATGCTGGCGCATCTGCTGCGGTCGTCGGGGCTCGATGTGACGGTGCGCCGCCACGACGAGCCGGGGCTGCGGGAGGCGGTCCTCGGGCACGAGGGTCCGGTGGTGCTCGGTCCCGGTCCCGGCGACCCCTCCGATCCGGCGGACCCCAGGATGCGCTTCCTGCGGGCGCTCACCGCCGACGTGCTGCGGGGGCACCGGCACGGCGTCCTCGGTGTCTGCCTCGGGCACGAGCTGATCGCGGCCGAGCTGGGGCTGGAGATCGTCCGCAAGGACGTGCCGTACCAGGGCGCGCAGACCGGCATCGATCTGTTCGGGCGGGCGGAGACCGTCGGTTTCTACAACAGTTTCGTGGCGCGCTGCGACGAGGACGCGCTGGTGGAGCTGTCGGCGCACGGCATCGAGGTGAGCCGCGCCGCGAACGGTGAGGTGCACGCGCTGCGCGGTCCCGGGTTCGCCGGCGTGCAGTTCCACCCGGAGTCGGTGCTGACGCTCAACGGTGCCGCCGTCGTGCGGGAGTTGACCGGTCAGCTGCGGGGCACCAGCACGTTCTCCGAGCGACGGCCCTCGGTGTAGTCGAGGACGTTCTTGACCGTGGCGTCGACGATCTGGCCGACGGCGTCGCCGGTGTAGTACGCCTGGTGCGAGGTGACGAGGACGTTCGGGAAGGTGACGAGGCGGGCCAGGGTGTCGTCCTCGACGGTCTCGAGGGACTTGTCGAGGAAGAACAGCCCGGCCTCCGCCTCGTACACGTCGAGGCCGACGCCCGTGAAGCGGCCCTCGCGCAGCTGGGCGACGAGGGCCTGGCTGTCGATCAGGCCGCCGCGGCTGGAGTTCACCAGGATCGCGTCGTCCTTCATCGTGCGCAGGGCGTCGGCGTCGATGAGGTGCTGGGTCTGCGGCATCAGCGGGACGTGCAGGGTGACCAGGTCGGACTCGGCGAGGAGGCGTTCCTTGGAGACGTACTTCATGCCGAGTTCGACGCAGGCCGGGTTCTCCGCGATGTCCCAGCCGAGGAGCTCCATGCCGAAGCCGTGGGCGATCCGGGTGAAGGCCTCGCCGATCTTCCCGGTGCCGATGACGCCCGCGGTGCGGCCGTGCATGTCACGGCCCATCAGTCCGTCGAGGCGGAAGTCGAAGTCACGGGTGCGGTTGGCGGCGCGCACGATACGGCGGTTGACGGCCATGCCGAGGGTCCAGGCGAACTCGGCGACCGAGTAGGGCGAGTAGTACGAGACCCGGGAGACCGTCATGCCGAGGCGCTCGGCGACCTCCAGGTCGATGTTGTTGAAGCCGGTGGAGCGCTGGGCGACGAGCTGGGTGCCGCCGGCCGCCAGGGTCTGCAGAACACGGTGTCCCAGGCCGCAGTTGACGCTGGTGGAGATCGTCTCGTAGCCGGCCGCGATGGGTGCGGTGTCCTCGGTGAGGAAGACGCCGAGGCAGCGGACCTCGTGACGTCCCTCGAAGGCCTTCTCGATCAGGGGCTTCTCGTCGGACTGGACGCCGAACGCCAGGATCTCCACCGGTTTCTCCCGTTCTGGGGGTACGGGCCGAATATACGACCCGTACCCCCGAGCCGCAGAGGCGCCGCCGTCAGCCGAAGAAGACCCCGACCTCTTCGTACAGTTTCGGGTCGACCGTCTTCAGTTTGGCGGTGGCCTCCGAGATCGGAACGCGGACGATGTCCGTGCCGCGCAGGGCCACCATCTTGCCGAAGTCGCCGTCCCGGACGGCCTCGATGGCGTGCAGGCCGAAGCGGGTGGCGAGCCAGCGGTCGAAGGCGCTGGGCGTCCCGCCGCGCTGGACGTGCCCGAGCACCGTGGTGCGGGCCTCCTTGCCGGTGCGCCGCTCGATCTCCTTGGCCAGCCACTCGCCGACGCCGGACAGCCGGACATGCCCGAACGAGTCCAGCGTGCCGTCCTTGAGGACCATGTCCCCGTCCTTGGGCATGGCGCCCTCGGCGACGACCACGATCGGCGCGTACGACGCCTTGAAGCGCGAGGTCACCCAGGCGCAGACCTGGTCGACGTCGAAGCGCTGCTCGGGGATGAGGATGACGTTCGCGCCGCCGGCCAGGCCCGAGTGGATGGCGATCCAGCCCGCGTGGCGGCCCATCACCTCGCAGACGAGGACGCGCATGTGCGATTCGGCGGTGGTGTGCAGACGGTCGATGGCCTCGGTCGCGATGTTGACCGCCGTGTCGAAGCCGAAGGTGTAGTCGGTGGCGGAGAGGTCGTTGTCGATGGTCTTCGGCACGCCGATGACGTGGATTCCGTACTCGTCGCCGAGCCGCGCGGCGACGCCCAGGGTGTCCTCGCCGCCGATCGCGATGAGCGCCTCGACCTCCTGCTTGGCGAGGTTCTCCTTGATCCGGCGGATGCCGTTCTCCTGCTTGAGGGGGTTGGTGCGCGAGGATCCGAGGATGGTGCCGCCGCGCGGCAGGATGCCGCGCACGGCGGGGATGTCGAGCCGGACGGTGTCGCCTTCGAGCGGCCCCCGCCAGCCGTCCCGGTAACCGACGAAGTCATAGCCGTACTCCTGCACGCCCTTGCGGACGATGCCCCGGATGACGGCGTTGAGCCCGGGGCAGTCGCCGCCACCGGTCAGTACTCCGACCCGCATGGAAAGTCCCTTCGCCATGGTTGGCTGATGGACTCACGCTAGTAGTGATCCAGGTCACTTCGGCATGGTGCGGAAGGTCTGTTCCGGTGAATTGTCGGATAGTTGATCGGCACAGATCACCCGAAGGGCGGCATCGGGTGCGTCAGGCCTCGTCCAGTCCGCGCTCGATGGCGTAGCGGACCAGCTCGACACGGTTGTGCAGCTGGAGCTTTCCCAGGGTGTTCTGCACATGGTTCTGGACGGTGCGGTGGGAGATGACCAGGCGCTCGGCGATCTGCTTGTAGCTCAGGCCCTTGGCGACCAGGCGGAGCACCTCCGTCTCACGGTCGGTCAGCTGCGGGGCCCTCGGCTCGTCGGCGCCCGTGGCGGTGACCGGCTCCGAGGCCAGCCGGCGGTACTCGCCGAGGACCAGACCCGCGAGGCCCGGCGTGAACACCGGATCGCCGACGGCCGTCCGGCGCACCGCGTCCGTCAGCTCCTCCGCGGACGCCGACTTCAGGAGGTAGCCGGTCGCGCCGGACTTCACCGCCTCCAGCACGTCGGCGTGCTCGCCGCTGGCCGACAGGACCAGAACACGCAGGGCCTGGTCGGCGCCGACCAGTTCCTTGCAGACCTGGACACCGGGCTTGATGGGCAGGTTCAGATCGAGGACCAGGACATCGGGCGCAGCCGCCAGGGCACGGCGCACCGCCTGTTCGCCGTCGCCCGCGGTGGCGACCACGTCGAACCCGGCGGCCTCCAGGTCACGGGCCACGGCATCGCGCCACATGGGGTGGTCGTCCACCACCATGACCTTGATGGGAGCCCCGTCCTCTCGCCGCTCCACCGCCGCCGTCCCGCTCGTCATCGCCGTACCGTCGCCTTCGTCATCGCGTCGTCGCCTTCCCCCGTGAAACCTTCGGTACCTTCAGCTCGACCTCCGTGCCCTGCCCCGGGACCGAGATCAGCTCCGCCGTGCCACCCAGCTCGCGCAGCCTGCCGCGGATCGACAGCGCCACCCCGAGCCGCCCCTCGCCCTCGGCCTGGGCGAGCCGCCCCTCCGGGATGCCGGGGCCGTCGTCGCGCACCGTCACGATCACCGCGTCCGGCTCGTCCTCGACCAGGATCCAGGCACGGGCGTCCGCGCCCACGTGCTTGCGGACATTGTCCAGGGCGGCACCGACGGCCGCGGCCAGTTCCCGCGCGGCGGCCTGGGCGAGCGGCACCGGCGCACCGGGCTCGGAGAAGGTCACGCGCGCGGTGGCGTACGGGGCGAGCAGGGCGCGCAGGTCGACGTCGCCCGCGGGGTCCTCGTCGTCGGGTTCGTCGACGGCTCGTACGACCGCGCCCTGTGCGGCATCCTCCGACACCCGTGAGACGGGCACCAGACCGCCCGACACCAGCGTGCGCAGCGCGACCTCCTGCTCACCGGCCATCCGGCCCAGCTCGGCCGCCTCGCCGCCGAGCGCGCTGCCCCGCCGCTGCACCATGGCGAGGACCTGGAGCACACCGTCGTGGATGTCCCGGGCGAGGCGCTCGCGTTCGCGGGTGGCGGCCTCGATCTCCAGGGCACGGGCGAGGGTGCGCTCCGAGGCGCGGGCGACCTCGACGACGTAGCCGATGGCGATGGAGGCGACCCAGACGAGGATGACGTTGTGCACGGTGTCGCGGGTCGGGGCGCCGCGCTCGATGATGTTGGCCGCGGCGACGAGCGTGGAGGCGAAGGCAGCCCACCGCCAGCCGCCCTTGATCGCGAAGGCCAGGACGGCACCCGCCGTCCATATCGACGGCAGCGTGGGACCGCCCGACTCGATGCGCGCGCCCGAGTCGGCGACGCGGGTGAGCATGATGCCGGCCAGCGCGACGGTGAGGTCCGCCGCGAGGAACCGCCTGGTGCAGTTGGCCGCACCGGCGACTCTCGGGAGCGTGGACAGCGTCCAGACGAACAGGAACGCGAGGAACGCGACGGCCACCCAGGGCCGGGCGAACTTGTCGTACGCGGTGGCGAAGAGCCCGATCGCGTACAGCACCGTCAGGACGCGGTACCCGGCCAGCGCACGCCACAGCGGCTGCTCGACCGACATCCTCATGACTCTCTCGCGCTTGGCCATGCCCCCCACCCCACCCTGCCGACGTCCCTACGGACGCTCCTAGGAGCCGGACCGTTGCCTGTCGGTCGGTTCGGCTTCCCCGGCGGTCCCCTGCTCGGCGCTGTCCGCGGCCTCTTCCGCGGCCTGTTCCTTGGCAGCCTGCTTCTCGGCCTGGGCGAGCGCCGCCTTCGCCGCCTTCTCCGCGTCCTTCTCGGCCTTCGCCGCCTCCGCGATCTGCCGCTTGGCGGCCGTCGCGTACATGTCGACGTACTCCTGGCCGGAGAGCTTCATGATCTCGTACATGACCTCGTCGGTCACCGCGCGGAGCACGAACCGGTCGTGCTCCATCCCGCTGTAGCGGCTGAAGTCCAGCGGCTTGCCGATGCGGATGCCCGGGCGCATCAGCTTGGGCATCACCTTGCCCGGCGGCTGGATCTTCTCGGTGTCGATCATCGCGACGGGGATGACCGGCGCGCCGGTGGCGAGGGCCACGCGAGCGAGGCCACCGGGCTTGCCCCGGTAGAGACGGCCGTCGGGCGAGCGCGTGCCCTCCGGGTAGATGCCGAACAGCTCTCCGCGCTCGATGACGTCTATGCCGCTCTTGATGGCCGCCTCGCCCGCACCGCGGGCGCCGGAACGGTCCACCGGGAGCTGGCCGACACCCTTGAAGAAGGCGGCGGTCATCCGGCCCTTGATGCCGGGTGTCGTGAAGTACTCGGCCTTCGCGATGAAGGTCACCTTGCGGTCGAGGACCGCGGGCAGGAAGAACGAGTCCGAGAACGACAGGTGATTGCTCGCCAGAATGGCCGGGCCCTCGGCGGGGATGTTCTCGAGGCCTTCCACCCAGGGCCTGAAGGCGAGCTTCAGCGGCCCTCCGATGGAAAACTTCATTGCGCCGTAGATCACCCGAGTGCCTCCTGTGTCGTAGATCAGACCTTAACCCGGAGCACCGCCAAAGGACCCGACGACCCTGGTCGGTGTCAGTACGGTCGCGTACGGTGAAGCAGACCTGGAGTCGTTCCCGCCCTTCTCATGAACAGGAGACCGAGGTGCCGGTCCTTCCTGGAGCCGAGCCGTTCCGCCACGACGGCGGAGAGGTCGGAGTCCTTCTCTGCCACGGTTTCACCGGCTCCCCGCAGTCACTTCGTCCCTGGGCGGAGTATCTCGCCGAGCGCGGTCTCACCGTCGCGCTGCCCCTGCTGCCGGGACACGGCACCCGCTGGGAGGACATGCAGCTCACCGGCTGGCAGGACTGGTACGCGGAGGTCGACCGCGAGCTGCGTGCCCTGCGCGCGAGCTGCTCGCGGGTCTTCGTCCTCGGGCTCTCCATGGGCGGTGCGCTGGCCCTGCGGCTCGCGGCCAAGCACGGCGACGAGATCAGCGGCGTCGTGGTCGTCAACCCGCTGATCAAGGTGCACGGCCTCGCCGCGCACGCCCTGCCCGTGCTCCGTCACCTCGTTCCCTCGACGAAGGGCATCGCGAGCGACATCGCGAAGGAGGGCTCGGAGGAGGTCGGCTACGGCCGGGTGCCCCTGCACGCCGCACACTCGATGCGGAAGCTGTGCGGCGTCGTGGACGCGGATCTGCCGCAGGTCACCCAGCCGCTCCTGCTGCTGCACAGCCTCCAGGACCACGTGGTCTCCCCCGCCGACTCGGCGCGCGTCCTCAGCCGGGTGTCGTCCACGGACGTGACGGAGATCGTGCTGGAACAGAGCTACCACGTCGCGACGTTGGACCACGACGCGGACCGGATCTTCGAGGAGAGCTACTCCTTCGTCACCCGGCTCGCGCCCGGTGCCGGCAAGGAGGCCGACGCGGGTCAGGTGGGTCGGCAGGAAGGGACGGCAGCCGGTGGCTGAGCACGACGCGGACCGCGGCGATTCCGAGGAGAAGGGCGTGCCTGTGGGCGAGCCGCTCGACGGGACGCTCGGCGAGGGACTCGGGGAGTCCGCCGGCGAGCCGCTCGGAGAGTCGCTCGGAGAGTCGCTCGGTGATACCCACGGCGAGTCCCTCGGCGACGAGCAGAGCGTGCCCTTCGACGAGGACGCCGCCTGGCAGTCGATCGTCGAGGGATACGGCGAGGAACCGCCGGACCCGCCCGGCGCGAGGCCGTTCAGGTCGGTGGAGGACCTGGCGCTCCCGGAGCCCGGGACGGACGCCGGCCCCGAGACCGGCGGCAAGAGCGCCAAGGGGCCCCAGGGTGCCGAGGGCCCCGAGGACGGCACGGGCGAAGGGGGCGACGCCTCGGCTCCGAAGGCAGCGTCCGAGCCGGAGGCCGCCTCGGGCGACCAGCCCTCCGCCGCCAAGCCCCTCGGCAGTTCGATCGCCTTCGCGCCCGGCGTCGGCGGCCCCCGTGACTACCGGGCGCCCGAGCCGGCCGAGGACGACTTCGACGAGGACGACGAGGGCCACTTCGTACCGCCCGAGCCGCCTCCGCTGCCGGCCGCGGACACGACGGCCAAGTTCGCGTGGCTCGGCGTGCTCGGCGGCCCCGCCCTGCTGCTGCTGGCCGTTCTGCTCGGCTGGGACATGACCTGGTGGCTCACCACCCTCGGCATCGGCGGTTTCCTCGGCGGCTTCGCCACCCTGGTGGCGCGCATGAAGGGCGACGACGAGGACCTCGACGACCCGGGGCGCGGCGCAGTCGTCTGACCCGGAGTGCGGCGCGGTGGTCCGAGCCGGCGCCTCCGGACAGGTCCTAGGACGCGGGCACTTTGAGGGCGGCCAGTACGGGCAGGTGGTCCGTGGCCGCCCTCAGGTCTGTCCCGGTGACGCCGGGCAGGCCGAGCGGCACCCCGCAGCCGAGGACCTCGATGCCGGGCGTGGCGAAGATCGCGTCGATGCGCCGGTCGGGCCCCGTACGCGTCCAGGTGTGCTCCGCGCCCCAGGGGCGGGTCGCCCAGCCGTCCTGGAGCGTGCCCGCGAGGCGGCGGAACGTCGGGCCCGTCGGGCGTTCGTTGAGGTCACCGCCCGCGACGGCGTACGGGGTGCCGAGACCGGCGAGACGGTCGAGGAGCATGCCGCCCTGCTGGTAGCGCTCGTCCTTGTGGAGCGACAGATGGCAGCTCAGCACGCCGAGCCGGGCGCCCCCGAACCGGACGACCGCCGTGGCGAAGCCGCGTCGGTGCCGCCCCGGGGTGAGCGGGAGCAGCACGTCCTCGGTGCGCTCGACGGTGGCCCGCAGGGTGCACAGCAGGGCGGGGCCGGAGGCGGTCGCACCGCCGGACAGGATGACCTGGCCGGAGGCGGCCGCGAGACGCGCGAGCTTCTTGCGCCAGCGGAAGAAGCGCGGCGCCTCCTGGACCAGGACGAGGTCCGGTGCGCAGGCGTCGATCACCCGGGCGAGCGCGGCGGTGTCGTCCCGCATCGAGCGGATGTTGTAGCTGAGCACGCGGATGACGGCCGAACCGTCGGATTCGGTACGGGACGCGGGCAGCGGACTGGCGGAAGGGCTGGTCGGCATGGCGATCAACATACGCGCTGACGGCCCGCCGGAAGGGGCGAAAAGCCCACGCGACTCCGCCGCCTTCGGGCAGCCGCCCCGGGTACACCGACGCCGCCCCTTCCCCGGCAGGCACCAACGCGGCCGGCCCGGGACACGGCGGCGCCCGCCGTCCCGAGGGGTGCGGCGGGCGCTGCCGTGCGTCAGGGTGTGCGTGCGCTACATGATCGGGTCGGGCTCCCGGGCCAGGTCCGCCGCTCCGACGAGACCCGCCTTGTTGCCCAGCTGGGCGGCGATCACCTCGGCGACCGGGCGCCAGTTGCCGCCGACCAGCCAGCGCTTGTACGAGTTGCGGATCGGGTCGAGGACCAGCTCGCCCTCGTCCGAGAGGCCGCCGCCGACGATGAAGGCGGACGGGTCGAAGAGCGAGGCGAGGTCGGCCAGACCCGCACCGGCCCAGCGGGCCAGCTCGCGGTAGGAGTCCACCGCGACATGGTCGCCCTGGCGGGCGGCCATGGAGATGTGCTTGCCCTCGATGCCTTCGGGGGTGCCGTCACCGAGGCCCAGCAGGATCTCCGCGGCTTCCGGGGTGGCGTTGGCCCGCTGCTTGGCGTAGCGGACGAGGGCGCGGCCGGAGGCGTACTGCTCCCAGCAGCCCTGCGAGCCGCAGCCGCACAGCAGACCGTCCGGCACCATCCGGATGTGGCCGAACTCGGCGGCCACGCCGAAGTGGCCGCGGCGCAGCTTGTTGCCGATGATGATGCCGCCGCCGAGGCCCGTGCCCAGCGTGATGCAGATGACGTTGCGGTGGCCCTTGCCCGCGCCGAACTTGTACTCGCCCCAAGCCGCCGCGTTCGCGTCGTTCTCCACGACGACCGGCAGACCGACACGCTGCTCGACCTCGGCCTTGAGCGGCTCGTTGCGCCAGTCGATGTTCGGCGCGAAATACACCGTCGAGCGCTGGCGGTTCACGTATCCGGCGGCACCGATACCGACACCCACGATGTCGTGACCGGCGCGCGCGCCCTCCACGGCCGAGGCGATGGCGTCAATAATGGCCTGCGACGTGGTCGGGGTCGGCACCTTGTGCGTCGAGAGGATATTGCCTTCCTCGTCGACCACACCGGCCGCGATCTTCGTGCCGCCGATATCGACGCCGATGGTGAGTCCCATGAATCCCTCAGTTTCGGTCGAGCCCCGCTACGGCCAACCGTACCCGAGGGGCGATTAGTCCAAGTCGATGTGTTCGCCCGGACCGGATTCCTCGTCGCGAGGTCCGGTGCCCCGGGTGGTCCAGCGGCGCTCCTGGTTCTCGACGGCCGAACGGTAGGCGGCGAGCAGTTCGGAGCCCGCGGCCGCGAGGTGGTCGAAGACGTCGGGGTTGCGCTCCAGCACCGGTTCGACGGCGGCCTTGGCCTGCTGCACGACCTGGTTGACCATCTGCTGGGCGGTGCCGGAGGCGACCGCGCCGAACAACGGCGACTGGAGCCCCGAGAGCTTGTCGGCGACGGCGTCGACGAGTTTGCGCAGTTCCTCCGCGGCGGAGCCCGGCGGCGGGCCGTTCTGGGCGCGGCGGCGGGCCTTCTCCGCCGCGAGGTCCTCCGCGCAGGCCGTCGCCCAGGCGTCGGCGTCGGTGGCGCGAACCTCTTCGACGCGCACCTCGTCGGCCGTCTCCTCCTGAGCGGCGTCGGATGGGGGGCGCTCTTCGCTCATGGCGGACTCCTGCCTACGTTTTTCGTGCCTTCGACGTTACCCGAACGGGGGAACCCCGTTCGCCGGGTCCGGCGCCCCTTGTCGCGATGCGGTCACTTCTCGCGCGGCCACAGTCCGGGGTCGGGCGTGAAGCGGACTCGCAGCTCGCCCTCGCGCAGTGCCGCGCCCGCCACCGTGCAGCGGCGCAGTGCGGAGGGGAGCGGGACGATCCTGCGGAACTGGCCGACGGTGACGACGAGTTCGTCGCCGCGCCGGATGAGGTCGAGTTCGTCGCGTATCGCGCCGGGCAGCGGAATGTGCCACACGAGCACGCCGTCGTCGGCGAGGTGGTCGGTGACGGGCCACTCGACGGGGGTGGGTGTGGTGTTGACGCCGGGCACGGGGAGCGCGGCGAGGTCGTCGGTGCCGCGCGGGTCGTGGCCGCGGTGCGGGACCTCGTGCAGCTCGTAGGTCTCCTGCCACTCGTCCAGGGCCTTGCGCTGCTGGGCCGCGAGGGCCGCCAGCCAGGCGTCGTTGGTGGCGCCGGGCAGCACCCGGCTCGCGACCAGGCCGTCGACGGGCAGGCCGCGCAGGGCGAGGGCGGTGGCGGCGGTACGGACGGCGTCGGTGCCGGCCGGTCCGGGCTCGGCGACCAGTCGTACGGTCGTGGCGCGGTCCTCGACGACGGCCTGTACGGCGGCCAGCTCGACGTCCCAGCGCGCCGCGGTCTCGTACAGCCACTCGGCGGGCATGGGCACGCCCGCGAGCCGGCCGAGGACGGGCCGCAGGGCGCGGGCCGCCTGGCGTTCCGGCGGGAGCAGGCGGCGCAGATAGCGGCGGAGTTCCTCGGGCAGGGCGAGCAGGGCGAGGGCCTGGGGTGCCGGGGGAAGATCCACGACGAGCAGGCCGTACCGCTCCGACAGCGCGGCGTCGCGCAGGGCGCGCAGCAGGGCGAGTTCCTCGGCGCCGGGGAGGGGGGTGACTTCCTCGGCGTCCAGACGGGAGGCGCCGAGCAGGTCGAGGGCGGTGGTGGCGCGCCGCTGGAACGCGGTGAGGTCGTCGCGGAAGCGGGCGGCGGCGTCGGGGCGCCAGGCCGTGAGGCCGGGGGCGGCTTCGACGGGGTTCGGGCCGGTGGGGACGCCGAGGACGGCACCGAGGGTGTCGGTGCGGTCGGCGGTGAGCACCAGGGTGCGGGTGCCCTCGCGGGCCGCCTGCAGCGCGGTGGCCGCGGCGACGGTGGTACGGCCGGTGCCGCCTTGGCCGGTGATCAGGATGGTGCGCATGGAGGTGAACGCTACCGGTGCGGCGGCCTCGGCGGTTTTCGGGTTCCGGTCCGGTGGGTGGGTCGGGGCCGTGCAAGATCCAGCCCCTCCGGCGTTTGAGGAGCGGGGTCTGGGGCGGAGCCCCAGGGGTGGGAAGGGCAGGGGCGGAGGGGGTGAAAGAAGGTGGTGGCTCTGGCGGGGTGCCTTCTGGGGCTCGCCAGGGTGGGGCGTGGCCCGCCCGGGGGTGGGGGCGGGCGCCCGTGGGTGGCTAGGCCGTTTCCTCGACGCGCTTCTTCAGGCCCGCCAGCGCGCGGTCGATGATGACCTTCTCGGCCTTGCGCTTGATCATGCCGAGCATGGGGATCTTGACGTCGACGGTCAGCCGGTAGGTGACCTCGGTGGCGCCGTCGCCCGTGGGCTTGAGGACGTAGGTGCCGTCCAGGGAGCGGAGCATCTGGGACTTGACCAGGGTCCAGGAGACCTCGTGGTCGCCGGTCCAGGTGTAACCGAGGGTCTGGTCGTCCTTGATGGCGCCGGCGTCCATGACGAGGCGGACCTGTTCGGCGCGGCCCTGCTCGTCCGTCCCGAGGACCTCCGCCTCCTTCACCTCACCCGTCCAGTCCGGGTAGCGGGCGAAGTCGGCGATCACCGCCATGACGTCAGCCGGTGCCGCCTCGATCGTGATGCTCGAACTGGTGTGTTCCGCCATCGCGGTGGCTCCTCCAGATGAGGTCCGGTGAGGGAGGGTGGTGCGCACGTGTGTGCAGCGTGAAGGCTACCGCGCACGGCCGCGGGCGCTGTCACCCCACCTGGCGTTCACCACCGCCGTCGGCTCACCACTCCAGCACCCAGGGCCGGCCCGACCCCGCGAAGTGCCCCACATTCACGCATTCCGTCGCTCCGACGCGCATCCGGCGGACGAGGGGCTGGTGGACGTGGCCGAAGAGCGCGTAGCGGGGGCGCGTGCGCCGGATCGCGTCCAGCAGGGCGCGGGAGCCGCGCTCGAAGCGGCGCGCCACGGTGTCGTAGACCAGCTCCGGCACCTCCGGCGGAATGTGCGTGCACAGCACGTCGACCTCGCCGACCGCCTCGATCTTGGCCGCGTACTCCTCGTCGCTGATCTCGTACGGCGTCCGCATCGGTGTCCGCAGTCCCCCGCCGACGAACCCGAAGACGCGGCCGCCGATCTCGACCCGCTCCCCGTCGAGAACGGTGGTGCCCGGTCCGGCGTACTCCGGCCACAGGGTCGGCATGTCGACATTGCCGTAGGTCGCGTACGTCGGTGTCGGGAACGCGGCGAACATCTCGGCGTACTGCTTGCGTACGGCCTTCTCGATGGCGGCGGCCCGGTCGGCGCCGACGCCCGCCCACAGCCGGGCGCCGAACGCGCGCGCCTCCTCGAAGCGGCGGGCGGTGCGCAGCTCGACGATGCGGTCGGCGTTCTCCACGCCGAACAGGTCCGGGAAGATTCCGCGCGCGTGGTCGGCGTAGTCGAGGAAGAGGACCAGGTCACCGAGGCAGATCAGGGCGTCGGCGCCGTCACCCGCTCTGGCCAGGTCACGGGCGTTGCCGTGCACGTCACTGACCACGTGAACGCGCGTCCTCGGATGAGCGACCGGTGTGAATGCCATGACGATCAAGCGTAGGCGCGTGCGGCAAACGTGAACAGAGGCGGCCGGACCTGCGATTACTGGCACCCCCGGAAGGGCGTGGACTACTGTGCGCGAAGGAACGCCAACACGTGTGACGCATAGAACATCTCGCCGGGACCCCCTGTCGAAGAAGCCATACCGGCGGGTAACGTCCGGGCAGTCCAGTCGTACTCAGGATTTCAACAAGCGATCTCTTGAGTACCTGCCCGAGCCTTGGACCGCACCGTCGCATCACACAGAGTCGTGGCGTCGGCGCCCTATGAGGAGCAGCAGTCTTGCGCGAGTTCAGCCTTCCGGCTTTGTA
Organism: Streptomyces sp. NPDC002935; assembly: GCF_040611295.1. NCBI lineage: Bacteria > Bacillati > Actinomycetota > Actinomycetes > Kitasatosporales > Streptomycetaceae > Streptomyces > Streptomyces sp. NPDC002935. Next base: position 39,380 of record NZ_JBEXNW010000043.1, read on the forward strand.
CGAGGTCCCTGCGGACGGAAATCTCACCGACATCGTCCGCAGAAACGCCGCGCAGCATCCCGACGTGGCCGTCATCGCCCGCAAGGTGGGCGGCACGTGGACGGACGTCAGCGCCACCACCTTCCTCGCCGAGGTGCGCGCCGCGGCCAAGGGTCTGATCGCCTCGGGCGTGCAGCCCGGTGAGCGGGTCGGCCTGATGTCCCGTACCCGTTACGAGTGGACGCTGCTCGACTTCGCGATCTGGAGCGCCGGCGCCGTCACCGTGCCGGTGTACGAGACCAGCTCCGCCGAGCAGGTGCAGTGGATCCTCGGTGACTCGGGCGCGACCGCCTGCATCGTGGAGCTGGGTACGCACGCGGCCACCGTGGAGTCGGTGCGCGACCGGCTGCCGGCCCTTGAGCACGTCTGGCAGATCGAGGCCGGCGGCGTCGAGGAGCTGGGGCGCCTCGGCAAGGACGTCAGCGACGCCGCCGTCGAGGAGCGCAGCTCGCTCGCCAAGGCGGACGACCCGGCGACCATCGTCTACACCTCCGGAACCACCGGCCGGCCCAAGGGCTGTGTCCTCACGCACCGCGCGTTCTTCGCGGAGTGCGGCAACATCGTGGAGCGGCTGCGCCCGTTGTTCCGCACGGGCGAGTGCTCCGTCCTGCTCTTCCTCCCGCTCGCGCACGTCTTCGGCCGGCTCGTGCAGGTCGCGCCGATGATGGCGCCGATCAAGCTGGGCTGTGTCCCGGACATCAAGAACCTCACCGACGAGCTGGCCGCGTTCCGGCCGACGCTGATCCTCGGTGTGCCGCGCGTCTTCGAGAAGGTCTACAACTCGGCGCGCGCCAAGGCCCAGGCCGACGGCAAGGGCAAGATCTTCGACAAGGCGGCGGACACGGCGATCGCGTACAGCCGCGCGCTGGACACCCCCGCGGGCCCGTCGCTCGGCCTGAAGATCAAGTACAAGACGTTCGACAAGCTCGTCTACAGCAAGCTGCGCGCGGTCCTCGGCGGGCGCGGCGAGTACGCCATCTCGGGCGGCGCGCCGCTGGGTGAGCGGCTCGGCCACTTCTTCCGCGGCATCGGCTTCACGGTCCTGGAGGGCTACGGCCTGACCGAGTCCTGCGCGGCCACCGCCTTCAACCCGTGGGACCGTACGAAGATCGGCACGGTCGGCCAGCCGCTGCCCGGCTCCGTGATCCGCATCGCGGACGACGGCGAGGTGCTGCTGCACGGCGAGCACCTGTTCCAGGGGTACTGGAACAACGAGGCCGCCACCGCCGAGGCCCTCGCCGACGGCTGGTTCCACACCGGTGACATCGGCACCCTCGACGAGGACGGCTACCTCCGCATCACCGGCCGCAAGAAGGAGATCATCGTCACCGCGGGCGGCAAGAACGTCGCCCCGGCCGTGATCGAGGACCGTATCCGCGCGCACGCGCTGGTCGCGGAGTGCATGGTGGTCGGCGACGGGCGCCCGTTCGTCGGCGCGCTGGTCACGATCGACGAGGAGTTCCTGGGCCGCTGGGCCCAGGAGCACGGGAAGCCGGCCGGTTCGACCGCGGTGTCGCTGCGCGAGGACGCGGACCTGATCGCCGCCGTCCAGGACGCGATCGACGACGGCAACGCGGCGGTGTCCAAGGCCGAGTCGGTACGCAAGTTCCGCATCCTCGCCCACCAGTTCACCGAGGAGTCGGGCCACCTCACGCCGTCCCTGAAGCTCAAGCGCAACGTGGTCGCGAAGGACTACGCGAACGAGATCGAGGCAATCTATCGGGGCTGACGCCCCAGCGGCCGGGTTCCACCCCGGCCGGGAACTACACGGCTCGGCCCCCTTCACTGGAGGGGGCCGAGCCGTTTCCGTCCCGGTCGAGGTGTTTCCAGGGGCCGCCGGAGGCCGCCGTAGGCGGTGCAGGTCGTTCCCGGGCGGGAGGTGCGTCGTGGTTGCTCGCGCAGTTCCCCGCGCCCCTACGGGCGCGCCGTCCCTGGCGGGCGCCCGTCAGGGCGGCCGTCTGGGGGCGCGGGGAACCGCGCGGCCAGCCCCTGGCCGCCCGCAGGCGCCGACGGGCCGCAAGCGGCACCCCCGTAGGCGCACCCGGTGAACGCTAGAGCAGCTCTCGCAGGCGTTCTGCGAGTAGGTCCCAGCGCCACTTCTCCTCGACCCAGGCCCGGCCCCGCTCGCCCATCCGGCGGCGCAGCTCGGAGTCGCCGAGCAGGGTGACGATCCGGTCGGCGGCCTCCTCGGCGGAGCCGCCGCGGACGACCCAGCCCGTCTCGCCGTCGAGCACGGCGTCGGGCGCGCCGCCCGAGTCGCCTGCCACCACCGGCAGGCCCGTCGCCGACGCCTCCAGGTACACGATGCCGAGCCCCTCGACGTCGAGCCCGCCCCTGCGGGTCCGGCACGGCATCGCGAAGACGTCCCCGGCCCCGTAGTGCGCGGGCAGCTCCGACCAGGGCACCGCCCCCGTGAACCGGACCGAGCCGGCGACGCCGGTGTCGTGCGCGAGCTTGCGCAGCTCCTTCTCGTACGGTCCGCCGCCGACGACCAGCAGCACGGCGTCCGGCTCCTTGGCCAGGATCCGCGGCATCGCGAGCACGAGGGTGTCCTGGCCCTTGCGCGGGACCAGGCGGGACACGCAGACGACCACCGGCCGGTCGGTGAGGCCGAGCCGGGCCCGGACCTCGTCGCCGCCCGAGCCGGGATGGAAGGTCCCCTCGTCGACGCCGGGCGGCAGCTGGACCATGCGCGCGGCCGCCTCGGGGGTCAGCGCGGCGGCGATCCGCGAGCGCGTGTACTCCCCCAGGTAGGTGATCGTGTCGGTGGACTCACCGATCCGGCGCAGCAGCGTGCGGGCCGCGGGCAGCTGCGCCCAGCCGGCCTCGTGCCCGTGCGTGGTCGCCACGATGCGTCGCGCTCCCGCCCTGCGCAGCGCCGGTGCCATCAGGCCGAGCGGGGCCGCTGCCCCGAACCACACCGACGTACAGCCGTGTTCGCGCAGCAGGCCGACCGCCCGCCGGGTCGCGCCCGGCGTCGGCAGCAGCATCGTCGTGGGGTCCCGTACGACGGTGAAGGGCTGCTCGGCGTCGAACGCGGCGGTCGCCTCGACGCCCTCGCGGCCGCGCTTCCACGTCGAGGCGTAGACGACGAGCTGTCCGGGGTCCAGGCGCAGCGCCATGTTGTGGAGAAAGGCCTGGATACCGCCGGGGCGGGGCGGGAAGTCGTTCGTCACGATCAGGGTCTTGTGCATCGTGTTCGACACTATCGAACCTATACTCACAGCTCGGCACAGCCGCGCTTGACGGCTCGCACACAGACCGGCGCGCCATCATGACCCCGCGAAAACACGGCGGCTACGCACACGGTTTCCGGACGAAAAGGGCCAGGTGGGCATGACGGGGGCACGGAGCACGAGGTTCCCGTTCGGCATGGTCGCCCTGCTGGGAACCTGGGGCCTGACCAGGCTGATGCTGCTGCTCTTCGTGGCCAAGGTGTACGTGTTCCCCGGTCCGGACGTCACCAGCGACGTGTCCGTGATCTACCACGGCTGGTACGAGGTCCTGCGGCACGGCGCCTTCCCGCAGAACGACGTCACCTGGCAGTACCCGCCGGCCGCCTCCCTCGCGGTCCTCTCCCCCGGCCTGCTGCCGTTCCTCGACTACCCGCACGCCTTCTTCGTGCTGGCCTTCGTCGCCGACCTGGTGGTGTTCGGGCTGCTCCTGTACGCGGGCTCACGCTCCGGCAGGACGCTGCGCGGCGCCTGGGTGTGGGTGATCGGGGTTCCGCTGCTCGGTCCGACGGTGTACGCCCGCTACGACGTGATGGTGACGGCCCTCGCGGTCGGCGCGCTGCTCGCCGGGGCCCGGCACCCTCGGGTGATGGGGGCGCTCGCGGGCTTCGGCGCCATGGTGAAGGTGTGGCCGGTGCTGCTGCTGCTCGCCGCCGTCCGACGCCGGGCCTGGGTCTCGGCCGCTGCGACGGCGGGCGCGACGGCGCTGGTGTTCTGGATGACGATGCCGGGCGCGTTCGCCTTCCTGACCTTCCAGCGCGACCGCGGCACCGAGGTGGAGTCGCTGGGCTCCCTCGTCTTCCACGTGGCCCGGCACCACGGCTGGAACGGGCGGGTGCTGCTCAACTACGGCTCGGTGGAGTTCGTCGGCCCCTACGTCGACGTGGTGAGCACGGCGGCCCTGGTGCTGACGGCGCTCGCCTTCGGCTGGCTGCTGCTGTGGCGGCTGTGCGTCAAGCGGTTCCTGACGCACTCGCTCGCCGACGCCGCGTTCGTCGCCGTCCTGATGTTCACGGCCACCAGCCGGGTCATCAGCCCGCAGTACCTGGTGTGGCTGGTCGGGCTCGCCGCGGTCTGTCTGTGCTTTCGCGCGAGCCGGATGGCGGTGCCCGCCTGTCTGGTGCTGGTCGCGTGCTTCGTGACGGTGCTGGAGTTCCCGATCTGGTTCGCGGACGTCGTGGGCAGCACCCCGCTCGGCATCACCCTCCTCGTCGTCCGCAACGGCCTGCTGGTGGTCGCCGCGCTGCTCGCCGCCCGGACGCTGTGGCGGGGCACGGTGTCCGAGCCGACCCCCGCGCTCCCCGCTCAGGCGGCCCGCACCAAGGAGACCCTGGCGTCCTCCTGACGCCCGGCCCGCCTGGTCCACAGCCACAGGGCGGTGCACTGCACCGTCATGGAGAGCGCGAGGGCGAGGCAGATCCCGGGCAGCCCGAGCCCGGACAGGGCGTAGGCGAGCGGGAGCTGGACCGCCGTCCCGGCCAGCGTCACCCGGAGCAGCACCGGCGCTCCCCCGCTGCCCTCGAAGACCCCGCCGAGGGCGATGAAGCAGGCCATCAACAGCAGGTAGGGGCCGACGCAGCGCAGGAACAGCACACCGTCGTGGGCGACCGCGGGGCCGGCGCCGAAGGCCCGCATGATCCAGGGAGCGAGGGCGCAGAGCAGCCCCGCGGCGAGCAGACCGACGGTCCCTGAGACGAGGACGGCCTGGCGTCCGATGGCGCCCCGTTCGTCGCGGCCCGCGCCCCGGGTGTGCGCGGTGTGGATCGAGGCGGCCTGCCGGACCGAGTAGAACGCCATCGTGGCGATGTACATGACCTTGTAGGCGATCGCGTACGCCGCCACCGCCGTCATCCCGAGCCGGGCCACGATCGCGACCAGCACCAGCGCGCCGCCCTGCCGCACGGTGAAGTCGGCGGACATGGGCAGACCGGTCGTGAGGGTGCGGCGCAGAGCGGCGCCGGTGGCCTCGGCGGGCGCGGCGGTGGCCGCCTCGGACAGCAGCGTGTTCCGGCGCAGGGCGCGCAGGCCGGCGACGAGCGCCACGCAGCGGCACAGCACGGTCGAGACGGCGGCGCCACGGACGCCGTACACGTGGATGAGGAGCGGGTCGAGGCCGAGGATCAGGCCGTTGGCCAGCAGGGCGAGGCGCATCGGGGTGCGGGTGTCGCCGGTGCCTTTCAGGATGCCGTCGACGAGGTTCTGCGCGAAGAAGACGGCGATGCCGGGCAGCGAGACGGCGAAGTACTGGACGGCGAGGGTGAGCGCGGGTCCGTCGCCGCCGAGCACGAGCCGGGCCAGCGGCTCGCGCAGCAGGTAGCCGCCGAGGGCGATCACCGGCGTGACCACGGCGCACAGTGCCCAGCCTCCGCGTACGGCCGCCCGGACGGCACCCGGGTCGCGGGCGCCCCGGGCGTGCGAGACCAGGACGGTGGTGCCGGAGGCGAAGACCAGGGCGACGCCGAGCAGCACGTTCTCGGTGTTGGTCGCGACGGCGACGGCGGCCACGGCGTCACCGCCGAGCCGGGAGACCCAGACGGTGTTGATGATTCCGGCGGCGACGGAGGCGAGCAGCGAGAGGTAGACGGGGTGGGCGAGCGCTATGAGCTGCCTGCGGTGGGCGTTCACGGGACTCCCTCGATACGAGCTACCTCGTTTAGAGGTAGCTCGATAAGAGGTACCATGTGCCTGTGGAGCCCGCAAGCACGAACGCGCCGGTGTCCGCGAGCGCAGAGCGGAAGATCGGGCGGTGGCGCGGCACACGTGCCGTACCCGATGACCCACGAGCGAGGAGCCGACCGGATGCTGGAACTGTCGATCCTGGGCTTTCTGTACGAGGAGCCCCTGCACGGCTACGAGTTGAAGGAGCGCATCAAGGCCCTCAGCGGCCATGTCCGCCCGGTCAGCGACGGCGCCCTCTACCCGGCGATCACCCGCCTGGTCGCCGCGGACCTGCTCGACCAGCACACCGAGCCCGGCAGCGGCGCGGCCCCCCGGCGCATCCTGTCGCTCACCGACAAGGGCCGTGAGGACCTCCTGGAGCGGCTCCGCCGTCCCAAGCAGGCCGAGATCACCGACCAGGTGCGCTTCAACACCCTGCTGGCGTTCCTGCGCCACCTGGCGGACCCCCGCGAGCAGGCCACGGTACTGCGCCGCCGCCAGGAGTTCCTCCGGACTCCGGCGAGCTTCTTCTACCGGGACGGCCGACCCGTGCGCGCGGAGGAGGCCGACGATCTGTTCCGGCAGGGCATGCTGCGGGTGGCGCGGGCGACGGGCAAGGCGGAGCGGGCATGGCTCGCGGAGGCCATCCAGCGGCTCGAGGAATGAACAGCCCGGCAGGTCAGCCGAGTTGGCCCCTGAGGTACTCCCGCCACAACCGGGTGAACTCCTCCGGTGTCGTGTGCAGCACGTCCCGCAGCGCCCCCTCCACCGCTCCCGCCCGCTTCCGGTGGTCGCCCACCGCGCGGTAGAAGTCGTTCAGGCGGACCTCGCCCCAGTGGTCGGCGATCAGCCGGCAGGCCATCCAGCCGCCCTCGTAGGCCTGTGCCAGCCGGCCCGAGTCCGCGGTGAACCCGAAGTCCCCGTCGTCGGGCAGCGCGGCCGGGACCTGCCCCTCGGCCACGGCCCGCTCCAGCTCCGGCGCCACCTGCCCGGGAGCCCGCCCACCGCCGCGGTAGCCGACCCAGTCGGCGTACCCCTCGGAGAGCCACAGCGGGGTGGCGGCCGTGGTGTGGGCGCGGGTGGCGACATGCGTGGCCTCGTGGGTGAGCACGACCTGCTTGCCGAAGTCCCCGAGGACGCCGTACGCGTCCGGATTGACGATGATCCGGTCCGCGGGCGCCTTCGCCGAACCTCCCCCGGCCTCCGGCCGGGGGGACCCCCATTTCGCTTCGCTCACTTCTCCGGTGGTGACCGCCGCGATGCCCCGGTACTCGGGCGCCGGGGCCCCGAGCAGCCCCGCCATCCCCTCCAGCGACTTGGGTACGAGGACGACGACATGCCGCGCCCAGTCCGTGCCCCACGCCTCCGACACGGCGGGCACGGCGTGGTCCGCGAGACCCGCGAAGGAACGCAGCCGCTCGGCGGACTGCCCGACCCCGAGGACGAGGCTGTGCTCACCCCGTACGGCTGTCACGGCCCCCTGTTCCCACAGTTGGTCACCGGTCTTGCCCGCGGGCTCGTCGGCGGCGACGCGCCAGGCTCCGCCCGCGCGGGTCAGACTCAGCGTGCGGTCGGTGGTGACGGGTGCCGCGTCGTAGCCCTCGATGCGGTAGCGCAGCTCGGCGTGGGCCGTGGCCCGGTCGCCGGAGCGGCGCAGATCGGTCAGACGGTAGGACCAGGCCGCCAGCGGCACATCGCGCAGGTTCGCGAAGTCGGTCCCCTCCCCGGTGGCCCGGAACGCCGCCGCGTCCCGGTCCAGGACCGCGCTCGCGCGACGGTCGAGGACCCGCTGCACATCGGCCGTCGCGGTGTCCGACGGCGCCCGGCCGCCGCAGCCGACGAGCACGGCGAGCAGCAGCACCAGGGAAAGTCCCGCTCGCGACGCACGCCTTCGACCAGCCACCTTCCCGATCGTACGGTGCCCGTGCCCGCCCGCCGACGGCGCGTGAGGCCGGTTCCGTGCCCTGTCAGACCCGTGTGACGGACGAGATCGGCATCATCCCGACCGGGTCGTAGCGCACCGGGGCGCCCGGGTAGGGCGCGTGGATCACCTGGCCGTTGCCCACGTACATGCCGACATGGCTGGCGTCGGACCGGTAGGTGACCAGGTCACCGGGTTGCGCCTGGGAGAGCGGCACCTGCCGTCCGGCGTACCGCTGGGCCTGCGAGGTGCGCGGCAGCCCGACCCCGGCGTGCGCGTACGACCACTGCATGAGCCCCGAGCAGTCGAAGCCGCTCGGTCCGTTGGCGCCCCACACGTAGGGACGGCCGAGCGCCGAACGGGCCGCGGCGACGGCGACGGCCGCGCGTGCCGAGGACGGGACGGCCCCACCGAGGCCGGGCAGGCCGGAGCGCATCGAGCGCGACGCCCGGTCGTAGGCGGCGCGGTCGGCGTACGGCAGCGAGTTGAGCAGCTGACGCGCCTTGGCCAGTTTGCCCTCGACGACCCGCTTGTTCAGGGCGACCGCCTTGCGGCTGCGCTCCAGCTCGGCGAGTTTCCCGTCGGCCTCCTCACGGTTCTGGGCGAGATCGCGCAGGGCGAGCTGGAGGTCCTTGAGTTCGCCGGCCTGGCGGGCGGTGATCCGGTCCACCGCGGCGGCCTTGTCGAGGTAGTCGTCCGGGTCGTCGGAGAAGAGCAGCGCGAGGGAGGGGTCGAGGCCGCCGGAGCGGTACTGGGCCCCGGCGAGCGAACCGAGCGCGTCCCTCATGGTGTTGATGCGCTCCTGCTGCCGGGCGATCTCGTCCTGGGCCGTGCCGACCTGCTCGCGCAGCGCGTCGGCCCGCTCACCGGCCTTGTTGAACGCCTCGGTGGCCTTCTCCGCCTGGGTGTAGAGGCGGTCCACCTCGGCCCGGGTGTCGTCCTGCGGTGCCGCCGAGGCGGGCAGGGTGCCGAGTGCGGCGGCCGCCGCGGACATCACGCAGGCGGCGATGCCGAAGGCGCCGGCGCCCCGGTCGAAGCCGGTCGGTGCAAGGCGGCGATGGAACCCCACGGGTAGCCGCTCTCCCTTCCGCTGACGGTCCCCCGCTGTTGGGGGAAACGCGCCAGACAGTAGCCGTGCGACTACGCACCGGCCAAAGACCCCCACGGGCACACAAAGTGACGCCCCGCCGGAGACGCAGGTCACCGACGGGGCGTGGGGTCAGCGGGAGTTGTCGCAATTCGCCCGTTTGGGCGGCGCGGCAAGGAGTCCGGGGGCGGCGGAGGTCGACTCCGTACCGCCCGCGGGAATCAGACCCGGACGCCGAACTGGAAAGGCATGTTGCCGATCGACTCGTAGCGGACGACCGTGCCGGTGCGCGGGGCGTGCAGCACCTGGCCGTTGCCCGCGTAGAGGCCGACGTGGTGCTGGTCGCCGTAGAAGATGACCAGGTCACCGACTTGCAGATCGCTCTGCGAGTAGATGCGGGTGCCGGCGTTGGCCTGGGCCTGCGAGGTGCGCGGTATGGAGACACCGGCCTGGGCGTACGCCCAGGAGGTGAGGCCGGAGCAGTCGAAGGAGCTGGGGCCGGTGGCGCCGTAGACGTACGGCGATCCGATCCGGGTCTGCGCGGCACTGAACGCGGCGCCGGCCCGGCCGGAGGCGGCCTTGGCGCCGCCGAGGTCGACACGCTCGCTGGCGCGGGTCGCCCGCTCCTGCTCCTTGGCCGCGAGCGCGGCCCTCTCCTGCGCCGTCAGCGAGTTCAGGAGCTTCTGCGCGGAGCCCAGCTTGCTCTGGACTTCCTTCTTCTTCTTGGCGAGCTCGGCCCGGGTGTCGGCGAGGTCCTTGAGCTTCTCGGAGGCCTCGGAACGCTGCTGGGCGAGCGAACGCTGCTTCTCCTGGACCTTCTTGAGCGACTCGACCTGCTGAGCGCTCAGCTGGTCCATGGCGGACGCCTTGTCCAGGAAGTCGTCCGGGTCCGAGGAGAGGAAGAGCGCCACGGAGGGGTCGATGCCACCGGTGCGGTACTGGGCGCTGGCCATCGAACCGAGTCCGTCGCGCAGCTCGTTGAGCTCTTCCTGGCCGCGGGCGACGTTGTCCTGCAGGGAGCTGATCTGCTTCTGCAGCTTCTCCTGCTTCTCCTTGGCGCCGTCGAGCTTCTCAGTGGCCTGCTCGGCCTCTTCGTAGAGCTTGTCGACCTTGGTCTTGACCTCGTCCTTGTTGGGCTTCTCGGACGGCGCGGCATTGGCGACGTTGGCACTGAGAGCAACGGCGGCAGCGGCGGCGGTGGTGAGCACGGTCACACGGGTGCGGCTCGGCTGCTTGGGTCGACGGTGGGACGCCACGAAGGCGAGCTCCTTCTTCCTCCAGCCGCCTGCCGAATACGCCGACGGGCGGTGCCCCTCCACCGTCACTCCTCATGAGTGATCACCCTAGTTGGAGGTTCGAGGCATGACCCTAGTGACCTTCTTGTGATCAGTTCAAATCCAAACCTGAAAATTCTTTGTCAGGAGCACATTCTTTGCACTCAACTCACCTGCAGTGATCCGCGCTTGACACTACGTCGCGTGAAGGTCAGGCCAATTCGGGCATCAAGCCCACAAGTTACGCATGGTGTGTAGAGACACTCATGCGACTTAGGCCGCGGATCGCCGTCCACGCGAAACCCGTGGTCCGGCGCGGGACATGACCCTCCCCGAAGCGCGCGAGAACACGCACGAAAGGGGGCGTACAGACGAAGACGCACGAAGCGAGACGTACGGAGGAAGACGGACGAAAGGGAACACCTGGAAGGGCGTGCGCGGCGGGAGTCGCTCAGCCGCGCGAGAAGCGCTTGAGGAGCACCACCGACGCCACCGGCCGGGCGCCCGCCTTGGCGATGCCGTCGGCCACCTCGCGGTCGGTCGAGACGACGATGACCGGCCGCCCGGGCGGCTCAGCCCGCACCAGCTGACGGATCAGCTCGTCCGCCGTGACACCGGGCTTGGAGAACAGCACCCGCACCCCGCGCGGCGGCGCGAGCAGCACGGGCGCGGCCAGCTCCGCCCCGTCGAAGACACAGGTGACCTCGGCCCCGGTCTGCGCGGCGAGCTGCGAGAGCTGTCCGAGGAGCCTCAGCCGCTGCTTCTCCAGCGGCATCTGGGGATAGCCGGTCTTGGTGACGTTGTAGCCGTCGACGACCAGATGCGCCTGGGGCAGCGCCAGCAGCTGGTCCAGGATCGCGGGGTCGTTCTCTGACAGCGCGCGGGCGGCGATGTCTTTGGGGGTCATCCGTCCCGGTTCGACCGCCTCCACGGTCTCCGCGGGCCGTACGGAGATGGGGGGCAACGCCAGCTCCCGGCGCAGACCCTGGGCCGCTTCCAGCACGGTGTCGAGCAGCAGCCGCACGCGCATGTCCTCGACGCTGCGCCCCTCGCGCGCCGCCTTGCGCGTGGCCTCCAGGGCGGCCTCGGCCTCGGAGAGGCGCGCCTTGAGCCGCCGGCTCTCGCTCTCGGCGGCGGACACCTGGACCTGGCTCTCCGCCTTCGCCCCGTCCGTCTCGGCCTGGAGCTTGCGCAGGGCCGCCTCGCCGCGCTTGACGTCGCTGAGGGCGCTGCGCAGTTTGCGGTGAAGCGATTCCGCTTCCTTCCTGGCCGCTTCCATCTCCGTGCGCAGCCGTTCGGTCTCGGCCCTCGTCTGCGCGCGGGCCTCCGCGAGTTCCTCGCGCAGCCGCTCCAGCTCGGCACGGTTCTCGTCGTCGGCGCGCTCGGCGTCCGCCCGCAGTGCCTCCTCGCCCGCGGCGGTCACCAGCTTCACCCAGCCCGCGGTACGCAGAACATAGGCCGCGGCCGCCACGTCCAGCGGATCCGCGGCCGGGGGCGGCGCGCCCGACTCGAGGGCTCCGACGATCTCCGCCTGGGCCTCTCTCAGCTTCTCGGCGATGCGCTGTCTGAACAGCGGGTCCGTCTCCAGCGCCGCGGCCATGGCGTTACCGGCGAACTTGGCTCGCCGGTTCGGCGCGAACCGGGCGTACTGCCTCAACTGAACAGGCAGTTCGGCCACCGTCAGCCCGCCGAAACCGTCCGAGACGATCTGCACGACGCGTCGGCGCACGCCGTCGGGCAGCGGACGGTCGAGCACCTCGGCGGTGCCGTCGTCCGGCTCCCCGCCTGTGGTCTCCACCATCCGTCACCCCAATATCCGTGCGGGGCCCGCTCCCTCAGGAGCCGGCGCCCGGCCTGTCCACGAGTTCCACCTGATCCACCGCGTTGCACCAGCGGCACCGCACCGACTCGATGGTCTCACTGACCACCTCGCGCTCCTCGACCTTCGGCTCACCGGCCAGGTCGAGGTGCACGTACTCGACGACCTTCGAGGAGCGGGTCACGTCGAAACGCGTGAGGTTGCCGCAGAGGGCACAGCGCCAGCGCGTCTTGGCGTCGGGCAGGGGAACTGTCATAGGGCAGTCGCTTTCCTTCTAGTGTCCGTCCAACGCCGGTCTCCCGGCGCATGTGGCTCGTAACCCTACGGCCTGGCGGGTACTCGACGCTCGGCTGTCCGCGGCGGCGAGGCGGCCTGTGTGCTTCGGTCCCGTTACGTCATGCTCTGCACCATGATCGGCAATTGGAGTACGGCGGTCGGCAGGGCGCTGCGGGGTCAGTCGGCGCCGGTGACGTACGGGCTGATCGTCCTGTGTTGTCTGATCTTCGTGATCGGTCCCGCCTCGGGCCTCGATCCCGCGTACGGCACCGGGGACGAACTGCTGGTCGCCCAGCGGGCGTACTTCCGCCGCTGGGGCGTGGTGCCGGCGGACCTGTTCGGCGGGGCCCCGCGCGAGGCGCTCACCCCGGCCACAGCCCTGTTCATCCACGGCAGCTGGCTCCACCTTCTCGGCAACATGCTCTTCTTCTACGTCTTCGGGGCGATGACCGAGGAACGCATGGGCCATGGGGAGTTCGCCCTCTTCTACATGGGCTGCGGATATCTGGCCCTGCTCGGCTACGCCGCCGCCAACGCCACCTCGCAGCAGTCCCTGGTCGGGGCCTCCGGGGCGATCTCCGCCGTGCTCGGCGCGTTCCTGTACCTGTTCCCCAAGGCCCGGGTGACCAGTCTCTTCCCGTTCCTGTTCTTCCTGCCGCTGCGGTTCCCGGCCTGGGTGGTGCTGCCGTTCTGGTTCGCCCTGCAGTGGCTGGCGGCGGGCCGCAGCGAATCGGGCCCCGGGGTCGCCTATCTGGCCCACCTCGTGGGCTTCTCCGCGGGTTTCGTCTACGCGTGGGTGCGGTTCGGCCGCCGTACGACCGCCGCGGCCTCCCTGGGGGCGGTGCCGGGGCCCCCGGCGGAACAGCCGGGCCAGGTGGACCGCGAGTAGGGTGAGATCCCCAATAGTGGCCCCCGAGGGAGAGAACAAGCCGTGATCACCGCGATCGTCCTCATCAAGACCAGCGTGGACCGGATCCCCGAGATCGCCGAGTCGATCGCGTCGCTGGAGAGCGTCAGCGAGGTCTTCTCCGTCACCGGCACCTACGACCTGATCGCCATGGTCCGGGTCAAGGCCCACGACGACCTCGCGGACGTCATCCCCGGCAGGATCAGCAAGATCCCGGGCGTCGAGGCGACGGACACGCATGTGGCGTTCCGTACATACTCCGAGCACGACCTGGAGGCGGCGTTCGCCATCGGTCTCGACTCCTGACCGACGGAACACCGCCTCCGGGCGGTACCGGCGCGGGGGTCAGACCGCCGGGACGCAGCGGCCGTCCTCGGTGCGGTACTGCCACCGGGCGCCGTCCCGGACGAGTTCGCGCACCGCGCGGACGAAGCGCTCGACGTGCTCGTCGGGGGTACCGGCCCCGAAGCTGACGCGGATGGCGTTGAGGGACTTCTCGCCGGGGGCCGCCTCGGGGGCGCCGCACTCCCCCTGGGTCCCCGGGTCGCTGCCGAGCAGCGTGCGGACCAGCGGGTGGGCGCAGAAGAGGCCGTCGCGGACCCCGATGCCGTACTCGGCGGAGAGCGCGGCGGCGAAGTGCGAGCTGTTCCAGCCCTCGACGACGAAGGAGATGACGCCCACCCGCGGGGCGTCGTCGCCGAAGAGGGAGAGGACCCGGACCTCCGGGACCTCGGCGAGACCCGCGCGGACGGTACGGATCAGGTGCTGTTCACGGGCGACGAGGTTGTCGAAGCCCTCGTCGGTGAGCGCCTTGCAGGCCGACGCGATCGAGTACGCGCCGATGACGTTCGGCGAGCCGGCCTCGTGCCGGGCGGCGCTGTCGTGCCACTCCACGTCCACGCCGCCGTCCGCGCGCCGGGCGACCTTGCGGCTGGCGCCGCCGCCCGCCAGGTACGGCTCGGCCTCGCGCAGCCAGTCGGAGCGGCCCGCGAGGACACCGGAGCCGAAGGGCGCGTACAGCTTGTGCCCGGAGAAGGCGACCCAGTCGACGTCGAGGTCCTGGACCGACACCGGGTGGTGCGGGGCGAGCTGAGCGGCGTCCAGGACGATCCGGGCGCCGTGGGCGTGCGCGGCGGCGGCCAGCTCACGCACCGGCCACAGCTCCCCGGTGACGTTCGAGGCACCGGTGACGCAGACCAGGGCCGGTCCGTGGTCACGGGCGGCGAGGGCGCCCTCCAGGACCGCGACGGCCTCGCCCGGGGTGCGCGGGGCGTTCAGGTACGTCACCCGGGCGTCGCGCCACGGCAGCAGCGAGGCGTGGTGCTCGGTCTCGAAGACGAAGACCTGGCAGTCGGCCGGGAGAGCGGCGGCGAGCAGGTTGAGCGAGTCGGTGGTGGAGCGGGTGAAGACGACCTGGTCGCCGGCGCGGCAGTCGAGGAACTCCTCGACGGTCCTGCGGGCGTTCTCGAAGAGGTCGGTGGACAGCTGCGAGAGGTAGCCGGCGCCCCGGTGGACGCTGCCGTAGTACGGCGCGTACGCGGCCACGTCGTCCCACACCCGCTGAAGGGCGGGCGCGCTGGCCGCGTAGTCGAGGGCGGCGTAGGTGACCTCGCCGCCGGTGACGAGCGGGACGGTGACATCCCGGCCCAGAACGGCCAAGGGGGCACAAACGGTCTGGTCGGCGGCAACGGTGGAGACAGACATGGCGAGCTCCTGTGAGAGGCAGGCGGGATCACCGCGCGAGCCGGCCGCCCGGAGGCAGGGCTCAGCGCAGGAAAGGGTGAAAAGGGTGTGCGGAGGTGGGGCTCGACGCCCTATCGCATTCGCTTGCTCACAGAAGGCTCCCTCGAACGACCAGGACCCCTGGTTGCATCCGCCCGGAAGGGCGGGAGGGGTCCGCGCTTGCCGTAGGCCTCGCTGCCTACGACCTGGTCTTCACCCGGGGCACCCCGCCACGGACGGAGGGTTGCCGGACAGCCGGCCGGGGCCTGATGGCTGTCACTCATGACCTGATACAGCATCTTGCCAGAGGATCATCCACGCGCAAGGCGCAGTCCGGATTCTGGACTGCGCCTTGCTCCGTGTCATGGGTGGATCAGGCGTTGCTGGCGGCCACCCAGCGGTCCAGGGTGCGCTTCGCGGCGCCGGAGTCGATCGCCTCGGCCGCCTTCTCCATTCCGTCGCGTAGCTGGTCCGCGAGGGGCGCGCCGGTCGGCGACAGGGCCACCAGGGCCGCCGCCGAGTTCAGCAGGACCGCCTCCCGTACGGGCCCCTTCTCGCCGTCCAGCAGGCGCCGGGCGACCTCCGCGTTGTACGAGGCGTCGGCGCCGCGCAGGGCCTCCACCGGGACGATGTCGAGCCCGACGTCACGCGGGTCGAAGCGCTCCTCGGTGACCTTGCCGTCGCGGACCACCCAGACATGGGAGCCCGCAGTGGTGGTCAGCTCGTCGAGGCCGTCGTCACCGCGGAAGACCAGCGAGGAGTTGCCGCGCTCGGCGAACACACCCGCCACGATCGGCGCCATGCGGGGGTCGGCGACTCCGACCGCCTGGGCCCTCACCCGCGCCGGGTTGGTCAGCGGGCCGAGCACGTTGAAGGTCGTCCGGATGCCCAACTGGCCGCGTGCCGCCGCCGCATGACGCAGCGCCGGGTGAAACTTCACCGCGAAGCAGAAGGTGATCCCGGCCTCTTCGGCCACCTCGGCGACCCGCTTCACCGTGAGCTGGAGATTGACGCCGAGCTTCTCCAGGACGTCCGAGGAGCCGGACGCGGAGGACGCGGCCCGGTTGCCGTGCTTGACGACCTTGGCGCCGGTGCCGGCCACGACGATCGAGGACATCGTGGAGATGTTGACGGTCTTCGCCCCGTCGCCGCCCGTGCCGACGATGTCGACGGTGTGTCCGGGCACTTCGATCACATTGGCGTGCTCGTACATCGCCCGGACGAGTCCGGAGATCTCCTGGACGGTCTCGCCCTTGGCCCGCAGGGCGACCATGAACCCGGCGATCTGCGCGTCGGTCGCCTCGCCGCGCATGATGCGGTCCATCGCCCAGGCCGTGTCGTCCGCGCTCTGGTCGCGGCCTTCCAGCAGGCCGTTCAGTACCTGGGGCCAGGAACGGACCGCCGCGGTGTCGCCTCCGGCGGGGTTCACAGCGCTCATGGTCGCTCCTGGGTTCGTAGGTGACGCGAAGGGACTCACCCCTTGCGCGGGGTGAGTCCACCCTATCCAGCCCGCGAGACGGCAAAGAGCCCCGTCCATTGCCTGGACGGGGCTCTCGCCGTGGCGAACTACCGGGGATCAGTGGTGGCCGTGGCCGCTCGTGATCTCCTTGTACTCCTCGACGGTGGGCTTGGGGATCTGGTTGTCCTCCCCGTAGAAGCCCTCGCTCATCTTGGCGCGCAGCTTCTGCGTGCCCGAGACCTTGCGCTCGACACCGTTCTCGTCGACCGTCGGGCCGATCTCGGCCGGCTTGTACTGCTCGTGCGCGGTGAGCGTGTGCAGCGCGTCCTGGCTGAGCGGCTCGTGGACCTCGATGAACTCACCGTGCGGCAGGCGCTTGATGATGCCCGACTCGCGGCCGTGCAGCACCTTGTCCCGGTCCCGGCGCTGGAGGCCGAGGCAGATCCGCTTGGTGGCGATGAACGTGAGCACCGGCACGACGAAGAACGCGATCCGGACGAACCAGGTGATCGAGTTGATCGACAGGTGGAAGTGCGTGGCCCAGATGTCGTTGCCGCCGCCGACGAGCAGGACGAAGTACCAGCTGATCCAGGCGGCACCGAACGCGGTCCGGGTCGGGACGTTGCGCGGGCGGTCCAGGATGTGGTGCTCGCGCTTGTCGCCGGTGACCCAGGACTCGATGAACGGGTAGACCGCGATCGCGACCAGGACCAGCGGGAAGATCACCAGCGGGATGAACACGCCCAGGACGAGCGTGTGGCCCCAGAGGTTGATCTCCCAGCCCGGCATGACACGGATCAGGCCCTCGGAGAAGCCCATGTACCAGTCGGGCTGGGCGCCCGTGGACACCATGTCCGGACGGTACGGACCCATCGCCCAGATCGGGTTGATCGAGGCGATCGCCGCGATGGCCGCGATGACACCGAAGACCAGGAAGAAGAAGCCTCCGGCCTTGGCCATGTAGACCGGCAGCAGCGGCATGCCGACGACGTTGTTGTTCGTCTTGCCGGGGCCCGCGTACTGCGTGTGCTTGTGGTAGAAGACCAGGATCAGGTGGCCCACGACCAGGCCGAGCATGATGCCCGGCAGCAGCAGCACGTGCACCGAGTAGAAGCGGGCAACGAAGTCGCCGCCCGGGAACTCGCCGCCGAACAGGAAGAACGACAGGTACGTGCCCACGATCGGCACGGACAGGACCGCGCCTTCCATGAAGCGGACACCGGTGCCGGAGAGCAGGTCGTCCGGGAGCGAGTAACCGGTGAAGCCGGTGAACATGCCGAGGACGAACAGCAGGAATCCGAAGACCCAGTTGACCTCACGCGGCTTGCGGAACGCACCCGTGAAGAACACGCGCATCATGTGCACGAACATGCCGGCGAGGAAGATCAGCGCCGCCCAGTGGTGGATCTGCCGGATCAGCAGGCCACCGCGCACCTCGAACGAGATGTGCATGGTCGAGTTGAACGCCTCGGACATCAGCTGGCCCTGCAGCGGGACGTAGCTGCCGTGGTACTCCACCTCGTTCATCGACGGGTGGAAGAACAGCGTCAGGTACACACCCGTGAGGATGATGATGATGAAGCTGTAGAGGCAGACCTCACCCAACATGAACGACCAGTGGTCGGGGAAGATCTTGCGCATGTTGGACTTGGCCAGGGAGTAGATCCCCAGACGGCCGTCGGCCCAGTCGGCCACCCGCTCACCGGCGGGCGCCTTCTCGCGCGAGGAGCGCGAGTCGGAGGTGGTGGCAGTACTCATCCGCGCTCCCAGAATGCAGGACCGACGGGCTCTTCGAAGCCGCTGAGCGCCTCGAGGTAACCCTCGTCGTTCACACCGATGCGCAGCTGCGGCAGGGCGTGACCGGCCGGGCCGAAGATGACTCGGGCACCGTCGGAGAGGTCGAAGGTGGACTGGTGGCACGGGCACAGCGCGTGGTGCGTCTGCTGCTCGTACAGGGAGATCGGGCAGCCGACGTGGGTGCAGATCTTCGAGTAGGCCACGATGCCGTCGTAGGACCAGTCGAGTTCCTGCTTGTCCTTGATGTCCTCCGGCTGGAGCCGGATGACCATCAGGGCCGCCTTGGCGATCTCCTTCTGGAAGTCCTCGTCGTGCTCCTCCAGGCCCTCGGGCTTGACGAAGGTGAGCGAACCGACGGCCACGTCCGAGGGACGCAGCGGCTCGTTCGTGTTCATGTTGACGAGGAGCTTGCCCTTGGACCACAGCGTGTGGCGCAGCTTCGTGCCGGGCAGCGGGCCGAGGTCGCGCAGCAGCACGACGCCGGAGAGCGGGAACAGGGCCAGCGCGCCGAACATCGTGTTGCGGATCAGCTTGCGGCGGCCGAGCGCGGACTCCTTGGCACCGGCCTTGAAGTCGGCCATGACCTTGGCCTTGACCGCGGGCTCCGCCTCGATCGGGTGACGCTCGTCGGCGATCTCCACGTCGGACATCAGGGTGCGGGCCCAGTGGACCGCGCCCGCGCCGATCGCGAACAGCGCCACACCGAGCGTCATGCCCAGCGCGAAGTTCAGCGCGCTGATGTGCCCGAGCGGGAAGATGAAGACCGACTTGTCGTTCGGGATCGCCACGTACGAGGCGATGAAGCCGACGGTGGCCAGCATCGACAGCACGAACAGCATGGCGACAAGGCGCTCGGACCGCTTGGCGGCCCGCTCGTCGATGTCCTGGATGCGGTGCTCGTGGGGCGGGAGCCCCGGGTCCGCGAACGGGTTCTGCTCGTCCGCGACGGCTACCGCGCCATGACCGTGCTCGGCGTGGTCGTCGGAGGCCCGCTCAGCGGGCACGTTCTCTTCTGGAATGTCTTGGCTACTCATGACTTCTTGGCCTTTGCGGTCCGAGCGGCGACCCAGACGGCGACGGCGACCAGGGTTCCGAGACCGAAGACCCAGCCGAACAGGCCCTCGCTGACCGGCCCGAGGCCGCCCAGCTCAAGGCCGCCCGGGCTCGCGGTGTCGTCACCGTTGACCGCGTCGAGGTACGCGATGATGTCCTGCTTGTTCTTCTCCGTCAGCGTGGTGTCGGGGAAGGACGGCATGTTCTGCGGGCCCGTCTGCATGGCCTCGTAGATGTGCTTCGGGTCGACACCCTCCAGGTCCGGCGCGAACTTGCCGTGTGTCAGCGCGCCGCCCTTGCCGGTGAAGTTGTGACACTGGGCGCAGTTGGTGCGGAAGAGTTCGCCACCCTCGGCGATGTCCGCACCCTCGGGGCTGACCTGGCTCTTTGTCGGGATCGTGGGACCCGCGCCGAGCGAGGCGATGTAAGCCGCGAGCTGGTCGATCTCGGCCTGCGTGTAGATGACCTTCTTCTTCGGGATCTGCGCGCCCGGCTGCTGGGCCGGCATACGGCCGGTGCCGACCTGGAAGTCGACCGCCGCGGCGCCCACACCCACCAGGCTCGGCCCGTCGGTGGTGCCCTGACCGCCGGTTCCGTGGCAGCTTGCGCAGCCCACGGCGTACAGCTTCTTGCCCTCGGTGATACCGAGGGACTGGGCGGTTTCATCGGCCTGCGCCTTGCCCGCGGGTGCGAACGCGGCGTACAGCCCCCCGGTGGCCGCCAGCGCGAGGAGTAGGACGACGACCGCCGCCAGCGGATGGCGTCGTCGTGCGGAGAGCTTTTTCACGGATTACCCCGGTGTCAGGATCTTCTGCGTCGGTGCTTCTGGATGTTCGGGCGTGGGCCCGATTACTTGATCAGGTAGATCGTGGCGAAAAGGCCGATCCAGACGACATCGACGAAGTGCCAGTAGTAGGACACGACGATGGCGGCGGTTGCCTGCTCGTGAGTGAACCTCCGAGCCGCGTAGGTGCGACCGAGGACCAGCAGGAAGGCGATGAGGCCGCCCGTCACATGCAGTCCGTGGAAGCCGGTGGTCAGGTAGAACACCGAGCCGTACGGGTCGGAGGAGAGCGAGAGCCCGTCCTTCGTGACCAGTTCGGTGTACTCGAAGACCTGACCGCCGATGAAGATCGCACCCATGATGAAGGTGACGATGAACCACATCCGGAGCTTCTTCACGTCCCCGCGCTCGGCGGCGAACACGCCGAGCTGGCAGGTCAGGGAGGAGAGCACCAGGATCGTGGTGTTCGTCGCCGAGAACGGAAGGTTCAGGCTGGACGCCATTTCCTTCCAGTGATCCGGCCCGGTCACCGATCGCAGGGTGAAGTACATCGCGAAGAGGGCCGCGAAGAACATCAGCTCGGAACTCAGCCAGATGATGGTTCCGACGCTGGTGAGGTTCGGCCGATTGACCGACGGGTGCGCGTGCCCGGTTTCTACTGTCGTTGCTGTCGCCACGACCGACATTATGTCGGTCGCTTATCCCGCCCTCACCCCGGGGGGTGCCGTTCGGAGTGTTGACGGGGTGTGTCCAGCCCGTATGGCCCATCGAAGCCCTGTCCGAACCGGTGCTGACGAGGTGTTCAAGGGAGTAGCATCCGCGCATCGGGCAGGGATGGATCAGCCCGACCGCTTCATGTCCGTACGACGCTGACGTCTCGGAGGAAGAATGCAGCCGACCGCCACGGTGCTGGTCTACAGCGACGACTCCAACACCCGCGCACAGGTGCGGCTCGCCACCGGGCGCAGGCCCGCCCCGGACGTTCCCGTCGTCGAGTTCATCGAGTGCGCGACGCCGGCCGCCGTCATCACGGAGCTGGACAAGGGCGGCATCGACGTCTGTGTGCTGGACGGCGAGGCGGTGCCCCTGGGCGGCATGGGCCTGTGCCGGCAGATCAAGGACGAGATCTTCAACTGCCCGCCCGCGCTGGTGCTCATCGGGCGCCCGCAGGACGCCTGGCTGGCCACCTGGAGCCGCGCCGACGCCGCGGTGACCCTGCCGGTCGATCCGGTGGAGTTCGCCGCCTCGCTGGCCGCTCTGCTGCGTCGCAAGAACCTTCTGAGCGCCTGAGAACCCGCGCCCCTCGCGGGGCGCGGCCTCACACACTCTCGGGGCGCAGCCTCGCGCGCTGGGCCGGGCTGGGTGCGTCCGGGGATCCGCCCACCAGGGCGCTGCCGGCACGCCAGTTCTTCCAGCCGAGGTTCCAGTCGCCGAAGCCGTTGCCGAACGGGTCCATCGTCTTGCCGTCGGAGTTGACGACCTTGACGATGTCGCCCTCGTTGAACGTGTCGAAGAACCATTCGGCGTTGCCGGTGCTCATTCCGGTGCAGCCGTGGCTGACGTTGGCGTACCCCTGGGAGCCGGTCGACCAGGGCGCGGCGTGCACGTACTCGCCGCTCCAGGTGACCCTCGTCGCGTAGTACACGGGCAGGTCGTAGGAGTCCGAACTCCCTTCGGCGATACCGATGCTGGTCCCGCGCATCCGTACGAAGTACTCCTTGCCGAGCACGACCTTGACGCCGTTGCGGGTGTCGAAGCCGGGCTTGCCGGTGGTGACAGGGATCTCCTTGATCACCTGGTCGTTGCGGTAGACCTTCATGGAGTGCGTGGCGGCGTCGGTCAGGGCGATCAGACGGTCGCCCGTGGTGATCTTCACAGCCTTGGCGTTGCCGCCCCACAGGCGCTCGCCGATCCTGACGCCGGCGAGGTTGCTGTGCGCCGTGATGGTGGCGTGGGTGGGCCAGTACTCCTTGGGGCGGTAGTGCAGCGTCTTGTCGTCCACCCAGTGCCACGTGCCGTCCACCGCGGGTGTGGAGTCGACCCGCAGGGCACGCTCGACGACCTTGCGGGCCGCCTTGTCCTTGACGGGGGCGCTGAGTTCGGCCGTGATGGGCTGGCCGACGCCGTACTTGCCCGCCTTGGGCCCGAATGTGACGTTGAGCAGCTTCTTGGCCTTGGGTGTGCTGGTGTCGAAGCCGATGACCTTGCGGCCGGGGGCGCCGTCCTCGTCCTCGGTGCTCACGCGCACGGTGTAGTGGGCGCCTGCGGCGAGGGGCGAGGTGCTGTGCCAGCGGCTGCCGTCGGCGGCCAGTTCGCCCGCGACATAGCGTCCTGACGCGTCCGTGGCGGTCACGTCGGTGATGCGCCCGTCATCACTCTCGGAGGTGATTTCCAGCGGCTTGTCGGGGTCGACCTTGCTCGACTTCTTGCTGTCTCCGGCGAGGCCCTTGAACGAGATCTGTCCCGCCGCGTCGTACGGCTTCGCCGAGAGCGGGTGGCCGTCGGAGCCGCAGGCGGTGGTGCCCGCGCCGAGGGCGACCACCAGCGCGGTGCAGCTGACGACCGTGCGGATTCGCGGTGAGTGGTTCATGAGCTCACGCTATGAACGCGCGTCAAGCACGGCGCGCCGAGTGAGCCGACTGAGGGACAAAAGTCGTGGCAAACGAGGGAGCCCGGACTCTCCTGACGGAGTGTCCGGGCTCCCGGGCGTTCAGCGCGTGCTACTGGGTGCGGTTCTCACCGTGGTAATACTCGAAGACCCAGCCCCACAGGCCGAGCACGATGAGCGGGGCCGAGAAGTACAGCAGCCACCAGCCGAAGACGACGGACGTGAAGGCGAGGGCTCCACCGACGCCGAGCGAGAGCGGCTGCCAGCTGTGCGGGCTGAAGAAGCCCACCTCGCCGGCCTCGTCCGCGACGTCGGCCTCCTTGTTGTCCTGCGCCAGCTGGTCGACCCGCCGGGCCGTGAAGGCCAGGTAGTAGCCGATCATCATGCTGAGGCCGAAGCCCATGAAGAGGGCCGTGGTGCCGGCCGGCTCCTTGGACCACACGCCGTAGACGATCCCCATGATGAGGATGAACACGGCCAGCCAGAGGAACATCTTGCCTTGGACCTTCACTTGCCGGCCTCCTTGCCACCAGCGAGGGACGCCGAACCGTGACCGGCGTTCTCGAGCTGGTCGAGAGCGGCGATCTCCGGGTGGTGCAGGTCGAACGCCGGGGATTCACTGCGGATCCGCGGCAGGGTGAGGAAGTTGTGCCGCGGCGGCGGGCACGAGGTCGCCCACTCCAGCGAACGGCCGTAGCCCCACGGGTCGTCGACCTCGACCTTCTTGCCGTACTTGGCCGTCTTCCACACGTTGTAGAGGAACGGCAGGATCGACAGGCCGAGCAGGAACGAGCTGATCGTCGAGATCGTGTTCAGCGTGGTGAAGCCGTCGGCCGCGAGGTAGTCCGCGTAACGACGCGGCATGCCCTCGGCACCCAGCCAGTGCTGCACCAGGAACGTGCCGTGGAAGCCGACGAACAGCGTCCAGAAGGTGATCTTGCCGAGACGCTCGTCGAGCATCTTGCCGGTCATCTTCGGCCACCAGAAGTGGAAGCCGGAGAACATCGCGAACACCACGGTGCCGAAGACCACGTAGTGGAAGTGCGCCACCACGAAGTACGAGTCGGACACGTGGAAGTCCATCGGCGGCGAGGCCAGGATGACGCCGGTCAGACCACCGAAGGTGAAGGTGATGAGGAAGCCGACGGCCCAGAGCATCGGTGTCTCGAAGGACAGCGAGCCCTTCCACATCGTTCCGATCCAGTTGAAGAACTTCACGCCGGTCGGTACGGCGATGAGGAACGTCATGAAGGAGAAGAACGGGAGCAGGACGCCACCGGTGACGTACATGTGGTGGGCCCACACGGTCACGGACAGACCGGCGATCGCGATGGTCGCGCCGATCAGGCCCATGTAACCGAACATCGGCTTGCGCGAGAACACCGGGAGGACTTCGGAGATGATTCCGAAGAACGGCAGGGCGATGATGTACACCTCTGGATGGCCGAAGAACCAGAAGAGGTGTTGCCACAGCAAGGCTCCGCCGTTAGCGGCGTCGAACACATGCGCACCGAATTTCCGATCCGCCTCCAGGGCGAACAGCGCCGCCGCGAGGACGGGGAAGGCCAGCAGCACCAGGACCGCGGTGAGCAGCACGTTCCACACGAAGATCGGCATACGGAACATCGTCATGCCGGGAGCGCGCATGCAGATGATCGTGGTGATGAAGTTGACCGCGCCGAGGATGGTGCCGAAGCCGGAGAAGGCCAGACCCATGATCCACATGTCGGCGCCGATGCCCGGCGAGCGGACCGCGTCCGACAGCGGGCTGTAGGCGAACCAGCCGAAGTCGGCCGCACCCTGCGGGGTGAGGAAGCCGCCGACCGCGAGCGTCGAGCCGAAGAGGTACAGCCAGTAGGCGAACATGTTCAGCCGCGGGAACGCCACGTCGGGCGCGCCGATCTGCAGCGGCATGATCCAGTTCGTGAAACCGGCGAACAGCGGCGTCGCGAACATCAGCAGCATGATCGTGCCGTGCATCGTGAACGCCTGGTTGAACTGCTCGTTCGACATGATCTGCTGTCCGGGACGCGCCAGCTCCGCACGCATCAGCAGCGCCATGACGCCACCGACGAGGAAGAACGCGAACGACGTCACCAGATACAGCGTGCCGATCGTCTTGTGGTCGGTGGTGGTGAGCCACTTGATCACTACGCTGCCGGGCTGCTTGCGCCTTACCGGCAGCTCGTTCTCGTACGAGTCTTCGGCTGCGGCGGCACCCTGGGGTTCATTGAGGATGCTCACAGGTTGTTCGTCTCCCGGTTCTTCTCGTGGCCCGTCTGCTCAATGCCGGCCGGGACGTAACCGGTCTGTCCCTTCGCCGCGAGCTCCTTGAGGTGGGCCTCGTAGCGCTCGGGGGAGACGACCTTCACGTTGAAGAGCATCCGGGAGTGGTCGACGCCGCACAGCTCGGCGCACTTGCCCATGAAGGTGCCCTCGTGGTTCGGGGTCACCTGGAACGAGTTGGTGTGGCCCGGGATGACGTCCTGCTTCATGAGGAACGGCACTACCCAGAAGGAGTGGATGACGTCACGCGAAGTGAGGACGAAGCGGACCGTCTTGCCCTCGGGGAGCCAGAGGGTCGGACCCGGGTTGCCCGTCTGCGGGTTCTTCGTGCCGGGGGTACCGACGTCGTAGACACCGCCGGCGTTCGCCGGGAAGTCCTTCTTGAACCGGTCCGGAATGGCGGCCAGGTTCGGGTCGGTCTTCGCGTTCCCGGAGGAACCGGGAACATCCGCGATGTAGTTGAAGCCCCAGCTCCACTGGAAGCCGACCACGTTGACCGTGACGTCGGGCTTCGGACTGAGGCTGAGGAGCTTCGTCTCGTCACGGGCGGTGAAGTAGAACAGCACCGAGACGATGATGAGCGGGACCACCGTGTACAGCGCCTCGATGGGCATGTTGTACCGGGTCTGCGGAGGAACTTCGACCTTGGTCCGGCTGCGCCGGTGGAAGACGACGCTCCACAGGATCAGGCCCCAGACCAGCACGCCCGTGGCGAGCGCGGCCGCCCACGAGCCCTGCCAGAGGGAGAGGATCCGCGGAGCCTCCTCCGTGACCGGGGTGGGCATACCAAGGCGGGGGAAGTCTTCCCAGTTGTACGAGCAACCAGTGGCTGTCGCCAGGACCAGGCCCGCAGTCATTGCCTGCAGCAGCTTCCGCCGCATCGGGCGCCGCGGCGTGGGGGTACCGCCCGCGCCCCCCAGGGCGTGGGGGAGGTCGGAGCCGTTGGGACTCACGTAGCGCCTTCCCGAGAGTCTCGCCCGCGCTGTTGGCTGCGGCCTTCTCGCTGGTCGGTCGCCGCCCTGCGTCGGGCAGGGGTTTGGATGTTTATGCGGACCAAACCCTACTGGACGCTATTTGGGGTCGCGCGGGGAGGGTGCCCAACGCGCCGCCCGACTCCCCGAAGGAGTGCTGTTTCGCCTACAAGGCGACGTCAGAGCACCTGGAATGCCCCGGTCCGGATGGCTTCTGACGCCCCCTTGGGAGCAGGGGCTAGCGTGGTGGCGTGTCCTACTTCGACGCCGCGTCCGCGGCTCCGCTGCACCCCGTCGCCCGACAGGCCCTGCAGGCCTCGCTCGACGAGGGATGGGCCGATCCCGCCCGTCTGTACCGGGAGGGCCGGCGGGCCCGGCTGCTCCTCGACGCGGCACGCGAGGCCGCGGCCGACGCCGTGGGCTGCCGCCCCGACGAACTGGCCTTCACCACCTCCGGCACCCGCGCGGTGCACTCCGGGATCGAGGGTGCCCTGGCGGGCCGGCGCCGCGTCGGACGCCACCTGATCGTGTCAGCCGTCGAACACTCGTCGGTCCTCCATTCGGCGGACGTCCACGAGGCGTCGGGCGGTGCGGTGACCCAGGTTCAGGTCGCCCGCTCGGGCAGGGTGTCCCCTTCTTCCTACGCCGCGGCCCTGCGCCCCGACACCGCGCTCGCCTGTCTGCAGTCCGCCAACCACGAGGTGGGCACGGAGCAACCGGTCGCCGAGGTGGCACAGATGTGCCGGGAGGCGGGGGTGCCCCTGCTGGTGGACGCGGCGCAGTCGCTGGGCTGGGGGCGGGTGGAGGGCGACTGGTCCCTGCTCGCGGCAAGTGCCCACAAATGGGGCGGCCCTTCGGGCGTCGGACTGCTCGTCGTACGCAAAGGGGTACGGTTCGCGCCCCAAGGCCCCGCGGACGAGCGGGAGTCGGGGCGGGCGGCCGGGTTCGAGAACATCCCGGCGATCGTGGCCGCGGCGGCGTCGCTGCGTGCCGTCCGCGCGGAGGCTGCCGTGGAAGCGGTACGGCTGCGCGAACTGACGGAGCGGATTCGCGTACGGGTCCCCGCGTTGGTGCCGGACGTCGAGGTGGTCGGTGACGCGGTCCGCCGGCTCCCGGGGATCGTCACCTTCTCCTGTCTCTATGTCGACGGGGAGACGCTGCTGCACGAGCTGGACCGGGCCGGTTTCTCGGTCTCCTCGGGCTCGTCCTGCACGAGCAGCACCCTCATTCCCAGCCATGTCCTCAAGGCCATGGGCGTCCTGAGCGAGGGCAATGTCCGGGTGTCGCTGCCACCCGGCACACCGGAGGAGGACGTCGACCGCTTCCTGTCGGTCCTCCCGGCCGCGGTCGCGGGGGTCCGCGAGAAGCTGGGCGCGCCGACGGCGGCGACGAAGACCCCCGCCTCGGTCGACTCTCTGGTGGTCAACGCGCTGGGCAGGCGCTGCCCGATCCCCGTCATCGAGCTCGCCAAGGTGATCGGGGACGTACCGGTCGGCGGTACGGTCCGCGTTCTCTCCGACGACGAGGCGGCCCGCCTCGACATCCCCGCGTGGTGCGAGATGCGGGGCCAGGAGTACGTCGGTGAGGAGCCGGCGGACAACGGCTCGGCCTATGTCGTCCGCCGGCTGTCCTGACACCTGTCCCTCGAACCGGGCCGCGAACTCACCCCGGGCGGGGCGGACTCCCGCCCCTGTCCGGGCACGTCGGACCCGGACCTCCGCCCGGCAGAGGTGGGCCCGGACCCTCGCCCGGAGGAGAGGATCCGGGCCCGGCCTTCGTCTAGGAGAGGTGGACCCGGACCTCGCCGGCGGCCTCGTGGCCGTACGCCTTGGTGAAGCGGTCCATGAAGTGGGCGCGGCTCAGCTGGTACTCCTGGGTGCCGACCGTCTCGATGACCAGGGTGGCGAGCATGCAGCCGACCTGGGCGGCGCGCTCGTGGGAGACGCCCCAGGCGAGACCGGAGAGGAAACCGGCCCGGAACGCGTCGCCGACGCCGGTCGGGTCCGCCTTGAGCTCCTCCTCCGGGCAGCCGACCTCGATCGGGTCCTCGCCGACGCGCTCGACGCGGACACCGCGCGAGCCGAGGGTGGTCACCCGGTGGCCGACCTTGGAGAGGATCTCCTGGTCGCTCCAGCCCGTCTTGGACTCGATGAGCCCCTTCTCGTACTCGTTCGAGAAGAGGTACGTCGCCCCGTCCAGCAGGACCCGGATCTCGTCGCCGTTCATGCGCGCGATCTGCTGCGAGAAGTCGGCGGCGAACGGGATCGAGCGGGATCGGCACTCCTCGGTGTGGCGGAGCATCCCCTCGGGGTCGTCGGCGCCGATCAGGACGAGGTCGAGACCGCCGACCCGGTCCGCGACGGCCTTGAGCTCGATGAGGCGGGCCTCGCTCATCGCGCCCGTGTAGAAGGACCCGATCTGGTTGTGGTCGGCGTCCGTGGTGCACACGAAGCGCGCGGTGTGCAGCACTTCGGAGATCCGGACGGAGTGGGTGTCGACGCCGTGCCGGTCCAGCCAGGCGCGGTACTCGTCGAAGTCGGAGCCCGCCGCCCCGACCAGGACCGGACGGGTACCGAGCTGGCCCATACCGAACGCGATGTTCGCGCCGACGCCTCCCCGGCGGACATCGAGGTTGTCGACCAGGAAGGAGAGGGAGACCGTGTGCAGCTGATCCGCGACCAGCTGGTCGGCGAAACGGCCGGGAAAGGTCATGAGGTGGTCGGTGGCGATGGAGCCGGTGACTGCGATACGCACGGCTAGGACACGCTCCTGCGAGGGGAGGGGATTGACAGTTAACGCTACCGGGTCCGCGCACGCGCTCTGAAGCAGCCAAAACTACCCGATAGTAGATCTTTCTTCGTGACGGCAACGGTGCATACGGTTCCGGTATGACGAACCTCAAGGTCCATGACACCGCTCCGCTCGGCCCGGTCAGCGACCTGGAAGGCGATCTGGCGTCGCTGCGCGGCGACTGCGCCCGGATGTCCGGCCACTGGTCGCCTCCCGCACCGGTCTCTTCCCTCCCCGTCTCCCCCTCACTCATCCACGGGGTGACGGTTCCGCCCACTTCCGCACGGCTGCTGGACGCGATGTCCGACTACGGCGACTGATCGGCCTCTCACCCGAGCGGCGCCGCCACATGGGTGAGAGGTCGGCGGCGCCGAACGGGTGAAGACGGAGTGCGCTCGCAGGGAACCGTGCGCTCCCCCGCTGCGTCCCATCGCTGTCCCCCGTAAAGGGGATGCGCTATACGACCCTGGAGAGCCCGTCATTGACAGGGCCGGGTCATGGGACAGCAGTGGAGCCGAAGGAGCGATGCGGTGAGCACCGAGCGACCCGACAACGACGCGACCGATCCCGTCGAGGGTCACGCCCGGCGTCCCGTCGAGGACGCCGTCGACAGCCCCGCCGAGGGCGCCGCGCGTCCCACCGAGGGGACTGTCGAAGGCTCCGCCGAGGGCGCAGTCGATCGTCCCACCGAGGGCGAGGCCGACCGCCCCGCCGAGGAGGCCGTCGAAGGCTCCGCCGAGGGGGCCGTTGAGGGCACCACCGAAGAGCACGCCGAGGGCTCCGTCACCGGTACCGCCGAAGACGCCGCCGAGAGCGTCCTCGAAGGCGGCGCCGAAGGGCACGCCGCAGGTCCGGCCGCAGGTCCGGCCGCAGGTCCGGCCGCAGGTCCGGCCGCAGGTCCGGCCGCAGGTCCGGCCGCAGGTCCGGCCGCAGGTCCGGCCGCAGGTCCGGCTGAAGACTCCGTCGAGAGTCCTGCCGAGAGCGCCGTCGGCGCGCACGCGGAGGGGCACGCCGAAGACACTGCCGTTGATCCCGGCGAAGGCGCCGCCGAGGGGACCGTCGAGCATTCCACCGCCGGGTCCGCCGAGGGCGTCGCCGAAGGGCTGGACAAGGACCCGCTCTCGGGTCGCGCCGAAGACGCCGCCGCCGGGAGCCATGTCGAAGGCGCCGTCGAAGAGCAGGCCGAGGGTCCCGTCGAAAGCACCGTCGAAGGGCGCGCCGAGAGTCCCGTCGTGGGTGGACTCGACGGTCACGGCGGGGGCAGCCTCGACGGTCCCGTCCCGGAGATCGTCGAAGGTCCCGTCGGGGGCGCCGGTCCGCGTGGGGCGCGCCGTCGGCACACCCCGGCGGCGGTCGCCTCGGTCGTCGCCGCGGTGCTGCTCATCGGCGGCGGCGGAGCGTACTTCGCCGCGACCGCGTCCGGCGGCGGCCGTTCCGGTACGCCCGGCGGCGACGCCACTCCCCCGCCGCTCGTCCTCGACGGCTACTCCGGGACCACCACGAGCAGCGGGTCCACGGGCGGTACCGCCGGCATCGCGCCCGGCGAGCCCAACCCCTACGGCGCGACCTACCACGCGGACGGCCGGCTCCCGGCAGGACCGGGCTCGGCGCATGTCCACTGGGCGGAGGGCAGGGTGACCCGGGCCGAGGTGGCCCGGCTCGCGAAGGCCCTGGACCTGGCGGGCACCCCGCGGCTGGTCGGGGACGCCTGGACGGTCGGCTCCGTCAAGGACGGCTCCGAGCCGAACCTGCGGGTGAACGTGAACGCACCAGGGACCTGGACGTTCAGCTCGGTCCTTCCGGGGACCGACAACTGCCCCAAGGGCAAGCCGTGTCGGCCCATCGGCTCCGGCTCGCTGTCCCAGTTCGCGCCGGACCCGGTGAGTGAGGCGGCCGCCAAGAAGGCGGCGGCGCCCGTGCTGAAGGCCGTCGGCCAGGACGACGCGAAGCTGGACGCGAGCCAGCTCATGGGCCAGGTGCGGGTGGTGAACGCCGACCCGGTGGTGGGCGGACTGCCCACGTACGGGTGGACGACCGGCCTCCGGATCAGCGTGGAGGGTCATGTCATCGGCGGCAGCGGCCAGTTGAAGGAGCCGGTGGAGGGGGACGCGTACCCGGTCGTCGGCGCGCGGAAGACGCTGGACCTGATGAACGAGTCGGCGTCGGGGGCGGGCGACGGGCGCATGGGTATCGGCGGCTGCGCCAGCCCCGTACCGCTGAAGGACCGGGACGAGATGCCGTGCGAGCATCCGACCGCGGCACTGAAGCCGGAGGCGGTGGAAGTCGAGAGGGCCACCTTCGGACTGGCGGCGCAGCGCGCGAACAGGCGGCAGGTACTGGTGCCGTCCTGGCTGTTCGAGGTGCGGTCGCCCGGCGCGGACGACACCTACACGGTGACGCATCCGGCGGTCGACCCGAGGTTCCTGGCCTCACCGGCAGCGCCGGCGCAGCCGAGCCCGGCTCCGACCACGCCGCGGGACGAGCCGTCCGCACCGGCGGCCACCCGTGACGTCGACGTCCAGGGCTACACCGCGGAGGGCAAGGATCTGACGGTCAGCTTCAGCGGCGGGGTGTGCTCCGACTACACGGCGTCGGCGAGCGAGAGCTCCGGCAGGGTCACCGTGACCGTGACGGAGAAGCCCTGGAAGGACAGCGTCTGCATCCTGATCGCCAAGATCTACGAGCGGACCGTGCACCTGGACGAGCCGCTCGGCGACCGGAAGGTCGTGGGGACGGACGGCGAGGCGATCCACGAGGGGCGCTTCGACCTGTCCGGGGCGTCCGGAGCGACGTCCGCGGGGCCCCGGTAGCGGCCACCCGGTCCCGGATACGCGAAGGCGGCGTCCCCGTCGGAGGGGGACGCCGCCTTCGTCCGTACTCGGCGTGTGCGTACGCGTTGGGCCGGAGCCGTGAGCCGCGGGCTCGGCTCAGTGGCAGTCGGAGCCGGCCGAACCGGGCCCGGTCGCTCCCGGGCCCGCCGGTCCCGGACCTAGCTGAAGGAGTCGCCGCAGGCGCAGGAGCCCGTCGCGTTCGGGTTGTCGATCGTGAAGCCCTGCTTCTCGATGGTGTCCACGAAGTCGATCGAGGCGCCGCCCAGGTACGGGGCGCTCATGCGGTCGGTGACGACCTTCACACCGTCGAAGTCCTTGAGGACATCGCCGTCGAGCGAGCGCTCGTCGAAGAAGAGCTGGTACCGCAGGCCGGAGCAGCCGCCGGGCTGAACGGCGACGCGCAGTGCCAGATCCTCGCGGCCTTCCTGGTCGAGCAGGGCCTTGACCTTGGCCGCGGCGGCGTCGGACAGGATGATGCCGTCGCTCACGGTGGTGGTCTCGTCCGATACGGACATCTGCTTCTCTCCCGGGTTGTACGGAGACTGCTTGCCGACGGTTGCAACCGGCGGGGCCGCGGATTCATTCCGGGCCGAGCTCATGTCTTGTGCCTTCTCTCTTCATGCTCGCACATACGCCTGCGCACGAACACCGGCTTGTGGACAACCCCACGGTCACCCGGGTGTCACCCGCCGGAGAGGCGATCGGGATTCACGTCACATGGACGCTATGGCCATCGTCAACGTGACGTGAAGCGGTTATGATAGATAGCGTCAATTCGACGAAAAGGCATCGTTCCGCCGGGCCCGCTCCCTTACGAGCCCGGCGAGCCGCAGAACAGAAAGGGTGCGTGTCGTGACCACCGCCCAGACCCAGGACCTCGACGTACAGCCGACGCCCCTCGCCCTGCTGCTGCTCGGCCGCCAGGCCGACCCGAAGAGCGAGCGGGGCGTCGAGTGCCCCGGCGACCTGCCCTCGCCGTCCGACCCGGACCTGGTCGAGCGCGCGCGTGCGGCCAAGGAGAAGCTCGGCGACAAGGTCTTCGTGCTCGGCCACCACTACCAGCGCGACGAGGTCATCCAGTTCGCGGACGTCACGGGTGACTCCTTCAAGCTGGCCCGGGACGCGGCGGCCCGTCCGGAGGCCGAGTACATCGTCTTCTGCGGTGTGCACTTCATGGCGGAGTCCGCCGACATCCTCACCGGCGACGCTCAGAAGGTCGTCCTGCCGGACCTCGCCGCGGGCTGCTCGATGGCCGACATGGCCACCGCCGAGCAGGTCGCCGAGTGCTGGGACGTGCTGACCGAGGCCGGCATCGCCGACCGGGTCGTGCCCGTCTCGTACATGAACTCGTCCGCGGACATCAAGGCGTTCACCGGCAGGCACGGCGGCACGATCTGCACGTCGTCGAACGCCCAGCGGGCCCTGGAGTGGGCCTTCGAGCAGGGCTCGCAGGTGCTGTTCCTGCCCGACCAGCACCTCGGCCGCAACACCGCCGTCCGCGACCTGGGCATGTCCCTGGACGACTGCGTGCTCTACAACCCGCACAAGCCGAACGGCGGGCTGACCGCGGAGCAGCTGCGCGACGCGAAGATGATCCTGTGGCGCGGCCACTGCTCGGTGCACGGCCGCTTCAGCGTGGACTCGGTGAACGACGTGCGCGAGCGCATCCCCGGCGTCAACGTCCTCGTGCACCCCGAGTGCAAGCACGAGGTCGTCGCGGCGGCGGACTACGTCGGTTCAACGGAGTACATCATCAACGCCCTGGAGGCCGCCCCGGCCGGCTCCAAGTGGGCCATCGGCACGGAGCTGAACCTCGTACGGCGCCTCGCGAACCGTTTCGCGTCCGAGGACAAGGAGATCGTCTTCCTCGACAAGACGGTCTGCTTCTGCTCGACGATGAACCGCATCGACCTGCCGCACCTGGTGTGGACCCTGGAGTCCCTCGCCGAGGGCAACCTCGTCAACCGCATCGAGGTCGACAAGGAGACCGAGACGTTCGCGAAGCTGGCGCTGGAGCGGATGCTGGCGCTGCCGTAGACCCTGCCTCAGGCGTGAACGCCGTAGAACCGCGGCAAGGGGCGCCCCTCGTGACGAGGGGCGCCCCTTTTCGATGACCGTCAGCAGTGATGACCGTCAGCAGTAGAGGTTGGCGCCGGGTGTGACGCCGAGGATCGATGTGAAGCGCTGGTAGGCGTCCACGCGGCTCTGCACCTGTGCGGGGTTCCTGCCGTCGCACTCCAGCGAGCCGTTGATGCTGCGGATGGTCTGTCCGAATCCGGCGATGTTGACCATCGCGTTGTGCGG
>NZ_JBEXNW010000044.1:0-2692 GCF_040611295.1 Streptomyces sp. NPDC002935
TCTTGGTCGAGAACCCGTCTACCAGGAGCTTCGTCGTTCCGTACAACCCATGCCCACCAACACCCCGACGCCACAGCCAGGTTGGAAAAGGCTCAATGACACAGGACATTCGGTGTTGGAATCCGGATGCGGACGGGCGAACCCCTGGGCCGTTTCCTGTTGGGACCGTTTCCGGGACTGGACGGGCGTGTCAGCGGTCAAACCATTCGGCTCTGTCGGGGATCTTGTGACCTCACCCGTCTGATCTGGGCGTCTACCGGGTGTGCAGGGTGTGGTGCAGCCCCCTCCAGCCAGGCATAGAGGGGGGACCATCCCCCGCGGGTGCGGGGGTCAAGCGACGCGCCAACTTCCAATTGGCGCGAACGCGGACCATCCCCCGGGTGCAGAGAGCACATCACGTCCGGCCAGTCGTCGGACTTGACGACGGGACCATCCCCGCGTGCGCGGGGAGCAGTCTCGTCCGGGTCCGGCGTGGTGTCGATGCTCAGGACCATCCCCGCGTGCGCGGGGAGCAGACGGGGACAAGGGACCCGCGGTACACGCGTGAGGGACCATCCTCGCGTGCGCGGGGAGCAGACGTGCCGGGCCCGCCACCAGTGCAGGCACAGGCGACCGCCCGCCGAGGGCTGGCCACGGCACTGCGCAGCCTGTTCCGCGCGCTGAAGCGTGAACGCGTGATCTTCCGCAACCCCGCCCGGGACCTCCCGGTTGGGGATATCAAGGGCATCCCGAAGTCCATCCCCTCCGACATCCTGATGGGCTGCTCGATCAGGCGACGACCACGCTCGGCCGCCTGGTCGTGACCTTCGCCGCCGTTCACGCGCTGCCTTCCAAGGAGATCCGGACCCTGCACACCACGGGCCTCGATCTCTCCCGCGGCACCCTCGAAGTACGGCGCGGTCTGCTGCGGCGCACCCTCTGCCTGGAGGAGCTCACCCACCAACTCGCCGCCCACTGGACGACCTACCGCCACCAGCGCTGGCCGGCCTCGTCCAACCCCCACCTGCTGGTCAGCCAGAAGACCGCGGTCGACCCCGACCACCCGGCCGTCAGCATCGGCACCCTGAGTGGAGCCCTTCCCCGCGGACTGACGCTGAGCGGCCTGAGACAAGACCGCATCCTCAACGAAGCTGCCAAAACCGCCGACCCACTCAGGCTCATGCGCCTGTTCGGCATCACCGAGCAAACCGCCATGCGCTATGGCACCGCCGCCCCCCGAACGCACCGTCAAGATGCCTCGATGATTATCGGCGCCGTTGAGGAGACCACGCACCAAGGAAGAAGATGAAACAATTGCACGCTTCAACGAAGCATCTCTCCTGGTCAACTTGAGATGCGGCCCGAAACGTCTTATCGCATGCCGGAAGAGCGAGAAGCGAGAAGGCGGATACTCCCTATACCCTTCCGGGATCCCTCCTGGAGTTCCAGTCATCAATGACCCCAACCCTCAGCGGGATTCACGCCTCGTTGGGAGATGAAGTAGTCCATGAGCCGTCCGAATTCTTGAAATAATGGTCGCCGAACATATCAGTCCGTTCGGTGCCCCATTTTGAATTATCCGGATCCGCGATAAACTGGACCTCTTGCGTGACATCGTAGGCAAATTTGGCATATAGGGCCAGGCTGCCAATTTCGCCGAGTAGACCGACTGCGCCCATTGCTCCCGAACCTCCCCCCGTCTCGGGAGCTGCACCCTTGGCCGGCCCGGACTCGGGAGCTGCACCCTTGGCCGGCCCCGCCTCGGGAGCTGCACCCTTGGCCGGCCCCGCCTCGGGAGCTGCACCCTTGGCCGCCCCCGCCTCGGGAGCTGCACCCTTGGCCGCCCCCGCCTCGGGAGCTGCACCCTTGGCCGCCCCCGCCTCGGGAGCTGCACCCTTGGCCGGCCCCGCCTCGGGCTCCGGTACGAGACCGGGCTCCGAGTCCGCCTCCGGCACAAGATTCGGTTCCGTCTCCGCCTCGTCGGCCAGATCCGGTTCCGTGTCCGCTTCCGGCACGAGACCGGGCTCCGAGTCTGCCTCTACACCGAACCCAATCGTCCCTGGCTCCTGATAATGAGAGGGCCCGGCACCCATATCCGGAACCGTGTCCGCCTCCGGCACAAGACCGGGCTCCGAGTCCCCCTCCGGCAGATTCGGTTCCGTGTCCGCCTCCGGCACAAGACCGGGCTCCGAGTCCGCCTCTACACCGAACCCAATCGTCCCTGGCTCCTGATAATGAGAGGGCCCGGCACCCATATCCGGAACCGTGTCCGCCTCCGGCACAAGACCGGGCTCCGAGTCCCCCTCCGGCAGATTCGGTTCCGTGTCCGCCTCCGGCACAAGACCGGGCTCCGAGTCCGCCTCTACACCGAACCCAATCGTCCCTGGCTCCTGATAATGAGAGGGACCGGCACCCATATCCGGAACCGTGTCCGCCTCCGGCACAAGATTCGGTTCCGTCTCCGCCTCCGGCACAAGATTCGGTTCCGTGTCCGCCTCGTCGGCCAGGTCGGGTTCCGTGTCCCCCTCCGGCAAAAGATTCGGCCCCTCCGGCATAGGAACGGGCTCCGAGCCCTCCGGCAAAAAATTCGGCCCCTCCGGCATAGGAACGGGCTCCGAGCCCTCCGGCAAAAAATTCGGCCCCTCCGGCATAGGAACGGGCTCCGAGCCCTCGAAGCCCGGGTCTATATCCGAACCGTCGCCGAAACCCTTCT
>NZ_JBEXNW010000044.1:2790-72042 GCF_040611295.1 Streptomyces sp. NPDC002935
GTCCTCAAAGCCCGGGTCTATATCCGAACCGTCGCCGAAACCCTTCTCCTCAAAGCCCGGGTCTATATCCGAACCGTCGCCGAAACCCTTCTCCTCAAAGCCCGGGTCTATATCCGAACCGTCGCCGAAACCCTTCTCCTCGAAGCCCGGGTCTATATCCGAACCGTCGCCTGCCTGAGAAGCAGAAGATTCGCTAGACCCAGGACCCTCTCTCTCTGTTGCTTGCTCGTTGCCGTTTCCTTGCGCCCCCTGCGGGTCGCCCGTAACTTCTTCGATTCCTGTGCTTCCCTGATTGTCTCCACGATCGCCAGCTCCTGTATGCGGTGATTCACTGCCGCTACCTCCCCTTTCGGCTGGCCCGTCACTCATGGCGATCTTCTGATTCGTTATTGTTATTACAGATTGCATGGGTAAATAGATCCGAGATGGCACGCCGCACAGTGGCCGGCTGTGCCCAGTCTTCCGCTGCAAGCATTTGCTGAGCAAAGCACAGGGCGACGCGGTCAACAGTGTCCTTTAGATGCTTTTGGAGCCTGGCCCCTTGGTCGCCTTCTGGGAATTCGATGAGCTGGTAAGCGGCGTCTCGGCAGATATCCCATGTTGCAGGTCGGCCAACATTATGGGAAATGCGGTCAGTTTCGCGTGCCTGCCTCCAAATGCTGGCGAATTCGCCCGCGGCTGCCAGTTCGGCTACCGGATGGGCGCACAGGCAGGGGCCTGGGCGGTCCTGCCAGATGCGTTGGCAGCCTTGAAAGGGTCCGTAGCGGCCTCTTTGGAGGGCCAGGAGAAGCTTCCGCAGTTCGATGACATCGTTGGTAGTGTCGCGGCCTGCGAGGAGAGCAGTCAGAGTCTGATCAATGAGGTCAGCGACGGCTGCGGTCTGAGTGTAGGTCCAACTAGCGCGGGCGCCGCGGGCGTCGGCGAGTTGCCGGGAACCGTGGCGTATCAGGCAGGGGAGCAGGGCCCGGCGGCTCAGAAATGGGGGCCGGCGGGGTTCGACGACGGCAAGGACATCGGGCCAGGTGCGTTGCAGGGCGCCTCGCGTCTGAACTGTGGACAGGAGGAGTCGGCCCAGGGATCGGATCACGGGAGGTTCTTGCAGCAGGGCCCGTGCTGCCTCGCAGGCTTCTGGTGTGGGCAAGCATCGCTGGTCGCAGCCAGCGGATGGGAAGCTAAAGCCCTCGGCAACGTCCGGGCTACGCCGGGCCATGTGGTCGCGTACGTCGCTGTGAGTCGGCCAGGTTCCCGCCCCCCCTTTGGAGGGTGGCACCTGCAGCAGCAGCGGCGCATCATCGCCGTCGGTGAAGACAGCCGCCCGTCCGACTGGCAGAGTGGCCAGGGCGACGTCCTGACCGGGCGTCATCACCATGGTGGCGCCGAGCACCTCGCGGTCGTCGCCGGCGACGATCCGGTGGGCGATCTTGAGGTTGGTGTTCTTCAGGACGTCGGGCGCGAGCTTCGCCGGGATCTGGTCGACGACGATGACGCCCTGGCCATAGGCGCGAATCTCGGACAGGAGGCTGGTGAACGTGTCGACAGCCTTGCCCCGCACATTGGCTTCGACTACTTCGCCACTGCTTCGGGGACCAGCGGTGTTGGCCAGCAGCCGGTGTGCCTCCTCGATGACGAGCAGGTGCTGCAGTCCATCAGTGTCGCCCTGGCAGCGGCGACACTCGGCCAGGCGGATCATCAGCAGGCCCATCATGAAGGCCTTGTCGTCGTCATCGCCCATGCCTTCAAGTTCCAGGACGGCGGGGTGGCCGAGGAGCAGTTCGAAGGGCGAGGATCGGCGGACGTCGAGCATACGGCCTTTGCCTCCGGTGCGGAGGCTGTTCAGGCGAGTGCTGAGTGCTGCCCGGAGGTCTCCAGTGACCTTGTCCTCGTAGCCGAGCTGGGGGACAAGTTCTTCGACCTTGCGGACGAGGTCGGTCAGTGTGGGGAAGGCTACGGAGCGGTCAGCGGCGTCGTCGAGCCGGCGGTTGGTATTAGTGGTGACGTCCCAGCCGCGGTCGGCGTAGATGGCGTGCAGGCTGACTTCGAGGATCTGTGGTAGCGGGGTCCACATGCCGAAGCTGGCGTTGAACACGGAGCGCAGCAGGTCGAGGTGGACTGCGACGGGGATGCCTTCTTGGACCTCGAAGGGATTGAGCCGGAAGGGGGAGACGTTCTCGTCGCCGAGCGTGAAGACCTGAAGCTGAGGGCCGAGCACGTGGTCACGCAGCAGGACCCGGTATTCCGTCTTGGCGGGCTCGATGACGAGGAAGGGGACGCTGTGCTCGGCGGCTTGGCGCAATAGGTAGAAGACCGTGTTGGTCTTGCCGGACCCCGTGACGCCAGTGACAAAGGCATGGCGGGTGAGTTTGTCGGGGTGGATACCGTACGAGGTTCGGGTGATCTGCTGCCGTTCGACGACTGAGCCCAGATTGAGTGCCGCACTGTCGGCGGGCGGCGGCACGGTGTCGAATTGCGGTACCTGGGTGATGACGAATCCGTTGGTCTCCACATTGGGGAAGTGAACGTATGCGGCGAGTTGTGTCGAAGTGAGCAGCGTCTGGTGTTGGAAGGGCTGGATGTAGTGTCCTTGGGTGCTGGTGTCGGCGGCTGGGTCGGGCATGGCCCAGGAGTTGGCGAGCTTGGGCACGTCGTCGCGGTCCGACACGCGTACAGGTTCGGGGAGCGAGTCGTCACCGGAGAAGATGCCCCGCCACAGGCTCGCTACCTGGGGGTATCCGTCGGCGTCACCGAGCAGGTAAGCGGCGGTGCGCCAGGCACCGGTCCCCTGGCCGTCGGTGAAGGCCTTGAGCTGCACGCCGAGCAACTCAAGGTAGTGATCAGCGAGCGGGCTTGGGACGCCGCCCGCCGTTACCGCTGTCTGAACTGAGCGCATTTCGTTGATCAGCCTGAGTTTGAGGTCACGTACCAGCGTCTCGCCGAGAGGCTGCGCCAATATCAGCGCGGCCCACCGCACTTGGTGGAGCGCGCGCAGCAGCCGGTCGAATTGGCGAACTCCTTCGGCAGAGTCCGGAGGTCTGGGCGTAGGAATCCCAAGTACCAGTCCACCCATCTGCCATGTTCCTGTTACCGGGTCGTCGGGGCGGATGTCGACGGTCGGGTACAGCGCCCGCAGAGCCGATTCCAGCAGTCGCTCGTTCTCCTGCGCCGCAGAACTGTGGCTGCCTTCGGGAAGCCATGTGCCGGCACGGAATGCCGCCTGGCCCGGTTCGGAGCTGACCATGAAGGCCAGCGGCACCTGGTAGTTGTAAAGAGTGACCAACAGGTCTCGCGAAGGCTGCGGGTCCCCGTTGCAGTGTGTCCCGTTCGTGCCGCCGAAAGGCGTGTGCTGGGTCTTCTCCAGGCGTCCGATACCGGCGACCCGCACAAGAGTACGCAGGCCGAGCGGCGCTTGTGTCAGGTGGCTCTCGGGGCCGAGGCGAGGTGGCTCGAAGCCGGTACGTTGCAGATGGTCCAGGTCCTCCGCGGTCAGGCGCTCGATCGTCATCGCCCGACGACCTGAGTGAAGAAGCCCCAGATGAGAAAAGCGAGGAAGGCGACAAAGAAGACGGCAATGGCAATCGAGCAACCCTTGGGCGTCGTCTTGGCGTTGACGCCAGCCCCGCTCGTCAGATTCTCCACTTTGCTCGCCCGCAGCGTTCCTCTCTTCATCTTGCCGTGCGCCCGTACCCAATCGCCCTCGGAAATCGCCCCTTCGAACGCGTAGCCCCGCATCTCCACCGGCACCAGCAGCACCCGATTGCCATCCTCGTCATAGCGTTCAACCCGGAACGTCCACACCGTCTCGGAGCTTGATTCCCCCTGTTGCTCGGTGCGTGACTGCACACCATGCACCTGTCCCTCTACCACTCCGCTGCTGGTACTGAGCGACGGAGTCGATTGAGGGCTCGCAGTATCCGGTTGAGGAGACTGGGCGGGAGTGAAGGCCTCGGGTGGCCGACGGGCCTCTCCTGCGGACGGCGCGTTCCACCCGCCCCCGCCGGGGCGCACTCCGGGAGGAGCCGCGCTGGGAGGATCGGATGGCGCAGAAGATTCGTCGGGATGTCGCGGTGCAAAATCATGCCCGCACCGGATGCACCTCGCGGCTCCGGGCGTCGCTAGAGCTCCACAGTGAGCACACGCGCTTGGGCTAGTCATCCTGGACCACTCCCGGATCATCAGCCCCTTCTACCAGCAGACACCCATCCAAACCGCAGGTCAAACGGTCAGGTCACGAGCACCGACTGTCTACCAGCAACCGATGGTGGCAAGCATGGACCGACACGGATCCCCCCTCCGAGCTCCAGGCCCTCATCGACTCGGTCACTACCGGACACGGCATTGACCTCTACCACCGGATTTAACGAACTACCGGTAACAACCCGGCGTTCCACGGCCGCGTGCACCTGCTGCTGAGGCAACGCCGACGATGAACCCGCCGTCGAACCAAGACAGTGCGGCAGTCAGCGCGTGGGTTCCCAACCACCGCCGTCCGAGAATCTGCGAACCCACGTGCTTCCACCTGCGGAAACTTCGAGGAGCCAGCGGGTCAGGAATCCTCGTAGCCCTGCGGGGCAGTTCGTGAGGACGATGACGGTCACCAGCTCAGCGCGCCCTCGTCGTAGTTGCGGCCGGAAGGTACTGTGTGGCCGCCATCGCTCTGCAGGGTGACGACGTCTGACACGCTGCTTGCTTCACCAGCTCCGCCCACATCTGGTATAAGCAGGCTCTGAATGTCGGCAACACAGCGGTCCAGCAAGGAGAGTTCGTTGATGCGATCGCGTAGGGCGCGTCGTGTTCGCGAGCCGACGTCGTCGTCTCCTTCTACCGCGACGTCGAAGGCCAACGGGATACCGATCTCGGTCTTGTAGAGGTCTGCGATGTCCAGAACGAAGGAGAGCTCATGGCCTGAGTGAATGAAGCCGAGTGCGGGGCTGCAGCCGAGAGATGTGACGACCGCGTGCGCGATTCCGTACATGCATTGCGCCGCGGCGGTGATGGCCTGGTTCACGGGATCGCCGCTGGTGAAGTCGCCTGGGGTGAATTTGCGGCCGCGCCGGGGAATGCCGGTGCGGGCTGCTTGGGAGCGGTAGCAGTCTTTCACCCGTCGCCCTTCTCGGCCGAGCAGTTCGTGGCGGGTGAGGCCGGATGGGTCCTCGTCGGGGAAGCGCAGCCGGTACATGGCGCGGGCGACAGAAAGGCGGTTGCGGACGTTGGCCCACTGGCAAGCCTCGGCTTCTGCGAGGGCGGACGAGCGGGTCAAAGCCCGTCCCGCCGCGTAGTAGCGCACGCAGTGTTCCCCCACCCAAGCGACGGCCGCGCCGGTCTCCCCCAGGACGCTCATGGCCTGGTGGGTAATGCGGGTCCCGGGGCCGAGGAGGAGAGTGCCGATCGCGGCCGAGGGGATGTGTGTGGTGCCTTCGGCATCCTCAGCCGTGATCGCGTTGGCGTCCCGGTGGATGGTGCAACGCTCCAGGTAGATGAAGGACATCCGGTCACTGGCGCGTGTGAGGTGGCGCGGTGTGAGCGCAGGGCGCTGCCGACAGTTGTCACCCGTTCATCCCCTGGCGTCGGGGCTGCCGGAGCCAGGGTCATCAACCCGCAGCCGTACGCCTTGGCCTTGCCAAGTCCCTGGGTGAGCGTACGGCGCAGGGCTTCGGGATCCGTGACCTCGAGGCGTCCGTCGAACGTGACGGTCACCAGGCTGACCGGCCGGCGCTGGGCCTGCGTCGGACCGCTGGATTTGGCGAACGACAGTGTGCGCTGGTCTCGGACAGTCAGTTCGTAACGGTCGCCGTGGTGTTCATGCCCTTGGAAGGTTGTACCGCTGGGCAGGAGCCGTTTGTCGTGGGACTTTTCGATGACGCGGAACCCGGCTCGTTCCTGGCGTTCGAGGAGCCAGTTCTTCTGGTGAACGGGGGTGATGTGGGCGGTTCTCTTGGTGGGGTCGCCGTCCTTTCGGCGGATGTAGTGGACCGGGTTGGCGGTGAGCCGGAACGCCCAAGTGTCGCCCTCGGCAAGGCCGTCGAGCAGCTGACTGTACGGCCGCGTTTGCCAGCCAGGGGTTTCCGGGTTGGCAGCTGCTGCGGGCCATCCGGCTTGTTCAACGAGGTGGGTGAGGTCGGGCTGTCCGGGGCTGACGACGTACAGGAAGACTTCTGCCCGGGCGTTGTGGTCGAGGCGCCACAGCACTCGGGGGGCGTCGGTGTCGCCTTGCGCCATGGGGAGCAGGTCAGGGAAGGACGACATCACGGCTGCGTGGAGTGCCTGGGGTGAAGAGAGCAGACGGCGGGCGCCGGGGCGCGCTGTGTTCAGACGGAATCGGGTGAGGTGCATCAGGTGCTCTCCTCCTGAAGAGCGGCGAACGGGTCGTGCTGCGGTGCACTCCTCGTCGGGGTGGCGGCTTGCGGGTTGGGCACGTCCACGGTCGTCCGCACGATGCTGCGCAGTGCGTGACGCCGGTGCTCTACGGCGAAGCTGAGGGGCTGGTCGCGCAGGACGTCCGTGTGCTGTTCGTCGGGGCTGGCTTCGCGCAGGACCGCGAGGGGGACGTTGGCCTGCCCGTGCACGCGGGGATGGTCCGGCAGTCGCGAAGACAACAGCGACAGGCACATCCTGCTCCCACGGGGCAAGGCCACAATGTGGGTACGCGATCGACTGGACGGCGTGTAAGTCGAATCCCGGATCGTCCAGCTCAAGGCCCAGACCGCAGGCCCGGGCGGTTCCGCAGCGGGTCGTGTGTCCGGCGTGCGGGACGCTGTCGTCTCGGGTGCACAGCCGGTATGTACGGCAACTCGCCGACACCTCGGTCAGCGGGCGCCCGGTGCTGATCGAGTTACAGGTGCGGCGGTTCCGCTGCGGCCAACGTCTACGCAGACAGGCGACGTTCGCCGAGCAGGTCGACGGGCTGACCGTCCGGCACGGCCGACGCAGCGCCGGGCTGCAGACGGTGCTGGAGCGTGTGGCGGTGATGCTGGCCGGCCGAGCCGGTACCCGCCTGTCCCAGACTCTGGCCGCCGGGGTGAGCGGGTCAACACTACTGCGGTTGATCCGTCGCCTGCCGGAGCCCGATACCTCGACAACACCTACCACGAGGGCCAGCCGA
The DNA here is from genome assembly GCF_040611295.1 of Streptomyces sp. NPDC002935. Lineage (NCBI taxonomy): Bacteria > Bacillati > Actinomycetota > Actinomycetes > Kitasatosporales > Streptomycetaceae > Streptomyces > Streptomyces sp. NPDC002935. The sequence goes on from NZ_JBEXNW010000044.1 coordinate 9,887, forward strand.
CCAACGGCACGCCACCGTCGCCGACCAGGTCACCACCACCATGGTGGGGGCATCTGCGGATAGCTACCCATCGGAGGCGGACGTGCGCGGGCTGACCACGGCGCTCCCGCAGGGCATCGGGGAACCGGGAGAATGGAGCGGCAGGCGTTGCGGTGTGGACGTTCGCGTAAAACTTGATCGTCGACAAGCCCCACTTCGATCATCGAATTCGATCCGAAATCCCGCCTTGCCGTCAGCCGTCTGCATGCCGATAGGCTTACCTTTGATCGTCCCGAACTTGCCCAGCTTCACTTCTTCAGCTTTGAATCCGCGAGAACTCAACCAATCCAGAGCCTGATTCCGCGCCTGGTTGAAGTCATCGCGCAGGTGAATCCGAAGTAGGCGTAGACCTCCACCTGCATACCGAAGGTCGTCGCCGCGCGCTCCCGCGCCTGTGCGGGTGTGCCCCCGCACCCTTGCCCTGGCAGTCCAAGCAGAAGCCCCGTCAGGTATACCTGACGGGGCTTCAATTTTGCACGTGGGGCGCAGTTGCTAGGCCAGGACTACCGACGGGTCTCGGCAGCGGTGGTTGCGTACGAGTCAGTACGCACGGCGTCAGATGCTGACGAGGCTGATGGTCGGACCGTTGCCGCCTGCGCTATCCGACACTGAGATGTCGAACTCCCGTTCCGGAAAGGCTTGCCGCGCCGCGCTCTGCCAGATGACGGCTATATCCGCCGCCAGTTCCGGGAGCGCGGCGTACTCGGCGTCCGAGGTCAGCGTGAAGTAGTCCCACAGGTGTACATGATTCACCACTGACTCAACCGCCCGCAAGTCACCGGGCAGCCGCTCCAGCCATCTGTCCACGCCCTCGGGGCTGAATTTGAAGCCCAGGAATACACAGCCCTGATATTCAACGAACTTCGGCCAATACAGCGCCATCAGCGCGGTGGCGTCAGCGACCGTGACATTGGCCGCCATAAAGCCCTGGAGGCTGTACCCGCGCTTGTCTACGACCCATTCCGTGAGCTGTGGGAGGCCTTTGGGGTCCATTGCATCAACCTGACTTCCGACCGGTGGTAATAGTTAGTTGATTCACTTACCGATTTTTAGCAGTGGATCGGCGGAACGTCGTCAGGACCAGTAGGATGAGCGGGATCGACCTGGTACGGGAAAACTTTTCCGTTCGGGCTCTCGTTCCGCTCGAAGTACTGGACATGCGGAGTTTCGACGCCCTTGTGGGCGTCTCCGACCAGGTCGACCCTCCGCATGATTATTCCGCGCTCATCATAGACCGCATAGTTCGTTATCTCTCCGTTGACACCCGTACGGTACAGAATTCCTCCAGCCGGTCCAGGCGTGGCGCCCCGGGTGTCTCCGCCCGTCGGGAATTTCAGGCCGGTCGGCCATTCTTTGGCATTCGCCCAGGGATTGCCGCCTCCGTCATTGTGGACCAGGACCGGAGTTTTTCCAGCCAGCACATAGTACGTGTGCAAGCCGTCGACGGTGAGGTTGCGGGTCTCCTGCTGCTTGCGGAAGAGGCGCGCTGCAAGTACCGCAACGTTTGCACCTGTCTCTGTACGGAGGGTCATGCCTGGCTTCAGGTCACCTGCGTCGATCCACGTCTCCTCGGAGGGCGACCAGAAGCGATGATGGTCGGTCGCTGTGATCTTTGCCGTACCGTCATGTGTTTTGAGCGTGAGTTCGGTGAAATCTTTGTCGTCGACCGTGATGATAGTGGCAAGGACGGTGCGGGATTCCGTCCTTCCTGTTTCAGGGTCAGTCGCAATGACCTGGTCGCCGACTGTGACATCCTTGATGGCTTTGGTCGTGCCGTCAGCCATCGTGACTTTAGTTTCCGGCGTGAAGCTATTTCGAACCGAGCAGGAAGTAACAGCGTCGTACACTGCGCCGTACGCGTCCCCTAGCAGCTTCTCCGCCAGTTTGAACTTTGCAGCGGCGATGAGATCTGCTCCGACACTGAGGCACGCCTCAGCAACACCCTTGAGGCACTCTTCGCCATCCGCGATTCCGAGCAGTTCCTTCTCGAACTGCCACAGGTTATGCATGCTCTCTTCGAACGCCGGCCCCTGAGTGCTCAACGTGCAGAGCACTTCATTGTGCTGGCAGAAGTTTCCCGGGTTATCAACGGGGTCGCAGCCCAATGCACTCCCGCACCGGTACATCTCTTCGGGAGAAGGGTCGCCACCGCTGCCACCACCGCTGCCACCGCCGCCGCCACCGCCGCCGCCTGAGTCGTCGGGCTCCGGGTCAAGCTCGCCGCTGTCGATCGGGGTGGGCTCCGTCATCAGACCGGTCGGGTCCGAGTAGCTGACGGGGTTGTTCCGGCTGTAGCTGTAGGAGGAGAGGTTTTGCGGGTCGTATGGGGTACTGAGGGGGTCGGGACTGAGGAAGCGGCCGAGGACCGGGTCGTAGGCGCGGGCGCCGAGGAGGGAAAGGCCGGTGCTGGTGTCTTCGGTTTTGCCCAGGAATCCGTTGTTGGTTCCGGTCGGCAGGGTGCCGCTGCGTTCGTCGCCGAAGGGGGTGTAGCGGCGGCGGGTGGCGGTGCCGCTGGTGGCGTCGACCGTGAGTTGGGTGGAGGCCTGGTTGTCGGCCATCAGGTAGGTGACTTTGCCGCCGGGCGTGTTGTTGCCGGTGGTGGTGCGCATGGCGACGGTGGATCCGCCGCTGGTGTAGTACCGGGTGGCGCTGACTTTGTTGCCGTCGTTGCGCAGTTCCATACCGCCGAGGTAGGCGACGGTTTCCTGGGGAGTGGTTCGGACGGCAAGGTTGCCGTCTGCGTCGTACGCGTAGCGGGTGAGCTCGCTGCCGGTGGTCTTGGTGGTCTTGACGGTGGAGAGCTGGGCCAGTTTGGTCCAGGTGTAGTCAATGGTGGTGCCGGGTTCGAGGCGCTTGAGCATCGTCCCGTCGTCGTTGTAGGTGAGGGTGTCGGTGCCGGTAGTGGTGGTGGTGGTGGGGGGGACGGTGGTGGGGTCGGTGGTGATGTGGTTGATCTTGCGGACGCCGTGGGGCGTGTCGGCGTTGGCGGTGGTCCAGGTGCCGGAGTCGTTGTATCCGGGGTAGAGGTAGTCGCGGTTGGTGAGCTTGCTGGTCCGGTCGGTGTCCTTGACGGACTGAAGGTTGCCGAGGCGGTCGTAGGTGTACTCGGTCTGATAGGGGGACGTGCCGGCGAAGTCCGAGCCCGACGACCCGGTGCACCCGTCGACGCGGGTGTAGGCCAGAGTGAGGCGGGCCTGGTCGTCGTAGGTGAAGCACTGGGACTGGGGGGTCTGCCCGCCGGCTTCTTCCTTCAGTCCGGTGATGTTGCCGGAGAGGTCGTAGCTGTAGGTGTCCTTTTGGCTTTCGGTGATGAGCTGGTTGACCTTGGTCGTTGTGGAGATGCCCTGCAGCCAGTGGGTGCCGGTGGTGTCCTGGTAGCTGTACGAACGCGTCGCGGTGACAGCGTCTCCGAGGCCGAGGCCAGTGGTCGGCTTGCCATAGAAGCGGTCGGTGAGGCGGCTGTATGCGTCGTAGACCGTGTTGTTGACGTAGGTCGCCTTGTCGGAGGTGACGCTGTCGGGCTGCCCGTAGGAGGTGTATCCGGTGGTGACGGTCTCCGCGTCCAGACCGCTGGCTGCCGGGCCTGCGGGGTATTTCACCGAGGTGACGTGGTCGGCGGCGTCGTAGGTGAATTCCGTTTTGTAGTCGCCCGCCAGGCCGGTGACGTTGGCCGGGATGGTGACGGTAGTGCTTTCCGGGCGGCCGCGGTCGTCGAAGCTGTTGACCTTGGTGGTGTAGGTGTTGCCGCTCGCGTCCCGGCCGACGGTTGAGGTGACCTTCCCCTGCCCGCCCGGGGTGGTCACGCCGTCCCAAGTCCATGCGGCTAGTTCATCGGCCCCACTGGTCACGGACGTCTTGCGGCCCAAGCTGTCGTAGCCGTACTTGAGAACGGTCTTCGCGATGCCGGTGGTCGGGTTGATGTTGCTGCTGACCTTATTGACCTGCCCGTTTTTGATGTCGTACTCGGTGGTGGATTGGCCGGCGTCCGGGTCGTCGACTGTGAGGCGCTGGCCGGCCCAGTTGTAGGTGTATTTGGTGTTGTTGCCGCGTGGGTCGCTGATCTGCTTGAGCTGGCCCTTGGCCGTGTAGGTGTACTGCGTGGTGTAGGTCGAACTGCCGGTGTGTTCGACGACCTTCGAGACCTGCCCGTACACGTCGGTGTAGGCGTCCGTTGCGCCGTAAACCGCCGGAGTAGCGGTGGTGTAGTCGCCGTGGTACGTGGTTTGGCTCTTCCCGTACATCGATTCAACGGAGTCGGTGCCGTTCCCGACCAGGATTCTGGAAGATGTGGTCCGCCCGGCCCAGTCGAGCGTGAGGTCGGTGTAGGACGGCAGGTCCTTCAAGTCAGGGTTGGAGGGTCCGCCGATGCCCATTGGGCCTGAGTTGCGGAAGACGGCGGAGTTGCCGGTGACGTTGCCTGCCGAGTCGTAGCGGACGACAGCCACCTGCCGATAGGTGTAGTCGTGATCGTCGGGGATCGGTTTCTGCGTCTCCCGGGCGCGGCCCAAACCGTCGGCGTAGGTGTGCATGGACAGGTACTGGTTCCCGGACTGGAGGGTCTGGGTGCCCACGCCGGGGTAGCCGTCGACTGAGTCTGGCACCCCGCCGATCGTGGAGGTGGGGATGCTGTAGCTGAACTTCACCGACGGCGAGTTGCCGGTCTCGGTGGGCTTCCACACCTCGACGGTGCGTCCCGCGCCGTCCAGAGTGACCTCGGTGATCTTCCCGTTGGCGTCCTTGCTCTTGTACGGCACGCCCCAGTAGCGAGACAGCCACACCTTGGAGGTCAGCGGACCGCGCCAGGGATCGAGGCCGTCGTCGGGGTCGGGAGAGGTGGTGGTGATGCCGTCCACCGGCCAGATGTTGTCCGGGCTGTAGGTGATGGTGGTGCGGTTCTCGTAGCCGTCCTCGGTCCAGACCGCCCGGCCTGCGTCGTCGTAGTCGTGCTTGACCAGCTGGAAGTCTGCCGATCCTGACGAGGCGTAGGTACGTACTTCGGTCGGGTTGCCGTCGACGGGATTGTTGGCCGCTATGGAAGTGGCGCCGTCGTAGAACGTGGTGGTGTGACCGTCCTGGTTGGCATCGCTCAGACCTGCGCATCCTTCGCCGGCCGTGTTGTAGTGCTTGGTCTCGTCGGTGAGGACGGTCCACCGCTTGACGTCGCTGCCGTCGTAGGCGGCAGTGTTGTAGGCACGGCCGAAGGCGGTGCAGCGGTTGTCTGCGACGCCCTTTTCGCCCTGGTCGTCGACCCGTATGGGCAGGCCATAGGTGTTGGCGGTGGGGTTGTCGTCGAATTCGTTCTGGACGACGTGCTCGCGCCAGCCGGTGCCGGACGAGATTTTAGTGGCGGTGGTGGTCTCCGACTCGCGGACGAAGCGCGCGTCGGGCAGCCCCGTGTAGGTCGCGGTGGTGTGGACCCAGTACTTGTGGAAGACCCGCTCGTGCGAGTCGCCGGTGTCGTCCCGCTTCGACGTCTCGATCGTTTTGCCCTGCAGCCACGGCGAGTCGGTGTAAGACGTGCCCTCACCGTCGGTGACGCTGACCGAGCGGGTCTTGGAGGGGTCGTCCTTGTCGGTGCGGTCGCCGTCCAGTCCGCGGTAGAGCCAGTGGAACGTGGAGTGCTTGACGGCGCCGGTTCCGGTGGTGACCTCGACGCGCTGGTAGCCGCGCCAGTCCGACCAGGTCTCGTCGTCGTCCTTGGTGAGGGGGTCGTTGGTGAAGCGCCAGCCGGCCCCGCCCTGGTAGTCGTAGGTGGTCGTCATCTCCGGCGCGCCGTCCTGGTTGCTGGTCACCGTCGGGTCGACGGTGACCTTGGTGACCAGGAACTTCTTGAACCAGCCGGTGGTGGAGTCGGACGCCCCTTCTGGGGTCCATTTCTGCCAGTAGCAGTCATTGGTGTTCGAGGACTGGGTCGGGTAGTCGTCGGAGCTGCAGGCGTTGGGCGAGCCGTACGTGACGGTGGTGGTCGCGCCGAGGTCTCCGTGGATCGTCTCGATGCGGCGGAAGTTCAGCTCCTTGGTGCCGACCTGGTTGTCGAGGTCGATGCCGTTGAAGTTGATGACCGGCAGGATGATGTCCGGGTCCGTCCCGTACGACTTGCGCTGGACGTAGTCCAGCCACAGCGTCTTGCCGACGGATCCGTCAGGGTTGGGCAGGCCGTGCTTGGTCTGGTACTGCTGCACCAGGTCCCAGCCGCTGCCGTCCGCTTCCAGGACGGAGGTCTTGATGTCCCACAGCATGTCCTTGGTGAAGAACGTGGGGTAGTACGTCTTGCCCGCGCATTCGTAATCCGCCGAGGTGCCGTCACACATCAGATCGATGGGCACGTCCGGATACGACGACGGCTCAGCAGAGATCGACGGACAGTTGCCCGGCTCGCTGCGCAGCGGGTCCGCGTCCGCCATCCGCTCCACGCAACGGCCCACATGGCTCAGTTCCACCCTGCCGGTCGGCATGGAGTCGGCGATCTGGCTGGGCCACCCGTACTGGATCTCGGTCAGGTAGCCGCCCGCCGTGTACTGCCTGGCCTTGTCGACGTCGGCGGTGGACCGGTAGTAGTTGTACTCCTTGTCGTAGAAGTAGACCGACTCGACCTCGTTGGCATCGACCGTGCGGTCCAGGTTCCACCGCCAGGCCTGCGTGCACGGCTCGGGGAACTGGGAGTGGCACGGCTCGCCCAGGTCATCGCCCACGACCGGCTCGGTGAACACAGAAGCCGTCGTGGTACCGGTGCGCTCGGAGCGGCCCCAGCCGAAGTAGTAGCGGTGCCCGTCCTGGCTGGAGATCACCCAGTACTCGTCGTCCGCGCCGTGCCCGTCTTTGAGGTGCTGCACTCGCCAGCCCGGGTCGTCCTGCACGTGGTACGAGCCGGTGCCGGTGCCGTCCTGGATGAGCTGCGAGCTGACGCCGTTGAGGTTGATGACGTAGACGGCGCCGTCCGGCTCCGTCGCGGTGTTCGGCGAGTCCCAGCACATGTCGCCGATGTCGTCGAGACCGTCCTGGGTGCAGTTGCGGTAGCGCCGCTCGATGAATCCGACCCCGAGGTCCCAGCCCATACCGACCCAGGAGGCCTGGTTGTTGGTGGCCGAGGTGCGGCCGTCCACCGACTGCGAGTTGTACGTCATCGCCAGGGACGGGGCCGACCCCATGGCCGGCTTGGGCAGCTGGATCGGCACGTTGTAGGTGAAGGCGCCCGATCCGGTAGCCACCTCCCAGGACCCGGTCGGGGACAGCGTCGAGGCCCGGTAGTCGCCCTGGTCCGAGGACGAACTGCTGGTCACCGCGTAGACGCTCGCACCCGCGCCGCTGCCCAGCTGCGAGGACAGCCCGCTGTCGTCCGGCTCCGCCACCACGGTCGCGGTCAGCGTGCCCGTCTTGGTGTCGTTGTCCACGGGGACGAATTCACGACCCCTGCAGTCTTCGGCATCGGGGGTCTCCAGCGCGCAGGCGGGAAGCTTCACGAGCCGCAGCCGGGAAGCGAACTCGCCGCCGTAGGCGTACTTGAAGCCGGAGTAGTCGATGCTGACCTGCACCTGACCCGGCGTGGTCACGCCGTCGGAGCGGGTGACCTGCAGCCCGAGCCCGATCCCTCCCGCCGGCGCGACGTCGTCACGGTCCAGAACCCGGACGTCGACCTGATCGGGAGAGATCGGGTCGTCGTCTGCAGGCTCAGCCGATGCCGATGCCGATGCCGATTCGGAGGTGGAAGCGGAGTCGGAGGGCTGAGGTTCCGACGTCACGCCCGACTCCGGCGTGGGCGACGTGCCCCCTTCAGGACTGTCCGAAGGACTAGGGTCCGTGGACGGCGAAGCGTCGTCGTCCGTGAGACGTGCCGACGCCAGCTGCGCAACGGCACCTTCCCCTTCGGGCAGCGGCGCTACCTCGACCACGTCACCGACCGCGGTGACGTCCTGGTCCTGGTCGTGCGACTGCGACGCGGACGCGCTCGGCGCCACCGCCCCCGGATCGCCGGGCTCCGCCTGCGACAGATCCACCGTCGCCTCGGCCGCGCTCGGCCAGTCCGGCGTGGGCAGCGCCTTGCCTACTTCCTCCGCCTGCTGCGCGGGGACCGTGCCCAGCGACTGGGAGGGAACGACCGGTATCGAGTCCTCCCCTGCGGCCGCCTCGGTCGGTGACACCACCGACATCGTCGTCAGCAAGCCAGCCATGAGAGCACCGGCTAGCCCAACTGACAGGTAACGCGCACGCCTTACGGCCACTCGAACCCCCCACGCATGCCACCTGCATCACACGCAAGGGCAGTCCAATGAATCAACTGCCGTCATCCGGGCATGCCGAACGTGCTCACCAGCACGCTGGGATCGGCTCGACCTGGATTTTGATCAGTGAAGCGGGACAGTAGTTCGTGTGAACAAGGTGTGAATAGAGGGTTCGATCATGGGTTTCCGTCCGACTCTGTGACGTTCCCCACAAACGGGTGACCTGTCACGCAGGCGCCTGACCTGCGGTTCAGGCAGATTTGGCATCCTTCGCGCTTCCCTGGTGGTGGCCGAGGGCAGCGCCACATCAGGCTCATCAGTCACAGCGAAGCCCCGCCACGGAGGGAATCTTCCGCGAGCGGGGCCGAAGGCGTGTCCGGCAACTAAGAGAGGGTCGCGGACAGCGCCCGTTATGACGGGTTCGGTGCTGGAATCCGGATGCGGCAGACGAGCCCTGGGCCGTTTCCTGTTGGGGCCGTAGTCGAGATCACTCCTACCCGATTGCCCAAGACCGTTCCCGATGGCTCACGTTCTTCCGGATCGTGTGGTCGCTCGTGCGCAGTGCCTTTGCGAGTTGGCCGTGCAACTCGCTGGGGAGCGACTCGGCTTCGAGTGCGCAGGCGTGGAGGAGAGCACGGCAATCCTGCGTTTCTCGGTTTGTTGCGAGTGCGATGAACAAGGGGTGCGCCAGGGCCTCTCGGGCGGCGTAGCCATCGGTTGCCTTGATCGTCCGTCGGTGCAGCTCCGCGACCATCAGGCGCGCAGTCGGGTCCTCGGGCGAAGCGACCACGTCCAGCAGTGTCAGTCCTAGCCGCATATTGAAGACGGTCATGTCGTCCCCATCCGGACGTTCAAGGTAGGTGGTCACCAGGTTCTGCAGGGGGCGCCGCCACTCCAGACCCTCAGTCCGACGGCACAGGACAGTCAGGCAGTCCGTGACGGCGCATTCCCACGGTTCCCCGAACTCCGTGGCGGCCAACAGGTTGTTGGCGCCGAGGGTGTTGCCCGTGGCGAGGGCGGCAAGGACGGCGACCTGCCGGCCGTCGAACATGCGCTGCCCGACACCGCGGTGTGCCTCGACATGAGCGAGGGCGTCGGCCCAGCGGCCTGCGGTCGTAAGGGCTCGCGTCCCGTCCGCGAGGAGGACCCGCCACAGCCAAGCGCGAACCATTCGACGGTCCTCGGCAATCGCAGTGATGTCGGCAGGTACGGCAATGTCCTCGACCTGGGTTGGGGTGCCGGTGCTGACAGCATCGAACAGTGCGAGGAGGCTTTGGTGTCCGGCTGCGTGCTGCCCGGCGCGGATTTGGAGGCGCGCGAGGTTGACGACGGGTTCGAGAGCCCGGATTGCGGTCCTGCCGGGCAACGGGACAGCGTGCAGGTAAGCGGCAGCGTGCTGGTGACACATCGTGCGGGCAGCGTTCGGTGCACCGATGTCGGAGGCGATCAGTGCGGCCTGGTTGTAGACCGTGGAGGCCACGCTCGAATCGTCCAGTTTCGCCGCGGCGCTGGCGAGTTCGGCCAGTGCATGCACGCGTTGGGCCAGCGGAAGGCAGGCGGGGCGGGGACGGGCGACAAGCAGGAAGCGTTGGGCTACGGCGTTAGGGAGTTTCCACACGGCCCGCGGCGCTCCTCTCCGTGGCGGGGTCCGGACCGAAAATGACGGTCTTGGCGGCGGCCACGAGGGCGGCCTGTGTGGTGTAGGGCAGGCCGATCCGGTTCCAGGCGAAAAGCACGTGATGGGCCAGGACGTCACGCAGACCGCGGTGAAGCTGTCCGGAATCTGTGAGGCAGGCCAGTTCCTGTCCGGTGTCGGTGTAGGCGCGGGCCCATCCGGCAACGTGGGCCAGTGGTCCGCCCGTGCACATCAGGTCTTCCCCGTTCACAGAGATCAGTCGATGCACGGCGGCCTGCAGTCGATCTCGGCTGTCCCGCTCAGTACCAGGGGGTAGCGAGCGATGGGCGCCGACGCGTGCCCAGACGTCGCCCTGCTCGTACCAGTCCAATCCGGCGGAGCGCATCAGGAGGCTGCACAGCATGAGGGACGTCTCGCGCCGGTGTTTGCCGGCGTTGTCTTGGAGGTGATCAATCAGGCTGCGACTATCGCGGTGGAAGAGGCGGTGAGCGGATGCCATGGCTTCGACGCCGCCGAAGGCGTGCACCTCGGGTTCGTAGATGATCTCTGTCCACCCTTTGATGTACCCGTCGGCGATCAGCGCGTCCAGGCCCTGGCCGATGGGGTCGTGCGCGTCGGCGGCGGGCAGGTAGCGCACGCGCCAGCACGGGCGTTTGCGGACCAGGAACCATGCGGTGAGCGCGCCTTCGTCCTCTGCGGTGCGCAGAAGGGGGGCGAGTTGAGCCAGAGCGACTGACTCGGCGCGTTCCCAGTCCGGGAACACGACATTGGTCTGGCACCAGGTGGGCGAGTTCATGAGGCGGTCTCCGGGGTGTTCACGCCAGGGCGAGGAAGGTGTCCCAGTGCGGTGCGGGCGCGCCGCCCGTGCTGAGGGTGTGCAGGGCGAGGGCGGCTCCGGCTGCTCCATCGAGGAGTTCCGGGTCGTAGTTGTCTTGGTGGAGCGCGGCGATCAGGCGGCTGGTCAGGCGCGGAAGCTCCGCGGCGATTTCGGCGTTGCCCAACTCGGTGGCCATCCGCCATGCGGCGTGCAGCAGTCCAGCCATGCCGTGGCACAGCCCAATCTCGGGGAGCTTGCCCAGTTGGAGCGGGTCGCGCAGGGTCGCAAGGATGGCGTTCTCGGCTGCCCGTACCCGTGCCGGGTCGCGGAGGGCGAGTCCAGCCAGCTGCTGCGCGCGGGCGGTGCCACTGGCTCCGTAACACCAGGAGGGCCGGGGGCGAAGGTCGGGATGGACGTGCCCGTCGGCCGCCTGCTGTAACGAGATCAGGCCCGGCCACCAGGGGTCGCTCACGTCGCCTTGGCGCCATCGGTCGGTCCAGGCACAGATCCGTTCAATCGCGTCGACCATGCCGGGCACGGCCAGGTCGCGCAGCAGAGCCAGGGACAGCACGGACAGGGCGGAACCGATGCCGTGGGCGAGCCCGAAGTTCCCGTGGCCATGGGGATAGTCGGCGTGAGGTGCGCCGGTGGGTCCGACGTTCATCCACCACGGCGGCAGCCCGGCCCGATCGGGCATGGGCTCTGTCAGGCGCACCAGGTAGGACAGGACGTCACGGGTGATCTCGCGGCCGGGATCACGGCTCAGGTGATAGGCGCCCAGCCCGGACAGGCCCTGGATCAGGTCGAACTCTTCCATGGGAGGCCGCTCGGCGCGGTCGATGCGCAGGTGGGCCTCGGCCAGGCGGGCCCGGGTGACGGTGAGGGTCGCCTTGTCCAAGCGTTCCAGGACGCGCCGGTAGCGGCTCGACGCGCTCGCCGCGCGGTGTGTGATGTACGCGAGGGCTGGAGCGCCGAAGTACAGGTTCGCGTTGGCCGCTGCGCTCACTTCGCCGTGTACGGCCGTGGCCAGCCAGGTGTGCGCGGTGTCCCAGTCGCCGCGGCCGGTACGGGCGCGCTCTATGTGCAGCAGGGCAACGCCCGAGGCTCCTCCGGCGAGAGACTGCGGCCACGAGCGACCGCCATCCGGCCGGCCACCGGGCCACACCGTGCGGGGTGTGGCCAGCGCGTCGGCCAGTTGGTCGGCGGTCGACAGGGCAGCTGGGGCGGGGGCTGTCGTGGTCACCGTGACCTCCTTGCTCGTGCCGTCCAGCTCAGGGCGGCGGCCCTGGCCAGGTGCAGGTGCGCACGTTCTTGGGGTAGCCCCGGCCCGCACATCCGGACGTGGTGGAGGTGCAGCAGGTCCGGCAGCACGTCGTGGGGCTGTGTGGTCGCGTCCTTGAGCGCGCGGCGGTAGGCGGCCAGCGCCACGCGGCGTACGGACCAGGCCGTGGTGACGCGCACGTCCAGGCCCGCAGGGTCGGCGTTCGCCAGGTCGGCGTTCACCAGGTCGACGGCCTGGCGGTAGACGGCGCGGGGCGGAGCGGCCTGGCCGGTGCGGGTGTGCTCGATGAGCCAGTGCATCGCCGCGGTGGCGTCGCCGAGCAGGCCAGTCACGATGTCCACCATGCTCGCGGCGGTCATCGCACGGGCATCCGGTGCGTTCTTCCCGGCCTGGGCGGCGAGTTGGGCTACGGCGGCCTCGGAGTCTGCGGCGAAGTACTGCTCGGCCGCGTCGATCGCGGCGGGGCCGCCGAACCGCGCGGTCTCCGGGTGGTAGGTCTCCACGCTGGCGTGCGTGATCAGGCCGCTGCGTCGGAGCTGCCGGGTCCCCTCGCCGATCTGCTCGACGATGGAGCCGAGTGTGCCGGGCGCGCAGGTCAGACGGAGGCGGAGGTGGTCGCCGGGGTCCTGGTAGCGGACGAACCACCATTGGGGGTCGCCCAGTTCCTCCAGCAGGGTCGGCAGATACCGGGTCAGGAGCGGGTTCTGCCGGTCTCGGTGTCCGTGGAGCTGCAGGTAGATGCGGTTGCTGCAACCGGGCAGGTGTCCGTGCTCGCGGCTGACGACGTGGCCCGGCGCCCGGACGGGGGCGATGGCTTGGCCTGCGGCAGCCAAGGGGATGACGACTTCGTGGGCGCGGCCGCTGGTCCAGCCCAGGTCCTGGGGTTGCGGTGCGGGATGCAGCGTCACCTTGCCGTCGCGGTCCAGGTGGGTGCGCAGCAGGGCCCGGTGTGAGGGTTCCGCCAGGTCCAGGGCCATGCACTGGTCGGCCTCGCTCAAGTACACCCGCTCGGGCAGATGCACGTCGCGCCGCCATTGGGTCAGGGCCTCGCCCCACTGCGGCCACGGTGCCGAGGCACCGGGGATGTCGTCGCTGGTGAGGAGCCAGCGGGCCGGGGACAGGAGCGTGCGTCCGTAGCGCAGCGCGGGCAGGAACGGCAGGCTGGAGGCAGCCGTGCCCCACATGAATCCGGTGCACGGGACGGCCAGTGCGACCGGCGCCTCGGCCAGAAACCGGGCCAGCGGATGGGTGTGATACCCCAGGTCTACGGCATTCAGCAGCAGCGTGTGCACCGGCCGCCGACGGGAGAGCGAGACAAGGTGCAGCCGTTCGGCGTCGGCAGTCACCGCCAGATCCGTCAGGGGAATGAGGCTGGTATCCGACCCCTGGTAGTCGCCAAGCGAGATCACCAGCCTGGTCACCTGCGGGGCACGCGCGACATTCTCAGCGGGTGCGGACAACGGGGTGGAGCTGATCTGCGCCAGGAGCGCGCCCTGGTGTACTCCGGGCAGCCCGGCGTGCACGTTGGTCATGCGACGGCGATCCTCGTCCTCCAGGATGGTCAGGAAGCGGCCGGTGGTCGTTCCGGCCGAGCGCGCCACACCGACGACGTGCAGGGTGAACTCGCCGTGCTGCAGGGCCGGAAGGCTCGCAGCGTCGATGCGGACGGTCACCTCAGTGCTCGGCTGGACACAGTGGCCAGGATCTGTGGTGGCCAGTTCCTCCAACGCGGCATCGTCGAGCTCGACTTCAATGCGGCGCTGCATCCCGGCTCTGTGGGCGAGCTTGATGAGTCGGCTGTCCCGGTCGGGCAGCGGGGAGGGCGGCGACGTGGTGGTGGACCCGAGGTAGCTGGATGGGTACCCGAGCGCGTCGACGGCGTCCGCAACGGGGACGACCGCCCTTGGCCCGTACCGCTCAAGAAACCGACTGTGCCACTCGGCCCATCCGGCCAACGCAGACCTGGGCGCGAGACGCGTGAGTGCCTTGGCTGCCGCTGCCGCCTCCTGGGCTACCGTCTCCGGGACGACCAGGTCCCAGTCCACCCGCAGGTCGAGCGATGCTTTGGGGTACTCGCGTAACTCCGCTGTCTCAGCGGGGGCGAGATACTGCGTGTGCGTGAGGAGTGCGGCAAGCGGGTCGGTCGCCGTCATCGCCGGGCGGAGGCTGGTGATCAGGAAACGTTGCCTGACCAGGCCCGCAAGCAGTTTCTCAATCGCAGTGAGCGGCGCGGTCGGGAAACCGGCGGAGAGTTTTGCTACTAGGTCGCTCCACAGGATCGGAGTCCGCGCGCCGTCCAGGGCTTCGCGGACCGGCCCGGTCAAACGTATCTGCACGTGTTCCGAAGCCCCGTCGCGCGTGCCACGAGGGCGGTGCTCGATCACCACGTACCCGTCGCGCTCGGCGACGAGGCTGGACGCGAGCACCATCAAATGGGGCCGCAGTCCGCTGTGCTCCTCGAACCGATCGATGAGCGCCGTGGTCCATGCCGCGTCGGGTCTGGCGAATGCCCGGTGCCCGGTGCCCATGCGCAATGAGGGGGCGGCGCCTATTCGCGCGGCCGCGACCCCGGCGAACAGACCGAACGGGGTGGCGCGCGTCCGGGCCCGCAGCAAGTAGCGCAGCACGGAAAGCACCGTGCGGCGTACAGCGAGCTCCGGCAGCGACTGGCCAGCACAGACCTGGTCCACTCGACTCGCGAGGTCCGGGCTGGCGGCTTTGACGGCGGCCGCGAAGTCGGCGGCCTGCCAGGCATGTTGCAGCCACGCCCGCCACGACGCGGTGGTCGCGGACGGGCCGGTCAGATCCGGCCAGACCACCTGACGGTCGGAGTTCAACGCAGCCACTCGTATCACTGCTGCATCAACGTAGCGATACACACAACCCTCCTGTGGCCTGCGCGGTGCCCGGCCGCGCCCATGGATCAGGCGCAGCCGGGCACCGCGATAAACACGGTCTGGTGTTACTACGGGCAGCTCGTGCACGCAGTCGCACACGTCGAGTTGCAGCCGTCGTTCGTCAGACGGATGAGGTGGTCCGCGGCGGGGCCACCTTCGACGATCGTGATGTCCAGGTCGAAGTCGTCCAGTCCGGACGTCTCCTGCTCGGCGACCGCCTGAAGAATCGGACGGTCCATCTGAACGGTCATACATGCCTCCTGGCAGTGAGTGATGGTGCAAGGTGCCGGGGCCCGGGAGCGGGCCCCGGAGTCTTAGTGCCAGGACACGGCGACGATGCCGTGCCGCTTCAGCACGGTGTCCTGGGGCAGAGGGGACGGGGCAGGACCCGGCACGTACCGGATCGTCGCCGCTCCCCGGCGGCGGTGGTCCTGGGCCCAGCGCCGCAGCAGGTCCAGGTACTGGTCCGCAAGAACTTCGGCGTGCGGGCCGTGAGCGACCACGCCGCTCTCGAAGCCGCCGGTTTCCCCGTTCTTGCGGCGGGTGCGGTACGCGATGCTGTCCTCGCTGACCAGCGCCGGCACACCGAGCACAGCTGCTGCTTCCACGAGCCCGCTCTCGACGACGGCCTTGGACGCGTGCAAGCGGGCCGGGCTCGGCAGACGGAACGTGAGATACAGCTCCAGCTCGTCAGGCAGGTCATAGGCCGCCCCCGACCAGGACTCCAGCCGGGGAGTGTCCAGGGCGTGATTCAACGCCTCTGCGTTCAGGTGCACCCGCGCGTCGTCGGTCTGCAAGGCGACGCCATCGCGTAGCAACGCCTTGCGCTCCTTCGCAGCTCCCTCACCCTGCATGGGCACGAAACGCGCCATCCGGTAGGAGCGGCTGACCAGGCCATCGCCGTCACGGTCGAAGGCGATCGAACGGGTCGTACCGCGCACGGTCAGGGGGACGACGAGCCTGCCCTTCTCGGCAAGCTCACTGATCCACGACGGAGGGATATCCCACGCGGCCGCGGTAACGATGATCCGGTCGTACGGCGCCCCATCGGGAACACCGGCCTCGCCGTCGGCGAGCACCGTCTTCACCTGGCCGTACCCGGCATCGTCCAGGCACAGACGGGCGCGGTCGACGACGTCACGGTCGATGTCGACCGTGGTGACCGCCCCGTCGCTGCCCACGAGTTCCTGGATGAGCGCGGCGTTGTAGCCGTTCGAGCCGATCTCCAGGACTTTCATGCCGGGCTCGATGTCGGCCTGCTCCAGCATCACGGCCTGGAGGTGGGCGGCGGACATGACGCTGGTGTCCAGGCCGTGCTCGTCCTTCTTGACCGGCACGGTGCTGTGCAGGTCGTAGGCGAGTTCCAGGGGCGCGTCCGGCGCGAACCGGTGCCGGGGTACCGCGGCAAAAGCAGCGGCGACAGACTCGGACAGGATCGCGTCCTGGTCACGGAGCGCGCGGACCATGGCCGCGCGCAGCGCGGCGGGATCACGAACAGTCGAGCCCTCAATAGCAGTCATCCGATTACCTATTTCTGTTGGGAGGGTGCTTGCTCTAGCCAGGCCGGGCTGCTGGCAAGCGAGGACGCTAGCCAGCGCGCCGTCTCTGGGGTGTGGTCACGCGCCGAAGGAAGGTTGCCTTCGGAGTTCGGCTGAAAAGCACTCAAAACCGAAAGCGGTGGCCTGCCGATCCTCTAGCCGCGAAGGGGGCGAAGTCGTCGACGTCGTACGCAGCGAGCTGCGCCCAAGGGGTCGTGCCTGCGCCGAAGCGGGCAGCTTGCTGCGTCAGGTCGAACAGCAGGGCCAGCACGGCCACTTCGATACGGTCCATGCGGCTGGTGCCCCTGAGACTGACGGGCTCGCTCGGGATCGGGGCGATGGGCGAGCGGACATCAGTCACGCAGGAACCCCCGCTCCAGTTCAACGTCACCGACCTGTCCGCGGTGTGCGTAGACCCCTGCTCTTGCGGCGTGTGCGTAGTGCCGTACCACGGCGCCACCGAACGCTTCCTGCGCGAGCGAGCTCGCGTCGAAGTCCGCCAGTGCTTCAGCGAGGGTGCCTGGCACTGGAAGCGCGTCGGAATCCTCGTAGGGCTCGCCCTCGCACGGTGGCGGGGGCTTGAGATGGTTGGTGAGCCCGTGGTGGATGGCTGCGAGGGAGGCTGAGAGGGCGAGATAGGGGTTGGCGTTGGCCGGCGGCAGACGGATCTCCAGGTGTGCGCCCTCACCGTGGCCGGTGACGCGAACGGCGCATCCGCGGTTGTCGTAGCCCCAGGAGAATCGGGTGGGGGCGAACGAATGCGGAAGGTAGCGGTTGTAGGAGTTGACCGTGGGCGCGTACAGCGGGCCCAGGTGCGGCATCGCGGTGACGAGTCCGGCGATGGCCTGCTTCATCGACTCCGGCAGGTCCTGGCCGGACTGGCAGGCGAAGGCGTTGCGGTCGTCGAACCAGAGGGACAGATGGATGTGCAGTCCGCTGCCCACACCAGTCTCCGGGACCGCCATGAAGGTTGGTGTCATGCGCTGCTGCTCGGCGAGGTGCTTCACGATGTGCTTGTAGGCGGTGTACGCGTCGCAGGCCCGCAGGGCTTCCCCGTACGGGAACGTCACCTCGATCTGACCTCGGGCGCCCTCCGTCTTGACGGCCTCGACGGGGGTGCCGGCGGTACTCAGCGCGTCCCCAAGGTCGAGGAAGAACTGCATCAGCTCCGGCGGGTGGTCCAGGGAGTAGTCCCCGTTGTGGAGCCCGACGGGCGTCAGCCCCCGGTACCCCGCCGCCCGCGCGTGCCGCTGGCCGCCCCGGTAGAGCACGAACTCGCTCTCAAGGCCCACCCGCACGTTCATTCCCAGCCTGGCGATGCGGGCGAGCTGGGTGCACAGCATGCGGCGGGGCGCGACGTCGACGAACGTGCCGTCGGCGTGGGCGGCGTCGGCGTGGATGAGGACGGTGCCGGGGTAGGGCAGACGTCGGATGGTGTCCATGTCGGGCAGGACACGGATGTCGCCGTATCCCTCTTCCCAGTCGGTCAGGTCAAAGCCCGTCAGGGGGTTCATGTCGACGTCGGTGGCCAGGACGTACGCGCACATCTCCTGGGATTCCATCGTCTCCAGGAATCGGGCCGCCCCCAGGCGCTTGCCTTTGAGCCTGCCCATCATGTCCGGGACGGCGAGCAGCACCGTGGTGATGTCCTCGCGGCTCACAGCGTCCCGGAGGTCGGCGGGAGAGAGGATCCCGGAGCGTGCGGTGGGCTGGACGGTCGGCTCGGCCATCACACCACGTCCTGGGACAGGACGGTCTGCTGGCCGGTGTTCCGGGAGGCGGGGAGGCGGTAGTTGTGGCGGCCGCGGGTGAGCCACATCAGCCAGGCCAGGCCGAGGACGACGAGCAGTGTGATTCCGGCGTAGTTCATCGACTGGACGGTGATCGGCGAGGTCTGGGGAAGGCAGAAGACGAGGGTGATGAACGCCGCGTACGTCACGGCGATCCAGCCGATCGGCCGTCGCCACCGGCCCAGGGTCCACGGGCCGGGCTGGTAGCGGTTGCCGGCGCGCAGGGCGAGGAAGACGGGGATGGCGTAGGCGGGCGTCATCCCGACCGCGTTGATCGCGGTGACCGCGCCGTATGCGGCGGGCGAGTACAGGGCTGGCAGGGCCAGGAGGAATGCCACTCCGACCGCGAGCCACACGCCGTTCACCGGGGTCTGTGTCCGGCTGCTGACCTGCCGCCAGGTCGCGGAGAACGGCAGTGCCCCGTCGCGGGAGAACGCGAAGACCATGCGGGCGGTCGCGGCGACCTCTGCGTTGCCGCAGAAGAGCATCGCGACGATGACGACGAGCAGCAGGAGTTTGGCTCCCGGAACGCCGAGGACGTCGATGAAGATCTGCGCGGGCGGCACCCCGGTCGTGCTGGTCTGGGTGCCCTTGTAGTCCTGGATGGAGAACAGGAGTCCGGCCAGCAGGACGAATCCGGCGATCCACGAGACGTAGATGGAGCGGATGATGCCGCGCGGTGCGGCGTACTGCGCCTGGCGGGTCTCCTCGGACAGGTGGGAGGAGGCGTCGTAGCCGCAGAAGGTGTACCCGGCCAGCAGGGAGCCGATGAGGCACACCAGCAGCGGGCTGGAGATCCCGGTGTCGTTGTTGAAGTGGGTGAAGACCCACTCGGGTGACTGATGCGCGGCCGGGGCCAGGAACAACGCGCCGACGATCAGCGTGACGCCGCCCATCTGCCACCACACGGAGATGGAGTTGAGCACGTTGACCACGCGGACCCCGAGCGCGTTCAGACCGCCGTGGAGCAAGAGGATCACCGCGAAGATGATCATCTTGAGGCTGTCGGTCGGCTCCACGCCCCATTGCAGGCTGGCGAACGCCGCGGCGAACGTGGCGGCTCCGTAGTCGATCCCGGCGATCGCTCCGAGGAGGCCCATCAGGTTGAGCCAGCCCGTGAACCAGCCAGCGAGAGGCCCTCCGAGCCGGTCGGCCATGAAGTACAGGCCGCCGGAGGTGGGATAGGCGGAGGTGACGTCGGCCAGGGAGAGGCCTAAGAGCAGCACCATCGCGCCGACCGCGACCCAGCTCCACAACATGACCGCGGGTCCGCCGGCCGCCAGGCCGAAGCCGAAGAGACTCATGCATCCGGCCAGCACGCAGATGACAGAGATTGAAATGGCGAAGTTGCCGAACGGGCCCATTCTGCGGGCCAGTTCTTGCGGGTAGCCGTGCTGGGCCAGGACCGCATCGTCGTCGAGCACGCGGTGGCGGTGGGACGCTGTTCTCGGGGACATCGAAGGAATCCTCGTGATCGTTGGGGGAAGGTTCGGGGAGCTGCGGAGGCAGTCACCGCGGCGGGGGTGCCCGGCTGTTCATCTGCGGTAGGCCTGTTTCAGCGCGTAGTCGCGGGCGTTGGTGAACTCGTGCTCCCACCAGCGCCGCCCCTCGCTCAGCTGGGCCCACGGCGCCGAGGTGGCGTAAGGGCCGATCGCCTTGAACACGGGGCCCGCCCCCGGCTTCCCGCTGGCGGTCAGCACGTAGGCCAAGTAGTTGAGGTCGAGTGCGGAGCAGGACTCGGGGACGGCATCGGTGTCGGGGACGGCGTGCTCGAACCAGCCCTCCAGCGCGCGGTCCGCGTAGTAGCGGACCTGGTCACTGGTCCAGAACCCGAGCGGCCGGACAATCCCACCCTGGCCAAGCTGCTGCCGGTAGGACTCGACAAACGCGTACAGCGGCAGGACCAGCAGAGCGGAACCCTCGTGCGACTTCAGCGCCGTCCACCGCGCGAAGTCCAAAGCGCCCTGCCCGCGGGCCTGGAAGCACTGGAGCATGCGGTGGTAGCCCTCGCGATTGTCGG
Source organism: Streptomyces sp. NPDC002935 (assembly GCF_040611295.1). NCBI lineage: Bacteria > Bacillati > Actinomycetota > Actinomycetes > Kitasatosporales > Streptomycetaceae > Streptomyces > Streptomyces sp. NPDC002935. Next base: position 30,125 of record NZ_JBEXNW010000044.1, read on the forward strand.
GATCGCGGTGGACGACCTCCCAGAGCAGCGGCCACGGTCCCGGCGGCAGCAGGGCATCCGGCGGGTCACCCCAGTGCTCGGGGCGATGCATGTACCTGCGGTCGACGTCCAGTTGAGCCAGAGCCAGACGGCACACCCACGGCACGGGGTCGTTCGGCAGAGTCTGGGCGGCGTTCCGGCATGCCCGGCGGGCGTCGCCGATGCTCTGCAGCAAGACCCGCGCCGTCACCGTTCCGCGACTCGCGTTGAGGGCACGCTGCGTCTGCACCCGGGCCCACATCATCAGCGCATCCGAGTTATCGGGCTCTTCCTTCCACCAGGCTGTGACCGCGTCGCTGTTCACGGCGCCGACGGCCAGGATCTGGCTCCGGGAGGTACGCAGGGCCCGGTCGGCGCCCGTGGCCCAGAGCAGGTCCCGCATCGAGCGCCACCGGCCGAGCTGCAGGTCCTCCAGGGCGGTGCGCAGTCCGTAGTCGCGGCCCGCAGGCTGGACGATCAGGGACATGTCACTGGACATCGGTGTACCCCTGCATCAGATGGGGGGCTTCAGGCAGGAGAGATGCCCGGCTTGGCATACATAACGGGGCCATGGGACGGAGTCCTCGAAGTGGGGAGGGAGCCGCCGGGCGGCAGTCGCTTTCCGGTCCTTGGGGGAGCCAGGGTGACTGGCTGTCGCCTGACGGCTGATCAGGGGGTCTGGCGTGCGGCAGGGAAGTTCAAACCAGGCGCTTTCAGGGGTTTGATCAGCGCCTGAACGATCTTTCCTGCCTCTGTTGGGGCGAAAGCGAGCTCGGCGCCGAGTTCACGCGCGATCCACAGGCCTCGTGGCTTCTCGCCCTCGACCGGCTTCCACGTCACGACGTCGCTGAAGTCAGGAAAGTCGCGACGGAAGTCCTGCACTTGGATGACGAGTTCACCAGTAGGCAGGAGCTTCCACAGCATGGAGATCTGGGCGTACTCGGGGACACGCGAGTGTGTGACCGCATTGGCCATCAGCACGCCCCCGATACGTGCCGCATCCTCGATATCCACGGAGATGTTCGCCAGAGTGAGGTACATGCGGGTGTAACTGCGCGCGTTCGCAACCACGTGACGGTTGGCTCGGATTTGTGCGTGCCGCGTCCACGCCGGCTCGTCACGTATGAGACCTGGGATGCCAACGGCGCCTTGCCGATGGCTGCCCAGCATAGAGTGCGGTTTCGGGAAGATCCTGAAGAGTGGCTCGTCGGACGAAGTCATCGTTCCTTCTCAACAGGGGATGGAGCACCAGGTGGTGGCGCCGGCATCACTGACGCCCCACGTTCCGTGGCGCGCATCCACGAGAGATGCGACAAGGGAGAGGCCGCGCCCCGTTTCGGCTTCGCCGTCGACGGAGTGGATCTCCGCGTTCCCCGGCATCCCGTCACGAACGGAGATGCGGAGAGAGCCGTCTCGGACCGTCATCGCAAAGGTGATCTGTGTTCCGCCGCTGTGAAGGATCGCGTTGGTGAACAGCTCTGAGACGATGATCGCCACGTCGTCCGACATCGTCTGAAGGCCGCAATACTTCAAGCGCGCCCTGGCCAGTCGCCGCATTGCGCCGACCCGACTGGCGTCCTCCGGAGACAAGCTCTCACTGCCGCTGCGTCGCGCGATCGCGACACAGGTGGTCATCGAATCCTCCTCGCGGGCGGAGGTTGCGAGGCGCGGCCGTACCGCTGCCGTCATCATCACGCACCCCTGAGGGCAGGACCCTCTGAGACGAGGGCGTTACCTGTCGTGGTCATGGACACACCGTTTCGCGAGTCCGAGGCCGCTGCCAGGGGAATTCAGAGGGGGAAAAGTCTGTCAAGGGGGAAACAGACGGGGGGAGTTAAAGCCATGATTGGCGTCCACTCAAAGACGAGGTCACACTCATGGCAACAGACGAGTTCGCCTTCGCCGAGCTGCTTCTTCAGCTCCGCAAGAAGACCGGGCGAACGCAGGAAGAGCAGGCAGCCGCGATCAACACCGTCTCGGGTCGGGACACGATGACCCGACGTGAGATCAATCGCTACGAGCAGGGCAAGAACATCCCAACGAACCACACGCTTGCGCACATCGCGGTGGCCTGCGGCTTATCCCCTGAACACCTGCAGCGGGAGGCGGCTGCCGCCCGCGCCAGGCGCAGAAAGAGCGCCCGCCGCGCAGGGGAGGACCAGGACGACGTGAAACGCCGGACGCTACTCGAAGGTGCCGTCGTCGGCGCAGCAAGCGCTGCCGAGCCGTGGGAACGCCTCACCCATGCCCTCAACAAGGGAATGAGGATCGACTCCGCCGCGGCCGCCACCCTCGTTGATCGCGCGAGTGCTCTTCACGTGAGCGAGAGTCACCTAACCGCGCTCGAACTGCAGGGCGAGGTCGAGGGTCACCTCGATGCGATCACCGCCGCGCTACCAAGGGCTGGTGACTACGAACGGACCATGACGATCGCCGGCGGAGAAACGGCCGCTTTGGCGGGATGGGTTGCCTGGGACTTGGGGGACCAACGGCGGGCCCACGCCTACTACAAGGTCACCATGGAATGCGCAGAAGCCGCCGGGCACCCGCCTTTGCGCGCCCTGGCCTTGGCCTACGCCAGCTACGGAGCGGCAACCCCGGGAAGGGCTGCTGAACTGTTGGCACAAGCTGCGAAGGATGTACGCGGACCCGGCAACGCCGCCGCCTCTGCCTGGATCTACGGCAGGCTTGCGGAAGAAGCGGCGAGTGCCGGCGACGACACAAACGCCCTCCGGGCCCTGGAGCGCGCTCGCTTCGCTTACGACTTCGCCGATCACACCGCCGAGCAGGCATGGGTGGGTTTCGTGACGCCCTACCGAATGGACTCCCTGGCGCTGTCGGTATACGGGCAACTCGGGAGGCATGAACTGGCCGAGACCGCAGACCACGCGGTGGATCGGCTGGGCAGGGACCTACCGGAATCGGGGGTTGTAGTACTGGGCGACCTGGCTTCGGCGCTGTTGCGCGGCGGAGACCTCGACCAAGGCGTTTATGTGTCACGCCAGTTCGCTGCGGCCGTCGAGGCCCGTCCCAACACCATGGGAAAGGCGCGCGCCGCAGCCATTGCCTCTCAGCTTCCGACCACGGAGCGCGAACTAACCCACCACCTTCAGCTGTTCGCTGCTTGATGCGTCACCCAGCAGTCTCTGGCGTGGACTCTTCGGCAACCCACGCCAGGTATGCCTCGGACCCTCCAGTCACTGGCAGCGTGATCCACTCAGGAACCTCGTAGCTGTGCTCCTTGGACACCCAAGCTTGAAGCTCCGGAAGCCGCGCCGTGGTCGTCTTGTACGAGATCCGCCACTCTTGGGCAGTCTCGATGGCATTCTTCCATCGGTACACCGCGGTGAACGCGGGGTCGATGTGGGCACAGGCGGCCAACCGATTCTCGACCGCGCCACGAGCGAGGTTCTTCGCCTTCTCCTCGTCGTCGATGGTCGTCTGCGCAATCACGATTTCGCTGGCCATGCAACTACCCTCCCAGGTCGATGTATCCGACGGTACCCAGCAGTCTTCGAGTTCTCGAAACGCGCTGCTCGCACTCCTTGTTCCTGATTGCCGACGGCCGTCGCCAAGACCGATCAGAGTTGGGTGGTGATGTCGGGGCGCGGCCCGAACGCCCGCAGGCAGCGGGGGTGAGAGATCGGCCAGGCCGCCGCCTCCTCCACTGTGCGCAGCGTGCCGGTGGCCTTGTCGGGATCCTTGTGGCTGGTCCAGCCGCACCCGGCACCGTCGAACACCTCCATCCACTGCACGCCCGTCTCACGGGCTCGGTTCAGGGTGCCGGCGTTGTAAGCCACCGCGCTCTTGGTGAGCGTCGCCGCCTCCGCCCACGCCTGCACCGGGTATCGGGCACCATTGCGGTAGATGACGTACCGGAGTTGGTGCTCAGTGGCGAGTCGATCGGCGAGCGCCTTCGCGGCCTGCATAGCCGTGGTGTTCCCCGCCGCGAGCAGCGGCACCTCCCGCCGCGCGGCGTCCCGTACGGCTCGGTAGAACGCACCCGCCATCCGCTGCTCCTCCTGGGAGCGGCGTAGGAAGTCGGCGTAGGAGTCGGCGGCCAGCGACTGCAAGGCATCGGTGTGGATCAGCGTCCATGTGAACCGTCCGCCAAGCGATTCGGCGGCATGCTGCGCGCCCTGTTCGTACAGGTGCGGAAGTTGCCGGGCGACGAATGCTCGGGCTTCTGCATCTACGCGCTGCCGGAAGTCGACGATCGCGGCCTGGAACTGGGCGAGCCGGTCGGCGACCATCCGGGAGCGGTCACCGTCACCGATCGCTGCCAGCACTGCGGCTTGCTGGGCTGCCAGGCGCTGCCAGGCATCGTCCAGCACTGCGGCGACCCGCGCCGCGACCGTGGCCGCGTCACCGGGGGTCAACGGCGGGAACTCGTACGCCACTACCGCCGCCAGTGATGGGCGCGCTGCAGCGGGGCGATGACGAGAGCGTCCCCGCCCGCTGCCTCATCCGGCGCGGCCGCGGCCTCGACGAAGGCGATCTGCCGCTCCAGGCCGGTGAGGTTGTTGCTCTGGTCCATCGTGACGACACCGTTGACGGTCAGCTGTAGGGGGTCTGCCAACAGCTTGGCGCGCCGCTCCGACAGCACTTCCAGGGCAACAGCGCGGGCCGTGCCGAGCCGTGCGTAGCGGGTCTGCAGGTCGGCGGTGTCGGTGGCAGGGCCGAGCTGCGCCAAGAGCCAGGCGAGGACTGCGGGATCCACGGGGGTGTCCCTTCCGAGTATGCGGCGCGGCCCGGCGCCCGCTGTGGGGTGCCGGGCCGGGCCTGGCTGGGTTACTCGCCGGCCTGCTTGCGGGTCCGGGCTCGGGCTGGCTTCGTTTGCTCCACCTCCACCTCCACCTCCACCTCCGGCTCCGGCTCCGGCTCCGGCTCCGGCTCCGGCTCCGGCTCCGGCTCCGGCTCGGGATGCGGGCTCGAGGCGGAGTCGGGGTCGGGGTTGCTGGCGGGCGTGTCACCGTCCCCGCCGTCTTCTTCGTCCGGCTCCCACGCCCCTGGGTTGGTGATGACCTCGGCCAGGTCCTCGTCCGGCTCGTCGCCGGGCTGCAGGATCAGCCAGTCGTTCGTCTTCGGGTGCCGCACGTGCACCGCCGCTGCCAGTCGCTGCCCCATGTCACAGCACCTTCGCGGTGATGTGACAGTCCGGCCCGTACAGCACCGGCATGGCCACAGCCGCGCCCTTGGTCCAGATCTGCACCGGGTCATCCTTGGCGCCGCGGGTGACGATCAGGCCGGGAGCGTCCTCGCGGGTGATCTGCGGGTTGCCACCCCGAGACAGCACAAGCGACTCAGCGGTGGTGCCGTACAGGGTCTGCCCCCACTTCGCCCGGTCCGGCGGCAGCATCACCCAGCGGTCGTCCGGCAGGCACTTCGTGGACACGCCGTCCACGCGGACCTGCGCCCGGTACAGGGTGATCGGCGGCAGCCCGTAGTTGTCGCGGACCACGTTGATCTGCTGCGGCGTCAGCGATGCGGTCGGCGTCGTCGACGGGTTCACCGACCCGTAGTAGGCGGCCCGGTAGGCGTTGTTGGCCGCCAGGTAGGAGAATGCGCGCCGCGAGGTGATGACCATCTCGGGCATGGGCGCGCTGATGCCGTCGAGGTAGGAGATCCAGCCCAGCTCGTCCGCTATTGCATCCGCGGTCGGGTCGGACCACAGCTTCGGAACAGTCGGCATGTTCGCCGCAGGCACACCGAAGTCAACGTCGAGGGTGAGCCCGTTCTCTGCCGAGAGGGAGAACTTGCCATCGGTGAGGACATCGCCGGCCGCCAGCTCCAGACGGGAGTTGATGGCTTCGACGTGCCGCTCCACGTCGTCGTACAGCAGCTGCTCCAGGCGGGACGCGTCCGCGCCGCGGGATGCCTCCTGCAGCAGCAGCTCGACCTCGCCGACCATGAGCTTCTGGCCCAGGGACGGCAGCATGCCCTGTGTGGACGTCTGCCACGCCTGCCGGTCGGCGAACGGAACCGAGGCGTCGAAGCTGCGGTACTTCGCCGCGTTTACGTAGCGGCCTGTCTGCTTGATCCGCCACATGACGTCCTGGATCGACACCTTGGCGAACACGGTCTGCGTGAGCAGGAAGTCGGCGGGGGTGGGGATGTAGCGGGCGAACGTGGTCAGGTCCGCCGTGGTGACGTCCCTGATGAGGTCCTGAACAGTCATCGACAAGGCTCCTTTACGCGAACCGGATCTGGCAGATCGCGGACGGGGCAACGGCGGCGACGGCGACCGGGAGCTTCGCGGTCTTCACCGAGCCGTGCCACAGCAGCGCGGCCGGGACCTTCATCTGCGACGGTGCCAACAGCACCTCGGCGAACACGAACCCTGCCAGGTTCTGCCGGCCATCGGAGGCGCCCGTGGAGTAGAGGCCGTACAGGCCTGAGGCGGTGATCTTGCCGACGGGGATGCCGGACAGGAACCGGCTGTAGGGGACGTTCGTATCCGTCGAGGGCATGTAGTGGGTGCCGGACGTGAAGGTGGACATGTCGAGGGTGATGGAGTCGATCTCACCGGTGCCATGGAGGCTGGCAAGCCAGGAGCGGTCGGCTGTCAGGTTCTGGGTGAAAGAGACCGGCTGAACGGTCATGAGTCCTCCCGTGGACGCGACGAAGCGAGTGATCGTCCGCTCACCGGCTGGTGGCGTCGTCCACGAGAGGAAGGGGGCGTGGTCCCCGCAGGTCCGGTCTTAGCCCACCGGTGGGAAGTCAGCTGCCCGTCGCGAAGCCGCGCTGGCGGGCCATGTCGGCCCCGTGCTGGCCAGGCTTGGGCACAGTGCCACCGCGCGGCGGCGGGCCGCCCGCGGGGGAGCCACCGGGTGCGGCGGGCGGCGTCGGGGCGGTGGTGGCGGCGGCGAACAGCTCGGGCCTGCGCGCCTTCAGGGCTTCAGCAGCTTCGGCGATGACGTCCTCGCCGGCGTCGTCCTCGACGACCAGGAGCCGTTCGGCGTCCTTCAGGTCGTCGCCGGTCGCACCGAGCGCCACCAGGGCGGAGCGGCGTGCCGCGGCGCGTTCGCGGACGACGGCCTGTGCCTCGCGTGCGGCAGCTGCGGCGGAGGCTTCAGCGGCGGCCTGCTCGCGGCGCTCGATCTCGGAGAGCTGCGCGGCCTGCGCGTCGCGCTGCTGCTGCACAAACGTGGTCAGGTCATCGGTCTTGGCGAACCCCAACTGCTCGACGAGCTTGCGGATCGCGCTGCGTTCGCCTTGCTGCTTCTCGCGGGCCAGGAGCCGGTTCAGCGCGTCCTGGTCGACAGGCTGCGCGGGCGCCGATGGTGCGGCCGGATCGGTGTTCGGAGCGGTCGGCAGCAGCTGGTTGGTCGGGTCGGTGGGGTCCGCGCCCACGATCGGGTAGATGGGGCGGCCGTCACGCCGGTAGCCGACGGGCGTATGGGGGTCGGGCAGCAGCCTGTCCATGCGGGGTCCAGTCCTCCAGCAGCAGCGCCCCCGCGCCGTCGATCAGTGTAGCCACAGCCCTAGACACGGCAACGGACACGCAGCAGGCCCCGCGGCGCCACAACTCCCCTCCCTCGCCGGCCTAACGCTACGCACGGCATGCCCCCTGGAGGCTCCCCGTGCACACCACCGTTTTCCTGCTGCGGAGCGCGCGGGGCCTTGGTGCCGGTCTGGTGATCATGTGGGAACTGAAACGCCAGGCTTCGGGACCGGGCTGGAGGAAGCCACGGGTCTTCACTGCTGCGGCGGCTGGGCTACTTGCTGCGCTGCTGACCGCCTACGCCTAGAGATCGCCAGTCGACGTGCCCCTCCCGCGCCCGTTCGGTCGGGAAACAGCGGGGAGTTACGGGCGCCGGCGGATACCGGGCATGAGAACGGACCCTGACCGATTTACCTGGTCAGGGTCCGTTTCTGCGGGCGGTGGGTGTGGGATTTGAACCCACGGTGACTCGCGCCACGACGGTTTTCAAGACTCTGTGCCGCTTGACCAACCCATTGAGACCCCACCGACCGCGTGGGCCTCAACCGCTGGCGGCCATCGCACCGAGGATGAAGCCGAGCACCATGCCTGCAACTGAGAGGCTCATAGCCAGGGTGGCGTGCGACTCCTTCCGCTTCATCGCGAGGGCTGACAGCACGATCGCGAGAGGCCCAAGAACGATGGGGAAGAAAAGCAGAGATACCGCCGCGCAAGCAAAGGCGCCCCAGACGAAGCTCGCCGACCTACCTCCACCTGGCTCACCGTAGGTGGTGCCGCACTCCGGGCAGAAGCTCTTGACCGTCTGTGTGACGGTTCCACAAACGGAGCAGAGCCAGGTCACGATCGCGATCCGCAGTTCCTCGCGGGTGGTCCAGCTCCGGCGGTCGAGGACGTTCTTCTGCAGCAGGCTGAAGAACGACTCCATGGCCGCGTTGTCCCCGGCTGCCCCGACTCTCCCTATCGAGCCGGCCATCCGGTGGCGGTCGAGCGCCCGGACGAATTTCCGGGACCGGAACTGACCGGATTCAACCGGTCGTTGCAACACCAGCCTGTTGAAGCAACTGTAGCTGCTCGTTGAACGCCTCGGCGGGTGTCTTCCAACCGAGCGTCTTGCGGGGTCTGCTGTTGAGAGTGTGGGCGACGGCCTCGACTTCCTAGGCGGACCATCTCGAGAGATCGGTTCCTTTCGGGAAGTACTGTCGCAACAGCCCGTTGGTGTTCTCGTTCGTGCCGCGCTGCCACGGACTATGCGGATCGGCGAAGAACACGGGAATGCCGGTCTCGACTCTGAATTGCGCATGGGCCGACATCTCCTTTCCGCGATCCCAGGTCAGCGACCGTGCCAGCTGTTCGGGAAGCGTCGACATCGTATTGGCGAGTGCGGTCTTCATCGTGATCGCCCCATAACCGGCCAGCGCAGGACCATTCTTGACCGATTGCTTGTGCCGGTAGCCTTCCTCGCGCGGCAGGTGAACCAGCATCGTGAACCGAGTTGACCGCTCAACGACAGTGCCGATCGCGGACCGCTCCAGCCCGATGATCAGGTCACCTTCCCAGTGGCCAGGAACGGCACGGTCCTCGGCCTCGGCGGGCCGTTCGCTGATGAGCGCTTGTGGTGTGACGTGCGCCCAGGTCTTCCGACGTGAACGAGCACGCGGGGCCCGTAGCGCGCGGCCCGTGCGAAGGCACAAGATCAGCTCACGCTTGAGCGCCCCTCGGCCCTGAACGTAGAGAGCCTGGTAGATCGCCTCGTGGCTGATGCGCATGGACTCATCATCCGGGAAATCAAGCTTGATCCGGTTCGCGATCTGCTCCGGACTCCATGCCTGAACCCACGCGCGGTCCTTGCGGTGCGGCTTGTTCCGCCCCGTCCACGCGCCTGTCGCAGGTCCCGCACCTCGCGCCGCAGTTGGGCGAGCTCGTTCTTCTCTTCGGTGGTGAGCAGGTCATCGCGCTCGCGCTGAGCGTGTTCTCCCGCTGGGTCCACGAACAGTTCGGCACCGGCCCGCGGGAGTGGCGCAAGAAGCGGACCGAACCGGGGACGCCAAACGGAAGCTGAGCCTGCGAGGACGCGCACGACGGGCGGAATCCCCGCATCCGCGTGGTAGTCCCGGATCGCCAAGTTACCTGTCCCCACAGGCAAAACACGCACTCCTTGCCTGTTCTACCTTGTCACCACCGCGCAGCCAGACTCCGGTGGGAAGACCTTTCCTCCCCTGAAGGCCTTCCCGCCGGACGTGCCCGCGGCCACGAACCGCTACCAGTCCGAAAGGCCGCCGTAGGCTCTGTCTGGCCTCCGGCCGCCTGCTCTGCAGCATCCTCTCCCCGACGCCACGGAGAGAAGCCCGTGCTCTTCCACCGGAGAACGCGGATGAGCCAAGATGCTGATCTGCCCTCAGACACCGGGCCCCGCGCGCCGGAACACTCCACCGCTGCGCTGTTCAGGCACGGCGCCCCGGCCCTGCTCGTTTCCTCGCCGCCAGACATCGCCGGAAGTCCCTGACCGGACACGACGTCAGTCGACCTCGCATGCCACCGGCGGTCATTCCAGCCTTTCCCACGGGAGAACCATGAACGCGTTCAACTACGAGCCGCCCCGGCCCCAACAGCGGATCCCTCACCCCCCAGAGCACGTGACGGAAGCAGCACATGCCGCGCACCGGGCCACAGCGCGGGCGATGGCACGGGTCACGTCCCGCTACATAAGGGCCCACGCCGTCGCCTGGTCGGTCATCGCGGTGCTTCCGCTGCTGGCCGGGCCCTGGCTCGCGACCCGGGTGGCAGGCGGCCTGACCGTCGGCTTCCTGCTCCTGGCCCTGCTGGGCCTGGGCATTCCGCTGACGTCGCGGTGGTTCGACCACGCGACCAGACGGATCACGGAGCAGGCGGCGCCTGCTGGCGATACAGACCCGTTCACGCTGGGGGGCCACACATGAGCACGGCCAACGCGGCCCGTATGGCCGAGAGCTCAATGACCGGCGCCGCCCCCTTGACGGCGTTCTTCCTGGTCGTTGCCACAACCCTGCTGCTCTGCCTGCGGTTCAGCGTCGATTCGGAGGGGATCGACGACCTCTACGCGGCCGGACGCTCGGTACAGCCATGGCAAAACGCGCTGGCGATGACCGGCGACACCATCACCATCCTGCTGCTGCTGAGCTGCACAGGACTGGTCTCGGTCCTGGGCTACGACGGAACAGCCCTGGCCGTGGCCACCGTCGGCTCCTACGCCGTGCTGCTTGTACTGTCCAGACCGCTGCGCAACACCGGCCGCTTCACGCTCGGCGACACGCTCGCCGCCAGGTTCGAGGACCGGTCCATCCGCACGGCGGCGGCCCTGATCTGTGTCATCGTCTGCATCCCCTTCGCCGTCGTGCAGCTGACGTCGGCCGGCAAAGCCATGGCGGCGATGCTCGCCATCACCGGGACAGAATCAGCACAGCTGTGCACGGTGTTCATCGGGGTGGTGGTGGTCTGCGCCGCGGCTCTGACCGGTATGCGCGGCAACACCATGCTCCAGATGATCAAGACACTTACCGTCTTCGTCTGCATGGCCCTGCTTGTGCTCCTGCTGCTGCACAGCATCGGATGGAACCCCGCCCGCCTGCTGTCCGGCGCAGCCGACCGCTATCCCGACCCGGCCGCCTACTTCACCCCGGGACAGACCAACGGCAAAGGCCTCACGGGACGCCTCAACCTGCTGTCCGTACAGGTCACCATCGTCCTCGGGTCGGCCGTTCTGCCCCACATGATCATGCGCGTGAAGACCGCCGAGCACGGCGGCGCCGCCCGGCGCTCCGTCGTCCTCGCCAGCGGCATGGTGGCCGTGTTCGCCACGATGGCCGTCACGCTCGGCCTGGGAGTTGCAGCCCGCAGCGGCGGACTGCCCCCGGCACAGTTCGACCTCCAGTCGGCAACAGCTCTGCTGTCCCTCGGCCAAAGCCTGGCCGGGGGAGCAACGGGCGACCTCCTCACCGCCCTGGTGGTGTCCGCGGTCTTCCTCACCGTCTTGACCGTCGTCGCGGCCCTCGCACTGAGTGCCTCCGCAGCTCTTGTACACGACCTCTACGCAGCCGGTGCCCGCGAAGGCAAGATCACCCCCTCCGCCGAGGTCAAAGCCATGCGGTGGACGACTCCCGTCGTGGGGACCCTGTCTCTGCTGCTGTCGCTGCTGGCGCAGGGCTGGCACATCCAGTTCCTAGCGCAGTTCGCCGTCTCCGTCTCGGCATCCGCAGTACTGCCGAGCCTGGTGTACGCCCTCTTCTGGAAGAAGTGCACACGAGCCGGACTGCTCTGGACCATGTACGCGGGACTCATCTCCTCCGTCGTGCTCCAGATCTTCGGACCAACCGTTTCAGGCGCGCCAGGCGCGCTCTTCTCGTCGGCCGACTTCGGCTGGTTCCCGCTGATGACGCCAGGGCTGGTGTCCATCCCGGTGGGATTCGCCGCCGGCTGGATCGCCAGTGTCTGCACCGCGCGCAGCAGGGACCCCCAGGACGCCGCACGGTACGCGGCCATCACGACCCGCGCGCTGCTGGACCGGCCGGAAGAGAGCCGTGTCTCCTGACCTAAGCGGATAGGGGTGACCACCTACCGGTGATGATGGGCGTGTCCGCCCGGCGCGCCGGGCGGGCGCCGGGCCGGGCGCGGCGGGCAGTACCGCACCCGGCCCCCGTGCGGACGGACGAGCCGCCCGATGCCGCCATCGAGGCAACTCTCTGTGCAATCTCAGAACCTGTGCGGCCAAAGAAACGTGTCGGTGACCCGAGCGGCGGGCGGCCGCTGAGGCACGACGACGCCGACAACGTCTTCGGCGGCCCGCAAAGCCTGTCAATCCCCTCGAATCGCGGAGACCTTCCTATGCAGCCGGCCCTTCACCGAGGCTGGCCCAGTAGTCGTGTTCGTAGTCGATCGGGCTCTTGAAGCCGCACACGCTGTGTAGCCGACGGCTGTTGTAGAAGTCGGTGATCCAGGTCGCGATCCGGATCCGGGCCTCGGTGCGTGTGGCGAAGGCGTGCCGGTGGACGTACTCAACCTTCAGCACGCTGTTGAACGCCTAGCTGACGGAATGTCACCGGTCTCGGAGGATGCCGGGAGCAAGCGTGAGCGGATCCAACTGAGCCTGGGCCACGTGCCCGACGCTGACATTCCACAAGTCACGCGACGCATCCTGGAACAGAACCAGGTCCAGGTGAGCCCGTCGATCCGGTATCAACTCGAGGACCTGCTGTGGGCAGGGTCATCGCCCGAAATACCAAAGAAGATCCGCCGTGAACTGGCACGTGCCCTCAACCTGTCGGAGTTGACACAACATCACGACCGGTTCCTGCAGCTGCTTGACCGCTTCTGGATAGCCGAGGACCCGGGCCTCTCTCTCGAGGCGCTGGAGGGCCTGCTCTTGAACGGCATGCGTCAAGTGACGCTGCGGGACCGCATCGAGCGACATGTCTTCCGTAACCCTGAGGACTGGTCGACCGAGGACCTCTTCGACAATCTCGGTGCCTTCGAGGCCGGGGACGCCAGGTTCGCCCGCTTCCTGGAGGGCCTGGTGTCAGCCGACCTCCTCCTGGATGAGCATCTCCAGGATAAGACTGTCAGTACGATCAACGGCTGTCTCCAAGCCGCTGGAGTCGAGTTGAGGGCAGTCGGCAACGACGGCGGCTACCCAGTATTCGCCGTGGTGCCCACGCGACTGCAAGGCCACCGGCGGCCGAAGAACGTCATCTTCGCCTCACTGACCAAGCCGGACATCCGCTTCCGGTCTTCGGTCGACAACGACATCGAGATCGTCGGAGGGAATCCGGACGACACCCTCGTCTATGACCGTGAGATCTCCACAGAGGGCCTGCGGTGGTGTGATCTGCACGCCTGGTGGCAGGACACCCGCAAGATGAGCACTGAGGCCGAAGTGCGAGGGGATCTGTACCAACGACTCCTCAAAAGCCTGCCGGACAACTCGGAAGGCCAGAAGAACCTCTTCATCGCCTATCACCGAATTCTCGGGCCCTCTCCTGAGGATCCAGCTCTCCTACCCGAAGTGTGGCTGCACTGGGACCACCGAACTGTCAAGGAGCGGGGCCCCGAAGCGCTGCTGCGCTCCCGCATGGACTTCCTGGTGCTGCTGCCTCATGGCCAGCGTGTCGTCCTGGAGGTCGATGGATCCCAGCACTACACCCGCGACCGTGGCCGCACTCCCGATTCCGGCAAGTACGCAGACATGGTCGCCGCTGACCGAGATCTCAAGCTCAGAGGCTATGAGGTGTTCCGCTTCGGCCACAGTGAACTCAAGCACCTCGATTCTGCGGAGGCCCTTCTGCGGCAGTTCCTCCCGGACATGTTCCGCCGTTTCAAGCCTGGGGCCTGAGCAACCATGTGGCACGGAAAGCTGCCCACTGGCTCTGCCGTCCGTCGTTGCGCACAGCCAGCGCTCCGGACGGTGTCCTCCGGTGCCCTTCTGGAAGCATCGGGAACGAGCAAGCCCGACCCCGCCAGAGCGTTACGGGGCCGGGCTGCCCGTCAGACCCTAGACCGTGACGGAATTCGAATGCCCGCTGCGGCCGCCACCGGACCGGCTACGCCAGCGGCACCGTCACACACGCTTCACGCAGGTCGCCGGGATCTGCCCGCCGTGCACCACGCGCCAGACCGAGCCGCTGCGGCCGCACTTGCGGTACGCCGGGCCGCTCCGGGTCCGTGCGATCGCGTCGACGCACGACAGGAGTTCGTCGCCGCGGTGTACGTAGTGGTCGACCGGGCTGTTCGGCTTGGCCACCGGGCCGTCGTTCCACGCTGGCCGCCGCACCGCGACCACTTGTCCCGTCACCCGGTACTTCGTCGCGCACACTGCCCGGGCCGGCCCGTGATGGGACGAAGCCGCAGCATTGGCTGGCGACGCCAGCACGCTGGCGAGGACGAGCGCGGTCGCGGCAGCCCAGGAGGACATGAGTCGCTGTCGGATCATGCCCGGACAACCGCTGCCGCGGCCGGCTGTTACGGCTTCGCTGAGGCGATCACCCGCCGTGGAAGGACCAGTTGGGTGACAGGACGGGAGTGTCAGGCGCCGAGATGTTCGCTGAGGCAGACGTACGTGGGGGCTTCCTGGTCGCCGAGGCTGTTGTAGTCCAGGACGGCCGGGTAGGTCTGGCGAGTTCCCGGGTACAGGGGGGTGCAGTCCTGCTCGGTGTCGTAGAAGACGACCGCCTGCCCCTGTGCATCGCGGGTGCCGGACGGGCTCACCAGGTCGGCGCCGCACTGGACGCCAGGGGCGTTCATCAGGAGCACGCCGTCGCGGGTGGTGTCGCTGGCGCTGCCTGTCCAGGCCACGCAGTAGAAGACTCCCGGGTCTCCGCCGGTGGACGGCTCGGAGATGATGTTGACCCTCTGCAGGACGGGTGGGCCGCCGCACAGTCGGTTGATGTCCTTGATGTAGTACGGGGCACCGATGGCGCAGATGTCCTTCTTGGACTCGCAGGTCGCCGGGCCCGTGGGCAGCTTGTAGGTGACCGGCAGACACGTGGCGGACTCGGTTGCCGGGGTGTTCTTCTCTGGCCTTGCTTCCGGAGCGCCTGCTGCCGGGGAGGCGGTCACCGCGCCGGATCGTTGGCCGGGGGAGACAGTGGCGGAGGCCGTCGTACCCGCACCGGCCCGCGTGCTGGACCGCTGCCCGTTCTGGTTCTGATCGACGATCAAGTACGTGCCGGCGGCGGCCACAGCGAACCCGGTGACGGCGGCCGCGGCAACGAGCCAGTTGCGTCGGCGGGCGATCCGGCGCCGGGCCAGCGTCCAGGCCGGGTCGTCCTCGGTGGCCGGCAAGTCCTCCCATCCGGCCGCCACCAGGTCACCCGCCAGAGTCGGCGCCTCGGCCCCCGGCTGCAGGACCTGAGTGGCCTGGGCGGCGAGCAGCACCGTGCACTGCCCGGCCAGCGCCGCGGCCGTAGGCCGCTCCTCAGGGGTCTTGGCCAGCGCGGACGTCACCAAGGCCAGGAGGTCGTCGGGCATCCCGGCGAGATCGGGGTCGCCGGACATCACCCGGGCCGCGACCGCGTCCGGGGCGCCAGTGCCGAACGGCAGCCGTCCGGTGGCGGCGTAGGCGAGCAGTGCCCCCCAGGCAAAGACGTCTCCGGCCGGCCCCACAGCGCCGGTGCGGTAGCCCTCGGGGCTGATCCAGCCCGCGGTGCCGGTCATCACGCCGGTCCGGGTGACCGAGGTGCCGTCCAGGGCGTGGGCGATGCCGAAGTCCAGCACCCGCGGCCCGTCGGCGGCCAGGATGACGTTGCCCGGCTTCACATCACGGTGCACCACCCCGGCCGCGTGGACAGCAGCCAGCGCGGCCGCGGTCCCGACCGCCAGCGCGTACAGACGGGCTCCGGACAGCGCGCCGTGCGCGGCCATGTGCTCGCCGAGCGTAAGGCCGGGCACGTATGGGGTGGCCAGCCAAGGATCGGCCGCGCCGGGGTCCGCCGCGAGCAGCGGCACCAGACAGGGCCCCATGACCCGCCGGGACACCTCGACCTCCCGCTTGAACCGGGCCCGGAACTCCTCGTCACCGGCCTGCGCCGGATGGACGACCTTCACCGCCACCCGCCGCCCGCCGGGATCCAGGGCCGCATGGACCGTTCCCATACCGCCCGAACCCAGCCGACCGATGACCCAGTACGGGCCGATCCGGCCCGGATCACCAGGCCGTGATGGATGAACACGCGCAGACAACAACGCCCCCCACAGGCAAGAACACCCCAACCCGCGTCGGCCGGGCCCGCAACTCTCTCACGCCCGTCAGGGGAACCTCAGCCGGACGACCAACCAGGCCGGCCGGCTGACAGCCGTCCGCTGAGGCCGGCTCGCATACCTCGCCAAATTGAATCGCAACGCACAGTTACGCGTCGATGCTGGAGTGTGATACGGGTATAGATCTTCAGAGCCCTGCCGTCGCAACGCAGCGCGGGACGTGCTCTCATGCAGGGCCGGAGCGGGGGACGTCGATGGTCGATACGGCGGGCACGGGCGTTGGGGCCGAAGACGTCGGAGCGCCCCCTGAACCAGACGGTTCGAACGGTTCAGACCTCACGATCTTCGACCTTGCTCCGGAGGAAGACAGCGGCTCGGACACGCTGGGCCGTTACCGGTACCAAGCGGAGGTAGCCGCACGGGACTGCCTGGCCATGCTCACGCAGGACGCCATCGACTTCGTCGTCTGCGAGTGGCACGAGGACTTCGTCGTGGCATGGACCGACGGATCAGTGGAACTCGTATCGGTCAAGCATCGCGAAGGCACCCAGGGCCCATGGACGCTCCCGGAGTTGTGCAAGAGCGGCGGCCTGACCCATCTCTTCGACCGCTGGTGCGCGTGCGAGTGTGCCGCGAATGTCCGTCTCCGGCTGGCGACGAACGCGGCGCTGAAGCCGGGCAAGGGCAATGCCGGCGTCCTGGCTCGGATGTGCGGCCCGGAGCCGGAATTCACGGCCGGGCTGACCTCCATGGCGGAGGAAGTCGCACGCCAGATGCTCAAAGTCCGCTGGAAGCAGCCCTATCCCAATGTCCCGGACACCCCTCAGGTGCGCAGGCTCGCGGACATCCAGATACCCGCCGGGTTCGTGGACAAGGTCGTACGTTTCCTCGCGGTCCTGGAGATCTCCTGCAAGCCACCGCACCGCGAAAACATCACCGACGTCAACATCCAAGGGCTTCTGGTTCCTGCGGTCGAACAGTTGCAGCTGGCCCATGTCGATCTTGAGAACACCTACCGGGCCATCGTGGATCGGATCGAACGTGCCAACCGTGACGAGAGCGACCGTGGCCAACTGGCTGTGTACATCGCCGACCCGAGCCGGGTCCGCCACAGCACGCAGATGCAGCAGCGCATCGGCCGGCGCAGGATCACCCGCGAGATCATCCGCCGGGAGGTCGTGTACACGTCGGTTCAGCTGCCTACGTTTCCCCGCGGCCAGGAGCCCGTGGTGGCGCCAGGAGGTGCCAAGCTCCGCCGCAAGCTGCGCCGGGGCCGGGTGCCCTCGGACGAGGCGGCCTTCGCTGAGAGGCTTCGTTCCGCGTGGTACACGACCTGGTCAGAGAGGCGTTCCGGCCTGGCCGGGGACGAGACCGACCTGCTGAACCTGTCCATGGACGTGCTGGAGATGGCCTTCGCGTGCCGGCGCCATGCACGCGCTCAGGTAGCCGAGGGCAGCGAGTTCGGCATCAAGATGAACGACCTGTTGGCCGAGCGGCTCAAGGTCGATGCTCTGCCCTCGCTGCCGCCCTTCCAGCTCAGCAACCTGCACCTGCGGGGGTTGGCTTACCAGTTGTGCGACGAGTGCCTCTTCTTCTTCTCCGAGACGTTCGACGCGGACGAGGAAGCCTCATGACCCACAGCGCCGACTTCGAAACCGCCGCAACGCGTATGCGGACTCAGCACCGCCAAGCCGAGCAGCGCGAGGTCCACTACCACGAAGCCCGCATCCTTCTGCTCATCGCGCAGTTCACCACCTCCAAGGGCGGGCTCGCGGGTCTGACCAAACTCGCCAAGCTCGACTTCCTGCTGCGCTATCCGGGGATGCTGGAACGTCTCCTGCCCGCGGGCGAGGCGTCGTGGCCGGAGGGAACGGCTCCGACACCACCCGAGCGCCTCGCCGTCGAGAGCCGCATGACCCGCTACAAGTACGGGCCCTGGGACCAGCGCTACTACAGCATCCTCGGCTCGCTCGCCGCCCGCGGCCTGATCACCTACAGCGGCAGCGACCGCGCCGAATTCCGCACCACACCACAGGGCGCCGCCGCTGCGGCCAGTCTGGCCGAAACGCCGGAATGGTCAGTCGTGGACAGCCGGATCAAGCTGCTCAAGCGGCATTTCAACAAGTCAGGATCGGCCTTGAAGAACCTCATCTACGACCGCCTGCCCGACGCCGTCGACCGGCCCTGGCGGACGGAGATCTGACATGGCCGTCCATCTGCGCATCGTCTCCCTGACTGTGACGACCGCCGAGGCGGAACAGACCTACCGCTTCGACCGGCCGGCCACGGTGATCACAGGCCCGATCGGCACCGGCAAGTCCAGTCTGCTGATGCTCTTCAAACACGCCCTCGGCGGCAGCGCCATGCTCACCCCTGCGGTCCGCGAGAACGTGCTGTCCGTCCAGGCCGAGGTCGTGGCCGGCGACGAACGCGTCGTCCTGCGCCGGACCATCGAGGGAGACGCCGCCGACACCGTGGATCTCCTCGACCCCCGCTCCCTCACCCTGGAGCGCTCCCTGCCGGTGCGCGCTTCCGAGGGTGCAACCACGCTCTCCGACTACCTGCTGGACGCACTCGGCTTCCCACGCGAACAGATCGCAGCACGGCGAGAAGGAGCGGCCAGGCCGCAGAACCTCACCTTCAACGACCTGTACGCCTACGCCTACCTCCAGGCCCGCGAGATCGACCGCCAGGTCGTCGGCCACCTGGACAGCTGGTTCGAGACCAAGCGCAAAGAGCTTTTCCGCCTGATGTTCGGACTCACCGACGCCGCGCTCATGGAGCTCAAACGCACCAGGGTCCAGCTCCTGGACAAGCTGAAGGCCAGAACCGCCGAGCACAACAACGTCAGTGCCTTCCTGGCAGCCTCCGACCCCCGCAGCGACGACGAACTACGGGCCGAGCTCACGCAGCTGCGCGACACTCTGGGCCGGGCCGATGCCACCCTGGCCAGTCTCCGCACCGAACTCGAGGAACAGACCGCCGCCGACACCGCGCTGCGCAACGAACTCCAGAACGCCATCCGCGCCGCGCGGCAGGCCGAGGAAGAAGTCTCGGCGGCCGCCGACCTTGTCGACGCGCGACGGGCCGTCGTCGCCCAGGTGCAACTCGACCTCGTCCGTCTCGACCGGTCGGCCACGGCCATCGACCGGCTCTCCCCTTTCGAGTTCGTCGTCTGCCCGCGGTGCATGCAG
Organism: Streptomyces sp. NPDC002935; assembly: GCF_040611295.1. Taxonomy (NCBI): domain Bacteria; kingdom Bacillati; phylum Actinomycetota; class Actinomycetes; order Kitasatosporales; family Streptomycetaceae; genus Streptomyces; species Streptomyces sp. NPDC002935. The sequence continues at coordinate 49,505 of NZ_JBEXNW010000044.1, forward strand.
TCCCTGGCCGCCCGCCCCGTCGAGGACGGCCACTGCCTTGTCTGCCTCCAGCCCGACCCCCTCGAGGCCGACATCGACCCCCCGCCATCGAGGAGACACGCACCGTCCTCCAGCTGCAGCTGCAGGACGCACAGCGCATCCACCAGGCCGACGAGGCACACCTGCAGACCGCTCAGGAGCGGTCGCAGCAGCTCAGCTTCGCGATCAGCAGCCTGCGCCGGGAGCTCGACGCCCAGACCCGCGATGCGGTCGCCCCTCGCTTCGACGCCATCGCCGAGGCCAGCTCCCGCGTCGCCGCGCTCAAAGCCAGCATCGATGCCATCACCCAGCTGCGGGAATCGTGGGCCCGGGTGCGTGCCATCGACGCGGACATCCGCTCGATCAAAGCCGAGCGCCGGCAGGTCAACAAGGACATCAAGGAGAAGTCCGAGCTACTCAAGGCCAGCCAGTCACTGCTGGGCGACCTCAGTGCCGAGTTCGGCCGGCTGCTCACCGGCTGGAACCTGCCCTGGGTCGAGACGGCCGTCATCGACCGCGACACCTACCTGCCCGTCGTCAACGGACAGCCCTTTGAGAGCCTGCAAGCCTCCGGCGGCGGCCTCGCCACCTCCGTCAACCTCGCCTACAGCCTCACCCTCCTCGCCTCCGGACTCGACCACGCCGACGTCCTGGTCCCCTCCCTCCTCGTGATCGACTCACCGCGCAAGGCCTTCGGCAACAACGCCCCCGACCGCCAACGCGCTGCCGAGATCTACAGCCGGTTCAGGACCCTGGCCGACGCATACGGGGAACGCCTGCAACTGATCATCGCCGACAACGACCCTCCGCCCATCGCCAGCGACTCCTTCGGCAAGGTCGAATTCGACTACGAGCACCCCATGGTCCCCGGCGTCGACCACCCCGGCCCCGATCGCGTCACCCGCATCGAGAACCAGTCGGAGGCCTAGGAAGGCGTCCCGCCAACGGACGAACCGTGGTGGTGGAACAGATGCCGAGACAGGGCACGGGAAGAACCAATGAACGCCGAGCTCATCGCCGTCGGCGCTGGTCTGAACCTCCAGCCACCTGAATGTAACCAAGGGCGAGCGCGAGCCCACGGCAGCCGGGGGGTGACGAGGTACTGGACCGTGCTCATGGCGATCGCGGCCTCACCGATCCTTCCCATCGGGGCGATGCCGCTGGTGCGCGCCCGCTGGTCCCACTTCACGTCGCGCACGAGCTTTCCAGCACGTCCGGATTATCGGGAGTGCCCCGAACCGCACGGATGAGTCCAGGCAGACCGTCTGCTAGGAGTGAGCATCACCCCTCAGCTCGAGGCGCGGACAAGGCGGCGAGTACAGTGCCCCAAGTTCATGAGTAAGGCATAGGTGCAGGGTGCTAGGGAGTAATTTTCACGGTCGGGCCGATGAGCCAGCCGTCTTGTACGTATTGCGCCACGACGTCTTGAACGCGTTGAAGGTGGGCGTTGCAATCGCGCCCAACGAGGAGTCCCGTCTGCGTGAACACGCTCGACGGGGATGGACGACAGAGCTCTGCGTTCAGTTGGAGACCGGCCACCAGGCGCTACAGGCCGAGCGAGCTGTGCTCGGGTTCCTGCGCACCTGCGGAGTGACGCACAGGGTTCCCCAGGAAGACATGCCGCAGGGCGGGTATACGGAAACGATTGCCCGCGCGGATCTCACAGACCTGAACAATGAGGATCTGGTTCGAATTGCCGAGCTGGCGGGCCGGCTGGTGCGTAGGGCATACAGCCCACCTTTCGAGTTCATACACAGTGTGCACGATGCAATCGGCGGAATCCAAGAGCTCATTGAGGAAGGACACAAGGAGCACGCCAGAGAGTTGATGGAAGTAACTATGTCCTGCATTCAGGAATTTATGCAGAAACTAGGCCTTGATCCGCTTTGACAGTCATTTGAGTTCACTCCTCACGTTTCGCTTGCCAGCCCTCGGCTGCCTCACGGATGAAGACATAGAAGCGGGCGAAGTCACTGGCGCCCTGGCCCGGCGGAGTGTCTCATCCGCTGTCGTCCCGGTTCTGAACCACGCGCGCCGCGGTCGGCCCGACCGTTCAGATCGACGTTCTCCTCACCCGCACCCGACCCTCTTTGAAGCACCTCGCCACGGATCACTACGGACCTCCGAGGCCGGGCGAAAACCGCCGGCCCTCAGGACTCGCAGGCCACGACGGCTCAGGGCTGGTGCTCATACGCGCTCGCTTCTGGCGTTACCAGAGCTCGACGGAGTACGAGCTTCCGCTGAATTCCCAGCCGTCGGTGCCTTCGCCGGTGGCGACCCCTCGGAAGCCTTGGAGTCGGTTGAAGCAGAGTTCAACGTTGTCGCACCGACGGTAGATCTGCCGGTCGAACCCAAGACGATCACCTACGGATGGCGCGGGCAACGACACCAGCGATAGCGGCGAGCGCGCTCATGACGGCGGCTCCTACCCCCAAAGGCTGCGCGAGACCCGGGTGCACACGGGCCACGTAGACGGCCGCCGCAGTGATGAGCAGTCCCACCAGCAGGGTGAGCAGGAGGAGCACCAGGCGCAGTTCCCGGAGGCTGCGGTCCTGAGGACGGGATGCGTCCGTGTCGGTGGTCATCGTTGAGTCCTTTGCGGATCGGGCACGGCGCGGAAGCGCCCAGGGGCGGGCGCGCTGTGCGGGCAGCAGGCCGGATGGCTTCAACAGTGGCGGAACCGCCACAGCGTCGGTATGCCGTCCGTATGCCGTGTGACTGCCATTCCAGAGGACGGATAGCAGAGCGACCGGATAAAGGTGGGGGGTCTCCAAAACCGGCCTGTCGCCGATGAGGGCATCGCTAGCTTCGCGTCATGCCTTCCAACGACGGTCCCAGCGCGGCCGACCAGCAGCTCATCGACCACGCGGCGCGTCACAGCCTCACCATCACGGCCAAGCAGCTCGAAGTCTGGCGGCGTGCCGGACTGCTCCCGGGCAACATCCCCGGCGGAGGCCTCGGCCGCGGCAGGGGCAGCACATCCACCCCGCCGGCCGAGAGCTTCGACCTGGTCCTCGCCCTCGCCCGCCGCGCCGGCCGAGGCAAACGGCCCACCGACCTCGCGCTGCTCCTGTTCGCCGACGGGCACCCGGTGCCGGAGACGACGGTGCGGGCCGCCTTCCGCGCCGCGGTGGACTCCGTCGCCCTGCCTGGCGAGGACGACAGCCTGGGCGATGATCTGGAGCTGGAAGAGCACGTGGACCATGTCGTGAGACGCCTTGCCGAGGCCGGCCGGACCTTCGTCCTCGTTCCCGCCCGAGCCAGACGTATCGACGAGCGCATCGCCCGCATCCTGGGCGAACTCCCCGAGGAACTGGCCGAGCTGGACAAGAACACCGAGCCCACGCCGATGACTCCGTCCGACGCGTCGCTGGCCGCCGTGACCGCCGTCCTCGGCGGCACCATGTCCGTGCAGGAGATCGGGGACTTACTGCGCGGGATGAACCCGGGCATGACGGCTCATCCGTTCGCCTCGCTCGTCGAGACCACCCAGCAGGACGCCCCGGAAGCCGCGGACCTGGTGATGGCCGACGACGGCTCGCTCTCCTTCCTCGCCGAAGGCGACGCACGCGACCGGCTGCGCGGTCTGGCCGAAACTGCCTCGCTGGAAGACCTCCGCCTCGGCTGGCGCACGGCCCAGCAGGTGCGTGCGTGGGCCCTGGACCTGTGCGAGCGAGTCGAGGCCGAGCTGGATGCCGGCCAGCCCGCCGAAGCCGTCACAATATGGCTGACCGGGAGGGGGCTGCCGTCGGGGGTGTCTGTCCTGGAGACCCTGCGCGAGCGCCGCTGGACACCTTCCGGAGCCGCCCTCTCGACGCTGCTGTTGCTGTTCCAACGCCAGATGTACGTCGTGCTCGACGGGCTGGTGCCCGGCTGTCAGTGGCCGGTCCTGGAGATGCCGGGGGTGCTGGCGCCGCCCGTCCGCGACCTGATCCTGACTGCCGTCCGGCCGGAGACGACCCCGGCTCAAGAGACTGCCGACTGACGTACCGCACCGACGACGGACCCGCAAAGAGGGTCCGTGCGTGTGCGCACCGTGGCCTGGTCTTCACCGGATCGCTGCGGCCATGGTTGCGATGACGGCGCAGGCGAGGGTAAGGACGCCGGCGAACACCCTGGCAGCGCGCACAAGTACGGCCGGGATCGTGGCGCCGTCGATGCGGGCGAGGATCCCGGCTGCTGTGGCGGCCAGCAGCGCCACAGCCACGACGAGCGCGGTGGTGAGAAGGATGATGGCGACGGTCACGGCAGACTCCCCTGGACGGGCGGGTGTTGACGTGACTGTTGTCCCGGAATCGGCGTACGCCAGGGTCCGCCCGAACGATGATGAACACCGACGGACACCGACTCCCGGGGGATGTGCGGGTGCACGAAGAGCAGACGGGGCCCGAGCAGGCGCTGACGGAATTACGGCGCCGACTCGAGGACGGCGTGGCCCAGGCTCGATTGAGCAAATCGCAGCTGTCCACGAAGGCAGGTGTTACGCGTACCACCGTGTACGAGGCCCTGCGGAGCGGTGCTCGCGTGCCGTCGGCGCAGACGGTCGCGGCGCTGGCCCGCGTGCTGAAGTTGCCGGTGGAGGAGCTCTTGGAGCTGCGCCGCCGCGCTGCTGCGCTCACCGGTCCAGATGCGGGGGATGTCTCAGGGCCGGGGCGGCCGCTGGGAGACTGGGATCCGCACGACCTGGAGGTTCACCCCGCCGGCCATGCTGTGGGCGGAGGTGGGGTGCGGGTACTACCGGGGTATGTGCTGCGGGAGCACGATGAGCTGCTGGCCCGTGTAGTGCGGAAGGCCACCCTGGGCCACAGCCAAATGGCGGTGCTGGTCGGTACATCCTCGACGGGCAAGACGAGGGCCTGCTGGCAGGCCGTGCAGCCGCTGGCTGGTCTCGGCTGGCGGCTGTGGCATCCCTTCGACCCCACCCGGGCCGACGCGGCCCTCGCAGACCTGAAGCAGGTTGGACCGAAGACGGTGGTGTGGCTGAACGAGGCCCAGCACTACCTGGGCGACCGCACGGCGGGTGAGCGGATCGCGGCAGCCGTGCACCACCTGCTGGTCAGCCCAGAGCGCGGACCGGTCCTCGTGCTCGGCACCCTCTGGCCCGAATACGCCCACCAGTACACAGCCCTGCCCGCACCGGGTGGGGAAGATCCGCACAGCCGGGTGCGGGAACTGCTCTCCGGCCGCACGCTGACTGTCCCCGACGCCTTCGACGCCGATGCCCTGGCCGCCGCGGCCGCCGTCGCCGAAGGCGGTGACCGCCTGCTGGCCGACGCCCTCACCCGCGCCCGCACCGACGGGCGAGTGACCCAGGACCTGGCCGGCGCCCCCGAACTCCTCAACCGCTACCAGCACGCAAGCCCAGCCGCCACAGCGCTCCTGGAAGCAGCGATGGACGCGCGCTGCCTCGGCGTTGGCCCCCACCTGCCACAGGCTTTCCTCACCGACGCCGCCATCGACTACCTCACCAACACCGACTACGACCAGCTCACCTACGACTGGGCGGAACAGGCATTCGCCGAACTTGCTCAACTCGTCCACGGCAAACAGGCTCCCCTGCGCCGGGCAACCCCCCGAGCTCCACGGCGCCCGTCCATCCCCTCGATCCTTGCCGACACCCTTGCCCCGTCGCCCGCAGGGCCGGTGTTCCGGCTCGCCGACTACCTCGAACAACACGGCCGCACCACCCGAAGACGGCTGTGCCCACCCGCCTCCTTCTGGAGCGCCGCCCATACCCGCCTCACCCATCCTGACGACCTGAGCAACCTCACCCAAGCAGCCATGAACCGGCACCGCCTGCAGTGGGCCCACCTCCTCCGCAGCCGTGTCGTCGAGCACGGCGGCACCGACGGCCTGGACCGCCTGGCTGTGATGCGGGAGCAGACCGGGGATTGGGGAGGCGCCGACTATGTCCACACCTACGGTCTGTACCGCCTGGCTGTGATGCTGGAGGAGGCCGAAGACCGGAAAAGTGCGGAGCGACTCCTTCGTCAGGCCGCCGAGTACGGCAACACCGACGCCCTGTACCGCCTGGCCAGGATGCGGGAGGAAGCCGGGGACCGACAGGATGCCGAAGCCCTGGCCCTGAAAGCGGCCGAGTACGGCAACACCGACGCCTTGCACCGCCTCGCCGGGATGCGGGAGAAAGCCGGGGACCAGGAAGGGGCCGAGGCCCTGGCCCTGAAAGCCGCCGAGTACGGCAACACCGACACCCTGCACCGCCTGGCCAGGATGCGGAAGGACCCCGGGGACCGCGAAAGGGCGTTCCGTCTCCTCCGGCAGTCCATCGACCACAGCGACACTGACGCCCTGTACCGCCTGGCTGTGGCGCGGGAGGAAGCCGGGGACCAGGAAGGGGCGTTCCGACTCCTCCAACAGGCCGCCGACCACGGAGACACTGAAGCCCTGTACGCCCTGGCCGGGATACGAAAGGGGTCCGGGGACCAGGAAGGGGCGAAGCGTCTCCTCCAACAGGCCGCCGACCACAGCAGCACCGGCACCCTGTACCGCCTGGCCGTGCTGCGGGAGGATGTCGGGGACTGCGAAGGGGCCGAGACCCTGGCCCTGAAAGCGGCCGATCAAGACGACGTCAGCGCCCTGTACCGTCTCGCCGGGATGCGGGAGGAAGCCGGGGACCGAAAGGGTGCCGAGAGCCTGGTCCTGAATGCCGCTGACCGCGGCCGCACCGACACTCGTGACATAGTCAAAAGGCTGTGGCTGTACGGCTTGGATGCGGACGGCACGCCGACATCCCCATGGCAACCGTCGGCATCTGCTCCACTCGACCGACATCTACCGCCGGGCACGGCGTAGGGCTGTCGTTCGCTGGCGGTGGCAGCGGTCTCCTCCCCCACTGTTCAGCGGAGAAACGGGCCGATCGTGGCGTTCACACGAAGGCCAGTCCGTCGGAGCAAGGGACCCGTCCGAAGCGTCTCTCGATCCGGCTCGACGAGATCAACACGGGGCAAGTCGTGAAGTTTCAGGCCTGGTGACGGGATCCCGGCACGCTGGAGGGTCATCCGCTGACTTCGGGGCTGGTCAGCGCAGTTGCTGGCGAACACAGTGCAGCGTCCGTCCCTCCGGGGAGGAACGGACGCTGACACAGAGACGCAAACTTCGCCCTGGTCTCCCGCCTGCCCCCAGCCAGGAACAGGACCGGGGGCAGGCGGGACCGGGGTCAGGCTCGGTCAGTGGTGGATGTGGCGGCGGCCCCAGGAGGCGTCGTTGATGAAGCGGCCGTGGTCGTTGCGCAGAGTCGCGATGTCGCGGTCGTTGTTCCACACGTAGGCGCGGCGGTCTTGGAAGAGGTCGGTGCGGGTGTCGCGGCCGAGGCCGGTGTGGACGCGGACGGTGGCGCGGCCGTCGAGGCGGTAGTGGTCGAAGGTGTAGGTGTGGCCGTCCGCGTCGGAGAGGGTCCAGCCGTCCAGGTTCACGCTGCGACGGGTGTTGTTGGTGATCTCCACCCATTCCTGGTTCAGGGAGCGGTTGGAGCGGTCGTCACGGCCCGGGGAGTCGTACTGCACCTGGCTGATCTCCACCGCCTGGCGGTGCGGGCGCGGGTCGGCGGCGGATGCCGGGACAGCGATCGCCGCGGTGATGGCAGCAGCACCCAGCGCGGCGGCGGTCAGACGACGGGCAGACGTGGATACGGTCACAGGTTCCCCCTGCATTGTGCGCGCACAACCTCAAAACGCCCTGGTGGGAGTCAGGTGGTGCGGTGTGCGGGTGGCGGCCGGCCGGCCGCGCATTCACACCCTGCCCTCCAGATCGCCGGGATGTGAACGCGATCCGGGGTGCGTGACCGATCAACCGCACAGCCGTGACGCTTGGATGCAGTAGCCATCCATTTCGTCGATGCGCGAAGTTGACGCGCTTCCGGTCTCAACAACCCTGCAGCGCTTAGCTGTCAGGCACCGCTCGCCAGGTACCGCCACCCCACCGGACAGCTAGCCGTCACCCGAAAGTGAGTAACAGCCCCTGGGCCGCGCGCACCTTCTGGTTCGACTCGGCTTCCAGGGCCCGGACGATGAGTCGGCGCAGCGTGACCCGCCGGGTCGAGGTCAGGGCTGGCAGAAGCCGCGATCGGGGTCGCGGGCCTGGGCGGCGTCGAACGCCGTCACAGGGTGGCTGACCACCGGCTGCGGGAGAGTGTGGTCTCGCCGTCGGGGGTGATGGTGACTGCGGCGCCGTAGACGGGTAGTTCGCCTGGTGACGTCGGCGGCCTGGCTCAGTTCTCCGGCGAGTTGCTCGGCGGCGGTGGAGGCCTCGGTATAGCACTGGAGCACAAGGTCGAGTGGTTCACCACGGTAGTCGGTCATCAAGAGACCCTGCTCCTGGAGCTTCTCTACGGAGTCCCTGAGGAGAGTGAGGACCGTCTTCAACTCCCCTGCGCTGCGGGTGAGGAGAGCTTGACATCCTCCCGGGCCTAAGAGGTCCTAACAGAAGTTGTTGATCATGTGACTTTCGGCTTGGGTGGTCGTTGGTCCGGGCGTGGGAACACGTCAGTCGCGGCCGTGGATCGTGTCGGATGAACTGTGGTCGCTCATCGAGCCGTTGCTGCCCGAGCCGGCACCGAAGCTGGTGGAGGGCAGACCGCGGGTCCCGGACCGGCAGGCCTTGTGCGGGATCCTGTTCGTGCTGCATACCGGCATCCAGTGGGAGTACCTGCCCCAGGAGTTGGGCTTCGGCTCGGGCATGACGTGCTGGCGGCGCCTGGCCGCGTGGAACGAGGCCGGGGTGTGGGATCAACTGCATCTGGTGCTGCTGAGGAAGTTGCGGGCCGCGAAGCAGCTGGACTGGTCGCGGGCGGTGATCGACTCCTCCCACGTGCGGGCCGCTCGACGAGGCCCAAAAGCGGACCCAGCCCGGTCGACCGCGCGCGGCCGGGCAGCAAGCACCACGTCGTCACCGACGCCCAGGGCATCCCGCTCGCGGTGTCGCTGACCGGCGGAAACCGCAACGACGTCACGCAGTTGCTGCCGCTGCTGGACAAGATTCCGGCGGTAGCAGGCGTCGTCGGCCGGCCCAGACGCAGACCCGATGCCCTGCTCGCCGACCGCTACGACCACGACAAGTACCGCCGCCTGCTCTGGGACCGCGGCATCCGCCCGGTCATCGCCGAACGAGGCGTGGAACACGGCTCCGGCCTGGGCATTTTCCGCTGGGTGGTCGAGCGCACGATCGCCTGGCTGCACGGCTTCCGACGACTGCGGATCCGTTGGGAGCGACGCGACGACATCCACGAGGCCTTCCTCGGCCTCGCCACCTGCCTGATCACCCACCGGCACGTCCAACGCCTTTGTTAGGACCTCTAAGGGCCCGGGATTCCAATCTGCTCCCACCGCGGCGACGCGGTGGGTAGCTCTTGGTGGGTTCCTGTTTCGCTGCGCTGCGCCGGGACGGGTCCCGGTCTTACCTGCGCTCCACAGGCCGGCACCGCCAGTCCGGCGGCCTTGGCGACGTTGACCGCCGCGTTGATGTCCCGGTCGAGGACCGCCCCGCATGTGGTCCGCCTAGAGGGACCGGAGAGTCTGGCACAGATAGCGGATCGCATCGACGCCAATGCCAGGCAGCTCGGTGGAATCCGATTGGGCCCGATGTTCGGGGGGCGATCGGTACCGCTCATGGTCGGATACATCACCTCACCCCAGATGAACGTGGCGCGGAATGAGGCCATGACCCAGTTCCGTAATGCGCACCTTGAGCTGCTGACGGCGGCTCGGCGCTACCTGAACGGCGGAGCGGTGTTGCAGGAGTGAACGCGGCAATCTGAGCCGTCGTCGCGTCACGTCACCTCGGCGCCAGAGCTGCGGACGCTCCGCGTCCAGGGCGCGCTCCAGGGTCCGGTGACGGTCAGTCGGTCTCCACGGCGGCCCGCCACGCGCTCATCTGAACGCCGCCAATCGCCCGGGAAGCTCGGGGTCGAAGTGCCGGACCCGCAGGTACACCATCGCGAGGTTGACGGCGCTGGAGCGCCGGGCGATCCGCGCCTTCGCGTCCGCGAGGCTGAGTTCCTCCCCGTCGGCCGGAGGGCACGTCCTTCATGTGGAAGTGCTGGACGCCTCCTTCGACGGGTGTAATCGCGCCTTCGCCATCACCAACGACATCGTGCTGATGAGGTGCGTCCTGCCCCGCTGGTGGACTGGACTCGGGTCGGGTCCACTGAGACATGAGCACTCACGAGGACGACAGCGCCACGGTCGTGGCGGACGGCATCGAATACCCGTGCCACGCCAAGCTGCGGCGCATCACCGATCAGCACGAGTCCCAGGCCTTCGCGACGAAGGCCTCCTCAGAGGGCCTCACGAGCTGGGGTGGCACCCTCACAGTTCAAGGCGACGCGTACGCGGTTTACCAGGCGGAGGATCTCCAGCTGCGCACCAACGGTAGGACAGGAACATTCGTCATCGCGCCGGGCGGGAACCTGGGCGAGGGAGTGCTGAGGATCAACGGGAACAACGCCCCGCCCTTCGACTGACCCGCCACGAGAGCTCGCGTCTTCGAGTTCCGTCGAATCCGGGACGACGGGTGCCGGCGCGACCCCGGAGACACGAAGGCCCGGCAGCGCCTCACGGTGGGCCGGGCCAACCGCACAGTGATCAATCTGGAGTGCGCGACCAGCATCCCGCCCTCGCCCCCCACCAGGCCCGCTGCGCCTTGCTGTCGAGGACAACCAGGACCAGGAGCCAGGACACGTCGACGTTCAGGGACAAGACCGGTCAGAGATGGGCGATGCGGCTGTGGGGAGCCTGGTGTGCGCGCCGGTCAGGCAGGGGGCCGCCGAGCAGAATGAGGCGGGTCGCGCGGTGGCGCTGTCCTGGGTACGGGGCGAGGAGCTGGAGCATCAGGTCGTCGGTGCCGTCGCGGCGGCCGGTGAGGGCGTAGCCGATCTGCACGGGCAGGTGGAGGTCGCCGAGGGTCAGGGCGTCCGGCGCGCCGAGGGCGCGCTGCAGAGTCTCCGCCGCGGTCCAGGGACCGATCCCGGGGATGAGCTGGAGGCGGTGCGTGGCGTCGGGCAGGGTCATGGCCGCGGCTTCTTCCAGGCGCGGGGCGTGGTGGCAGGCGTGCAGGATCGCGGTCGCTCGGGCGCGGTCGACGCCGGCGCGGTGCCATTCCCAGGACGGGATCGTCCGCCACACCTGGGGCGGGGGCATAACGCGCATCTCTTGCGGTGCGGGCCCGGGCGGCTGCTCTCCGTAGCGGGTGAGGAGGCGGCGCCAGGCGTAGTGGGCGCTGCCGGTGGTGATCCGTTGCTCCAGCACGGTGGGCACGAGCGATTCCATGACCAGGCCGGTGCGCGGGAGGCGCAGGCCAGCGTGTTTGCGGTGAGCTTGGGCGACGATCCGGTGCCGGGGGACGAACGCGGCGGGATCGTCCCCGGCGCCAAGAAGAGCGGGAAGGGTTTCCAGCGTCCAGGCGGCACCGGGCCCCCATGCGTCGCCTGCGATCAGTGTTTCCCCAGCCGGGCTGACGTGGGCGGTGATCTTCAGGGTTGCCGGGCCGTCGGGTGTGCGGCACGTACGCCACCAGGTGCCGTCCTGCTCCAGCCGGCAGGTCGGATCGGGCGCGCCGCGACGCAGCACCCGCAGTGTGAGGGCCAGATCGTACGGCTCGGGCGGCACCCAGATTCGGCGGGCCATACCCCCAGCCTAGGCCGCACCCCTGGCGTGCCGTTGGCCGCGTGTCATCCCTGTCAGGCGGCGGTTTCGACGTCGGCCTGCTGGAGCGGGATCGCGCCGTCGGCGTGCTTGAGGGCCATGCGGGCGGCAACCAGAGCCGCACCCTTGATGCCCTCGCTCTCGCACTGATCCCACCACGTGTGGCTCTGGACGGCCGCCGTCGCCTCCCGGAGGTCTTCCCAGAGCTTGTCGTACGTGTCGGCCTCGTCCTTGGACCAGCCGTCGGTGGATGGGCGTCCGCGCCTTTTTCGGTCCGGGTCCCCCGCCCACCCCTCGTACGGTTCACGCGACCAGGGGAGCTGCGCCTGGCGGGCGTGGAGCTCGGCGTACAGCGTGGCTTCCCGGAGCTGGGCGTCGAGCAGGTTCTTGGGGAATTTGAGGGGGTCGAACGGGGCGTCGGCGGGCGCGGCCTGCGCGGAGCTGTCGTCCTTCGGGGTGGGGGGTGTGGTCATGCCTCGGAGCTTAGTTCGAGCCGCAGACATCTCCAGCAGGGACAGCGAGGGGAACGGCTGCTCCGCTGTGCCCAAGCGCACTCCTTGGCCAGCCTGGCCAAGGAGCGCGCGGGATGCGGCCGCGCGCGTCGCGTACTGCTGACACCGCCCAAGGTTCGCTGACGCAGCACCCGATTCCCGCAGGGCCGCATCAGCGAGGCGACCAGAAAAAATTGTGACGGGGCGCGACAGTTTGCGAGTTGTCGCGAGGAAGGACCTGGTGGGGGGCGGTGGTGTGCGACGTTTTGCGAGTTTGGCAGGCCGAAGTTTGCAAGCCCCGAGACACCTCATGGTGCTCACTCGTCAAGCCAACCGCCTGCGGTATTCGAACAGCGATCACTCATAGCGCTTCTTGATGGGAGCGGATCCGCCGCGACCTACTCCAGGTAGAGAGCAGTCAGACGCGGCAGGCGGCGAGCCATCTCGTCTGAGTCCGAGAAGTCGAAGTTCCAGGCAGGATCCAGCTGCGGGTAGCGGATGGTGGGTGCCTCCGGGGGAAGCTGATCACCGGTCGCCGTGATGTGCGCGTTCCAGGCGATGACCAGCATGTCTTCGCCCTCCAGGTCGATGCCGGCGGCTGCGGCGGCTTGGACTGTGGGAAGTTTCGCCAGGGCGTCAGGATCAGCGACGACGCGCTCGAAGACTTCACGCCCCTGAGCGATCAGCCAGCCTCGGAAGTAGTCGAAGCCGTCGTCGGAGCATCCACCGTTGGCGGTGTAGGCAGCGGCCCACAGAGGGTTGGTGTAGGACTCAACCATCAGGTCCCACAGCACCTGCTCAGCGGCGACGATCTCCTCGACCGGCCGGGCGGCCAGCAGCGAGGTCGCTTCGCGGGCGATCGCTTCGCTTTCCTGTGGGGTGATCGCCCGGTCGCGGGCCGCCGCGATGAGCTCCCAGAACCGCTCCTTGTCCATGGCGGGAGAGCATGCCATCTCGTACTGACAGAGAGGAGTTCTCGACCGTTGGATCAGGCTGCCGGCTTCGCCTCCAGGGGCCGGAAGGCGACCGGTTCATCCGTCCGCTCCTTTTAGCCGCTGTGCGGAGTGCCACCGTCGACAGGCTCGCAAGCCGCAGTGCTCCACTCGCAAACTGTCGTGCTCCGTCACAAAAATCAAACGAGCGTGCGAAGGGAGGCCACGTTCACCCATTCGCACACTTGTGCGATTGCCGGTTATGGTTGATAACTGGAGAGGTCACAGGTCAGGGGAGGGCCACAGGAGATTTGGAGGTGTGGGGCGGTGGATTTACTCACTTGCATGTCGCCTCCGGCTACTCGGCCCGCTATGGCGCATCCCTTCCCGGCGCCCTCGTCCAGCGCGCCGCCGAGCGCGGGATGACGACCCTGGCGCTGACTGACCGGGACACTGTCGCGGGCACCGTCCGCTTCGCCAAGGCCAGTGCGGCCGCCGGGATCCGCCCCATCTTCGGCGTCGACGTGGCCGTCGCCCCACTGACCGCACCTGACCCCGCGGTCGGCCGTTCCCGGACACCGGCACGCGGCGGGGCGCACGTGCTCGAACCACCGCTGCGGATCACGCTGCTCGCGCAGAATCTCTCGGGGTGGAGGCGCCTGTCCCGCCTGGTGTCCGCGGCCCACACTGATGCCGGGGACGGGCCCCCGGTCGTGTCGTGGCCGACACTGCGCACATACGCGGATGAGGACCTCGTCGTGATGCTCGGTCCGTCTGCTGAGCCGATGCGGGCACTGTCCGCCGGCCGCCCCGACATCACGGAGCAGCTGCTGGCGCCGTGGCGCGACCTCGCGGGTGATCGGCTGCGCCTGGAGGCCGCGCATCTGGGGCTGGACGGCACGGGGGCGGGCTCGCTGCGGCTGGCGGCACGCACCGTGGGCTTGGGCGACCAGCTCGGTCTCCGAACGGTTCTGTCCAGCGCGGTCCGCTACGCCAACCCCGTTCAGCACCGGCTGGCCGACGTCCTCGACGCCGCCCGACTCCTTCGACCCATCGACCGCCGGCACCTGGACAGCGGCGAGCGCTGGCTGAAAGGCCCGATGGAGATGGCGGCGGCCGCCGAGCGGATCGCCCGCGCCGTCGGCGCCGACCGCTCCCGAGCCACCCGCCTGCTGGCCGAGACCGAGGCCACCGGCCAGTCCTGCACGCTCACCCCGACAGACCTGGGGATGGGACGTCCGCACTTTCCCGAGCCGTCCGTAGTGGGAGCCGGATCGGAGGCAGGCTCCGCGATGCGGTTGCTACGCCAACGCTGCGAGACCGGGATGGTCGCCCGCGACCTGGACCGCGAGATGCCCGCCGTCCGGCAGCTCGACTATGAACTGGACGTGATCGGACGGCTCGGATTCGAGGGTTACTTCCTCGCCGTGGCGCAGGTGGTCGCGGACACCCGTGCGCTGGGAATCCGGGTGGCCGCCCGCGGTTCCGGCGCCGGCTCCATGGTCAACCACTCGCTCTTCGTCGCCACGGCCAATCCCCTGGAGCACCGGCTCCTGTTCGAACGCTTCCTCAGCGAGCGGAGGACGTCGCTGCCTGACATCGACCTGGACGTGGAGTCGGAGCGCCGGCTGGAGGTGTACGACGCGATCATCGAACGGTTCGGGAAGGAGCGGACCGCGGTCACCGGCATGCCCGAGACCTACCGGGCCCGGCACGCCCTCCGCGACACCGGCCTCGCTTTGGGGATTCCGCCACAAGTAATCGGTGAGGTGGCCAAGTGCTTCCCGCACATCCGGGCCCGCGACATCCGAGGCGCCCTCGCAGAGCTGCCGGAGCTCCGCGAACTCGCCGGTCGAGCCGACCAGTTCGGGCCGTTGTGGGAACTCGCCGAGGGCCTGGACGCCCTCCCGCGCGGGTACGCCATGCACCCCTGTGGGGTGATCATCTCCAATGTGTCGCTGCTGGACCGCGTTCCGGTGCAGCCGACCCCCGGCGGCTACGCGATGCTCCAGGCTGACAAAGAAGATGTTGAAGATCTCGGGCTACTCAAGCTCGACGTGCTGGGCGTGCGGATGCAGAGCTCGATGGCCCACGCGGTCGCCGAGATCCACCGGGCCACCGGCCGGGCCCTGGACCTGGACAACCCCGATCACGTCGACCTCGACGACCCGATCGCGTTCAAGCTCATCCAGGCGTCCGACACCGTCGGCCTCTTCCAGCTCGAATCCCCCGGCCAACAGGACCTGGTCGGCAGACTTCAGCCCCGCCACATGCAGGACGTCGTCGCGGACATCAGCCTGTTCCGGCCCGGTCCCGTGAAGGGTGGCATGCCGGCTTTGTTCATCGCTGCCCGGCACGGCGCGACCCCGCGCTACCCGCACCCCGACCTGGAGCCCGTACTCAACGACACGTACGGCGTGGTCATCTGGCATGAACAGATCATCGCCATCCTCGCGAGGATGACAGGCTGCGACCGCGCTGCCGGCGATGTCGCACGCCGCGCGCTGGCCGACCCGGACCGGCTACCGAAGGTCGAGGCCTGGTTTCGCCGCACGGCCAGCGAACGCGGCTACGCCAAGGACGTGCTCGACGAAGTGTGGGAGATTATCTCCCAGTTCGGGGCGTACGGCTTCTGCCGCGCGCACGCGGTCGCCTTCGCCGTCCCGGCCCTGCAGTCCGCCTACCTGAAGGCTCACTACCCGGCGTTCCTGTATGCCGGGCTCCTCGAGCACGATCCGGGCATGTGGCCGATGCGCGTCGTCGTCTCCGACGCCCGCCGTCACGGTGTGCCTGTGCTGCCCGTCGACGTCAACGCCTCCGGCGCCCAGCACCGCGTCGAGAAGACGGAGCAGGGTTGGGGGGTGCGACTCGCGTTCTCCACGGTGAAAGGCATCAGCGAAGCGGAGATCGCACGGCTGGTCGCCGGGCAGCCCTACGCCGGTCTGCAGGATCTGTGGCAGCGGGCCCGGCCGTCCCTGCCGCTCGCGCAGCGCCTGATCCGCATCGGTGCGCTCGGCCCGCTCGCGGGCGCCCTGACGCGGCGGGATCTGCTGCTGCAGGCGACCGAGCTGCACCGCCAGTCCCGCAATCGCAGTGCGGGCGAGGGGCAGTTGCCGCTGGGCGGGGAGCTGGTGACGGCGGAGCCGAGCGGTCTGCCGGAGATGACCGGCCGGGACAAGCTCAGCGCGGAGCTGGAGACCCTGTCGATCGACGTCACCCACCACTTGATGGACCACCACCACCGGCTGCTGCGCGAACTCGGAGCAACCGACGCCGCCCATCTGAAGGGGATGGTGCCTGGTCAGACGGTTCTCGTTGCCGGTGTACGGGCCTCGACGCAGACTCCTCCGATCCCGAGTGGGAAGAGGGTGATCTTTGTGACGCTTGAGGACGGCTCGGGTCTCGTGGACATCGCGTTTTTCGAGGACTCGCACGAGGCGTGCGCCCACACGGTTTTCCACAGCGGGCTCTTGCTGGTGCGGGGGACGGTCGAGGCGCGTGGGCCGCGGCGCACGGTGGTCGGGCAGATGGTGTGGGACCTGGACGAGGTGGCGGCTGCCCGCCGGGACCACGGCCCGCAGGCCGCCCTGGATCTCCTCGGCCGCCCCTCCCCCGCCCCGACACCCGCCCAGCCGGCCGTGCCGCAGCGCACCCTCGCGGATGGCACAGCAGGAGCCAAGCTCCACCCCTACGCCGATCTTCAGCCAGCCGGGACCCGTTCGGCTGACCTGCGCCGGCTCGGTCACCGCAGTCAAGGAAGTGCCGGGTGAACGCCATGACCAGCAGTCGCAGTATTCTTCACCTGCGCTTCGACTTGCCGCCGGGCGCCGACGTCGAACTGCCCGAGCAGTTGCGCCGCCTGTTGGAGACCATCACCCCACGGGTGCAGATGACCGAGCCGGACAGTGCCGTCCTCGATCTGACCGGCGCGCTCCCCTACTTCCAGCGCGACGCCCGGGGGCTGACCGAACTCATCCAGCTGCGGATCCTCGCCCACTTCGGTGTCCGGAGCGCCGCGGGCGCGGCACCGACCCGAACCCGACAGGTTCCCGAATTCCTGCAGTCCTGGGATAGCGAACCCGACCGTCCATGGCGGCTGAGAGGGCGACTGACCGTCCGGTTGAGGAGTCCGTGGCAGGTACCACTTGCTCCCGGGGAAGGAGGGAGACGGTGAAAGCGCCGGTGTTCTTCCACGTCCGACTTCGGAGAGGCGGCAGACTCGCCGAACTCACCGAGGTGATCGAACGGTTCACCCCGGTCGTCCAGCCCTTGGCCCCGTCGGCTGTAGTGGCTCAACTCGCCGGTTCTCTCCGCCTGTTCGGCGTCGGGCCTGTCGACTTGGCACAGCGCCTGCGCCTTCAGTCCGCTGCCTTGTACGGGCTGGAGACCGTTGTAGGTATCGGCTCGTCCTGGACGGTCGCGGCCATGGCGTCTTCTCGTACGCAGTCCGGCGGCGTCCTCGAAGTGACACCGTCCGAGACCGCGAGGTTCCTCGGTCCGTTGCCTGTCGGGGAGTTGTACGGGATTCGACGGACTCAGGCAGACGATCTTCACCGCCTGGGCGTTGAAACGATCGGGCACCTGGCTGATCTGCCGGGAGAGACTGTCGTGCGCATTCTGGGGTGGGCGGGCCGTGGGCTGCAGGAACGCGCTCGCGGGATCGACCGGCGAGTCGTTGTGCCGGGCCGGGCAGCGCAGACGCTCAGTGTTCGGGCCGACTTCGCGAGGGACGTGCTGGACGGGTGGGAGGTGCGTGCTGCGGCACTGCGGTTGACCACGGAGCTCGCGGCCCGGCTGCGGTCGCGCGGGCAGGCTGCGCGATCGATCACGGTTGTCGTGTCGATGGCCGACCGGCGGGATCTGTCGAAGACCCGGGCGCTGACGGCCGTCTCGGCGCATACGGACGATCTGCGCCTGGCTGTGTACGGCGTGCTGAATGGGTTCGGCCTGCAACGCGCGCGGCTGCGGCGGATCGGCCTGGTGGCCGATGCCGTTGACGCTGCGCAGGCTCATACGCAGCTGACGCTGGACCGCGCCCGCGAGGCGCGTCTGCGCGTCGAGCCGGTCATGGACGCTCTGAACGCGCGTTTCGGGCCGGGCACGGTGGCGCCCGCCGCCGCTTTCACCGGACAGCTTTGACCTCGCACCCGGGAATCCTCTCCGGCCGTCAGAAACTCGACCGGCGCCCCGGACCTCCGCGGTCGGGGGAGAGAGAAGCGATTGTGTGTCAAATGCTGCTATTGGGCGAGGTGGCGTTGCAGGTCGATGTGCCGGAACTGATAGACCGCCCCTGCCTGCCGGAGTACGCCGCGGTGTTCGTGTGCGTCGTGCAGAAACGCCATGAGATGCCGTGGGATCTTGCCGCGCACCACAAGGTATGCACAGGCGATGACGAAGAAACCCCATGGTGTTTCGTCCAGCCCGGCCACGAGCCCGACCCCGAGCCCGCCCGCGAGCCCGAACACGAGCCCACCCGCGAGCCCGAACACGAGCCCAGCCGCGAGCCCGGCCGCGAGCCCGACCACGAACGCGAACGTGAGCGTGAACGTGAGGAAGGTACGCCGATCCAAAGCAAGCAGTCTGACTGGCCCAGAGCTGGCGGTCAGGTCCAGAGCATCGGCCGCCACGAGCCCGCCTATGAATCCGCCCGCGAGCCCGGCCGCGAGCCCACCCACAAGCCCACCCACAAGCCCGGCCGCGAGCCCACCCACAAGCCCACCCACAAGCCCGAGCACGAGCCCGGTCGCTTTGACAGGTCCGGATCGTGATAAGCGCAGCCGGACACCCGGCGTGCCAGCATCCGCGAGCCCGGCCAGGAGCCCGAACGCGCGCCCGGCCGCGAGCCCGGCCACGAGCCCGGCCACGAGCCCGAGCACGAGCCCGACCACGAGCCCGCCCACGAGCCCGACCGCGAGCCCGAGCACGAGCCCAGCCGCGAGCCCGCCCCCGAGCCCGAACACGAGCCCGACCAGGAGGCGAAGGGTGTGTCGCGGGATGGCTTTGGGGAGTTCCCACCAGGCGATGTCGGGGCTGCCTGCGCGCTGGTTCTGCTGGAACTGTGCGAGGAAGACGAAGGTGTGGTGGGCCTGTTCTGCTGTCCATCGGGGTGGGTTGGGCTGGTGGGGGGTGTAGGCGGCGGGAATGAAGGCCCGGAAGAGATGGGTATTGATGGCGCCACGGTCGAGGTAAGCGGCGGAGTCACAAAGTTCGTCCGGGTGCGGGACCGGTGGGGGCACGGAAGGTATGTCAGGGCGGGGGTTGTAGATGGTGCGGGCCAGGAACAGGCCGAGAGGGGTGGCGAGGGCTTGTCCGACGGGGCTGGCGGTGCCCAGGTGGGCGATCACCGTGTTCCAACGGTGGGCTGCGGGGGTGTGCGGGCCGCCGGCGTCGCGGCACAGGTAGTCCGCGGCGTCCTCGGCCTTGAGGGGCAGGAGTTGGATGGCGGCGGCACCGTTGAGGCGGACGGTGGTGCCCGGCCGGGTCAGGGCCGTGCGGTAGGGGTCGGTGCGGCTGGTCAGGACCAGGGGCTGCCGGGCAGGCAGGGCGCGGTTGAGCATGTCGAGTGCGGTGGCGTGCAGGGCGGGCGGCAGTTCGTCGAAGCCGTCGAGCAAGGGCAGGATAAGGCCCGCGTTCAGCAGGTACAGGGCCAGATCACTGGGCCCGCGGTCGGTGGTGTCCGTGAGGGTGACCGGGAGCGGAGCCGCCGTGGCCAGGCCTGGGTGGGTGCGGCGCAGTTGGCCGGCCATCCATGTCTTCAGCGGCTGGTGCGGGTCCCAGGAAGCCAGGGAGAACAGCACGGGCACCGGGTCTCCGGCGGCGCGGCGCGCGATGAGGTCCTGGAGCAGCCGGATGAGGAGCACGCTCTTGCCGGCGCCGGGTTCGCCCAAGATCACTAGGCGCCGCGTGGGCACCCTCTCGGACAACACCTGTCCGATCTCCGCATTCCGGCCCGCCAGTCCGGCGCCGTCCGTCGGCCACAGGGCGGGGTCGCCCGGGGGGCCGCCGGGCCAGGCGCGGGCCAGGTTGGTCAACAGCGACCAGTCCTCGGCCAGGTCGTCACCGGCTGCTTCCCAGGCGACCGGCAGCGGGTAGGGGTCGTTGACCCGGCGCACGGCCGCCTCGTTGTCCCACTGTGTCCTGACAGCCACCGCCAACTGCTCTAGGACTTTGTCCTCGTCCACGGGGTCAGCTTCGCTGCGATCGGCATGGAAGGCCGCCCAGGCAAGGTAGCCCGGCGCCAGGGTGGGAAGCACTGCCGCCGTGGTTTGGGCCACTCCGAGACCAAAGTGCCGGGCCAGAAGGAGCGCTGCGATCATCCCGGCCACCGTCAGCAGCAGGTACACCCAGCCCACATACCGTGGCCCCCGGCCGCGCCCCCCGCGTCTCATAACAGGACATCATTGCCTAACTCCTGCCCGAGAAGAGACCGTTTGGCGATCCGGGCCATTCACAGGTACTGACCGAGGTCGCCCGGTCGGCACCGCACACACCCCGCGCACCACAAAGCACTCAACATGGCTTTCTGGGTGGCCTTCGACAGTTGAATAGGCGAGCTCACCAGTATCAACCCCCGGCTCCCGCCCCGCAGCGGCCGCAAGTCGCTGCGGGTGCCAGGCCCAGGCTCGGCGTGATCACTTGAGGAGAGGATCGCCATCTCGATCGAAGCGCTGTTGATGCGGGCGGGTGGTCATCCCGGGAGGGGATCAGGGTGTGTGCCCGCGGGGTGGGCAGCTCGGAGGTATTTCATGGCCGTGACCGGGGACAGCCCGAAGAGCCGGATGAGATGCACCCCCGTCGAGGTGCAGCCGCTGCGGCCGGCTCCTAGGCTGGAGTCCCTGGGGGGCCGCCCTGGAGGTTAGCCGTGCCCAGAACCATATGGAGCGGAGCCATCTCGTTTGGCCTGGTCACAGTGCCTATTCATGTGGTGTCCGCCCGGGAAGATCACTCGATCCATTTCCATCAGGTGCACCTGGAGGACATGGGCCGGGTGCGAAACCGGAAGATCTGCGAGCTGGAAGATCGCGAGGTCTCGTCCGCGGAGATCGGCAAGGGCTACCAGTGGGGCAAGGACACGATCATCCCGGTCCTCGACGAGGAGCTGCGGGAGATGCCGCTGCCCACAGCGAAGGCCATCGAGATCGAAGCTTTCGTGCCGCTGGACAGCATTGACCCGATCCAGATCGGCGACGGCTACTACCTCGAGCCCGACGGTCAGGTCGCGGCCAAGCCCTACACGCTCCTGAGGCAGGCCCTGGAGCGGTCATCGAAGGTGGCCGTCGCGAAGTACGCCTGGTCAGGGCGCGAGAGGCTGGGCCTGCTCCGAGTCCGCGACAACGTGATCGTCCTGCACGCGATGCGGTGGTCCGATGAGATCCGCGACCCGACCGAGCTGAAACCGGAAGATGTGGAGCTCACCGAGGAGGAGATCGCCGAGGCGGAGCATCTCATCGACCGGCTGACCCGCGACGACCTGGAAGGCGACGATTTCACCGACCGGTACACGGAAGCGGTGGAGCAGCTCATCGATGCGAAGCGAGAGGGCCTCGAACCGCCCACAGCCGAGGAGCCCGAGACGCCGGGGCAGGTCGTCGACCTGATGGCCGCGCTCAAGGAGTCTGTGGCGAAGGCCAAGGCTTCCCGGGGCGAGGACGCCACTGTCCACGACATGCCGAAGAAGACCGCAACTAAGAAGCCAGCGAAGAAGCAACCTGCCAAAGCGAAGAAGACGGCCACGAAGAAGACGGCCAAGAAGGCGCCGGCCCGGAAACGGCACAGCGCCTGAGGCCGGATTCGGGACAGGAAGGGTTCAGGCAAGGTGGAGCTGGCCGAGCGGCCGCTCCTGGTCAGCCTGCGCCTCAAGAAGGGTGGCGATCTCCGCCGTCCTTGCGAAGACGGGGCCCGCCCAGCCTTCCGGGACCGCCACGGGTGCGAGGTGTACCTCGGTGCCGTGCTTGTGCGCGGCGTCGAAGAGGGCCTGCAGCACCTGCAAGCCCGCTAGGTTCTGTCTCTTTGGTCAGCGTCGAGTCCAGATGAGGATGCCTGCGAGGTGGAGTGCGGCTTGGTAGGCGATGGCGAGTTTGTCGGTTCGTGTGGCCAGGCCTCGCCACTGCTTGAGGCGGTTGATGCAGCGTTCGACGGTGTTTCGTTGCTTGTAGGTCTCGGTGTCGAAGGCGGGCGGCCGGCCGCCTCGACGGCCTCGCCGCAGGCGGTGGCCCACCTGGTCGGACGGTTGAGGGATGACCGCGCGGATTCCCCGACGCCGCAGATGCACCCGGATGGCACGGGAGGAGTAGGCCCGGTCCGCCAGCACGGCCGAGGGCCGTGTCCGGGGCCTGCCCGGGCCGCTTCTCGGCACACGGATGCGGGCCATCACCGTCTCGAAGGCCGGTGCGTCGCCGGCCTGGCCCGCGGTGACGGCGAATGCCAGTGGCCGGGCTCGA
>NZ_JBEXNW010000045.1:0-68931 GCF_040611295.1 Streptomyces sp. NPDC002935
GTGTACTTCTTCAAGGACATCGTGCGGATCGTCTCCGCCTGGGGGCGCGGGCTGCGCGACAAGGAGGAGCGGCACAGCCACGACTACAAGTTCGCTCCCTCGGCGCCACCGGCCGCGGGCGGCCCCGACCCCCGCACGCTGTGGCCGAACATCCTGGAGGCGGTGAAGAACCGCCGCCGGTTCACCTGGATCCTGCTCAGCCAGAACGCGCAGGTGACGGCCTTCGACGGCACGACCCTGCAGATCGGCTTCGTCAACGCCGGGGCGCGTGACAACTTCGCGAGCAGCGGCAGCGAGGACGTGCTGCGGCAGGCGCTCGCGGAGCAGTTCAACGTGCAGTGGAAGGTCGAGGCGATCGTGGATGCCTCGGGCGGTTCGGCACCCCCGGCCGCTCCGGCGGGCTCCGGGTTCGGCGGCGGAGGCGGTTACGGCGGGGGCGGCGGCTACGGAGGCGGAGGCGCCGGCGGTGGCAGTGGCGCCGGCGGTTACGGCGGGGCCCCGGCCGGCCAGCGCCCCGCGCCCCAGCAGCCATCGGCTCCGGCCTCGCAGCCCCCGTCCTCGCAGTCCGGCCCGTCCGCGGGCCACGCCCAGGGCCAGGGCAGGTCCGCGCCCGCGTCGACCCCGCCCCCGGCACACGACCCGCCGCCGGTCGCCCCCGAGGACGACACCCCGGAGGACGACGACCCCGACCTGGACGAGTCCGCCCTCTCGGGCCACGACCTGATCGTCCGCGAGCTGGGAGCGACGGTGCTGGAAGAGTTCACGAACGAGTGAGAGACCGGCCGGCTGAACACCTCTCGGCGGCAGTCCCCCGGCACATCGGCGACGGCCCTCTTGGAGGATCGCACCAGTGCCGCACCCCCCTTGCTTCGGAAGCCCCCACAAGGGCACCCGCGTGCGGCGGCTAGGCTGACCCCGTGAAGGTCCTTGTCATCGGTGGTGGCGCCCGCGAACACGCCCTGTGCCGCTCCCTGTCCCTCGACCCCGACGTCACCGCCCTGTACTGCGCTCCCGGGAACGCCGGGATCGCGGAGGTGGCGGAGCTGCACGCGGTCGACGCCCTCGACGGCACCGCCGTGGCCGCGCTGGCCACGGAGCTCGGCGCCGAACTGGTGATCGTGGGCCCGGAGGCCCCGCTGGTCGCCGGTGTCGCCGACGCCGTGCGCGCGGCGGGCATTCCCTGCTTCGGCCCCTCCGGGGAGGCCGCGCGACTGGAGGGCTCCAAGGCGTTCGCGAAGGACGTGATGGCGGGTGCCGGCGTCCCCACGGCACGCTCGTACGTCTGCGCGACGCCGGAGGAGGTCGAGGAGGCCCTCGACGCCTTCGGAGCGCCGTACGTCGTCAAGGACGACGGACTGGCGGCCGGCAAGGGCGTCGTCGTGACCGACGACCTCGACACGGCACGCGCGCACGCCAACGCCTGCGACCGCGTCGTCATCGAGGAGTTCCTCGACGGTCCCGAGGTCTCCCTCTTCGCGATCACCGACGGCACGACCGTCGTCCCGCTCCAGCCCGCCCAGGACTTCAAGCGCGCGCTGGACGGCGACGAAGGACCGAACACCGGCGGCATGGGCGCGTACTCGCCGCTGCCCTGGGCGGACCCGAAGCTCGTCGGGGAGGTCATGGAGACCGTCCTCCAGCCGACCGTCGACGAACTGCGCCGCCGCGGCACACCGTTCTCCGGCCTTCTGTACGCCGGTCTGGCGATCACCGGCCGTGGCGTACGGGTCATCGAGTTCAACGCCCGTTTCGGCGACCCCGAGACCCAGGTGGTCCTCGCCCGTCTGCAGACCCCGCTCGCCGGTGTCCTGCTGGCGTCCGCGAACGGCAGCCTCGCCGATCTGGAACCGCTGCGCTGGAGCGAGAACGCGGCGGTCACCGTGGTCGTGGCCTCGCACAACTACCCGGACACCCCGCGCACCGGCGACCCGATCACCGGGCTCGACGCCGTGGCCGCCGAGGAAGCCCCGCACGCGTACGTCCTGCACGCCGGCACCCGGCGCGAGGGCGGAGCGGTGGTGAGCGCGGGCGGCCGTGTGCTGTCCGTCACAGCGATCGGATCCGGTCTCACCGAGGCCCGCGAGCGCGCCTACGCGGCGGTCGCCCGCATCGGTCTCGACGGTTCGCAGCACCGCACCGACATCGCGGCGAAGGCGGCGGCGGACGCGGAGGCGGAGGCGGAGGCATAGCCTCAGGCCCCCATAGCATCACCGGGCCCCGGATTCCGTACGGAATCCGGGGCTTCGTCGTGCCTGGCCGGGCCCTTTCACCTGCGGGTTTCCGCCCGGAATCGGAGGCCTGATCGTGGCCCACCGTCATCCACCTTTCCCCAGAGCCATTCCATCGAGTGACCGATGCCCCATCCGGCTGACTCGGGCCGAGGCCCCAACTAGGGTGCGGCGAAAGCATTCCGGCACTTGGCCCACCGGCATTGCGATGTCGGCGGCGGGTGCCACAGTGGGGGAGTGACCAACGCCAGGGCATCCGTCGGCACCGGCAGTGAAAAGGCCGGGGCCCGGCGGACAAGAGGGGGTGACGTCCGGTCGTGACCGGTACGGGTGTGGAGGTGGGCGCGCAGGCAGCGCGCTCCCGGGCTCTCGCTGTGCTGCGCGTCCGCAGCAGGGCGCTGGCCGTCGCCCTGCTGCCCGCGGCCGCGGCCGTCGTGCTGCTCGTCGGTGGCTCCACCGGCCGCATCACGGGCGGGCCCTGGGGGATCGCGCGGTGGATCGTGACGGTCCTCGCCGTTCTGGTCCTTCTCGCGGCGGCGGGCGTCGCGCTCGTCGTGGCCCGCGCCCGGCCCGCGATGAGCCCCACGGTCCCGATCTCCGAGCGATCGGCCCCCGATCTCTACCGGATGGTCCGCGACCTGGCCGACCGTCTCGACGTTCCGGCTCCCTCGGCGATAGCGCTCACCCCGGACTGCGACAGCTGGCTGGAGGACCGCACCCACCGGGCACACGGTCGCTCCGCACCGGGCGGCAGGGACGCGTCGGACGCCGCGGACGGCGGGCGGGCAGCCCTGGCCGGAGGGCGCGGAATGCCCGGACTGACGCACCGCGCCCGCCGTGTCTCCGCCGCCCCCGTCCTCGTCATCGGCTCCCCCTTCCTGTGGTGGATGCGGGTCGGCGAACTGCGGGCGGTCCTCGCCCCGGTCGTCGCCGGTACGGGCCCGTCGGCGCACCCGGACATAGCCGCGGCCCGCCGTTTCGTACGAGGCCTGGACGCGGCCGTGGCCGTGTCCTCGGCACCCGGCCGTGACCCGCTGTCCCGCACGGTTCTCGCCGGTGTGGGCTGGGTGACCCGTCTCCTGCTGCGCGGCTGCCGGGGCCACGCCGCCGAAATGGAGCGGGGAGTGGCGGTCGCGGCGGCCGAGCGCGCACAGGCTGTGGACTACGGCGTGCGGATCGTCGCCCAGGAACAGGTGGGCCTGGCGTACGCGGGCTGGGACCGCCTGCTCACCCGCGTCGCGCTGCCCGCCTGGCGGATGGGCCGCTGGCCCTCCCGGCTGGACGTGGGCGTCGTCGCCGCGCTGACCGAGCTGTCCCGCCGCGACCGCCTGGCCGAGGGCTTCGCCTCCCGTCTCGGTGAGCGCCCCGCCTGCGATCTGCTCGAAGAGCCCGGCGCCGTGGACGAGGCGGCTTCGCTGCTCGCCGCCCGTCTCTTCCACGGCGGCCCCGCCGAGGCCGGCCCCGACTGGGCGCCGGTCGACTGGCAGGACTACCCGGACGAGGTCGTCGACCGTAAATGGCGCACCGACGCGGCCCGCCTCCACCGGGTCCTGGACACGCTCGGTGTCCGGCACCCCGCCGACCCCGCGCTGCCCGAGGCGGACGGCCCGACGCTGGCACGCGTGATGGACCATCTGTCGGAACCCGCGGAAGCCGGGCCCGCCCCGGACCCGGGCGGCTCCCTCGCGGCGCACCGCACGGAGGCGTACGGGGAGATGGGCATCGCCGAGAGCGAGGATCCGGACCTCGCCGTGGGGAACGAACGGTCGGCCGTCCTCGCGGCCGGGATCACCGCGGAACTGGCCCGCGAGGAGGCGTCCGCCCCGGCGACGCCCCCGCCCGCCGGGAGCGCCGAGCAGCAGGGCCCCGACCACGCCCTCTGGGACGACGGGATCCTTCCGCTGTTCCCGCTCCAGCCGCCCCGGACCGGCCGTGAGCTGCTGGCCGACCATGTCACCGCGATGGTCTGCTGCGCCGCGATGGACACCGCCGGAGCGGCCCCCGGACTCGACTGGCTCGACGGCCCGTCCCTTCTCGTCGCCGGTGAACGAGCCGCCGACCTCAGCCCCCGTGTCCTCACCCTCATAGAGACCGGGGATCCCGCGCCCCTGCGGGACTGGCTCCGTCACCTCGGCGTCCGCCCGGAGAAACCGGTCCGCCTGGTCTGACGCCCTGCCGGCGACCGGCCGCACGTTGTGCGCGGTCGCCTCGACCCAGGCGGAGCCAGCCGTTCCACTCACGTCAATTCGCGACGAACGGTGACGGACTGCGTGCGTAATGTGATGTGCTGGGACCGAACCGCGCACAGCGCAAGGGCTTACCAGAACGACGGGGGCACGAGGGAGGGGAGCAGGCATGGGGTCGGAGCAGATCCGCCGCTGGGAGTCGGGAGCACTCGCGCACGCCGTCACGGATCCCTTCGGCCAGGGCCCCGTTCCCTGGCTCCGCGGCAGCGAGACCTACTTCGACGACACCGGCCACGTCGTCCCCTGGTACCTGGACACCGACGCGACCCAGCCGCCCCACCCAGCGACCGGCACCGCCAGGATCCCGGGTCCGCGCGCCACCTCCGGCACCCGTGTGCGCTCCGGCGCCGGAGGCCCCCGCTCCGCCGACGACGTCCACCGCCAGATCAAGGGCTTCACCACCACGGGTGCCACCGCTCCCGGCGAGTCCATCGACTTCCATGTCACCGTCGACCCGCCGCAGGAATTCAGCGTCGACATCTACCGCATCGGCCACTACGGCGGTGACGGCGCCAGCAAGATCACCACGAGCCCCCGTCTCTCCGGCATCGTCCAGCCGCCGCCGCTCACGGCCGACCGCACCGTCTCCTGCCACCACTGGTGGCTGTCCTGGCGCCTGCAGATTCCGTCCTACTGGAGCGTCGGCGCCTATGTCGCCGTCCTCACCACCGTCGACGGCTACCGCTCCCACGTCCCCTTCACCGTCCGCGACCACCAGACGGCTGACCTGCTCCTGCTGCTCCCGGACATCACCTGGCAGGCGTACAACCTGTACCCGGAGGACGGCCACACCGGTGCCAGCCTCTACCACGCGTGGGACGAGAACGGCCGCCTGCTCGGCGAGGCCGACGCCGCGACGACCGTCTCCTTCGACCGCCCGTACGCGGGCGCCGGCCTTCCTCTCCATGTGGGCCACGCCTACGACTTCATCCGCTGGGCGGAACGGTACGGCTACGACCTCGCCTACGCCGACGCCCGTGACCTGCACGCCGGCCGCGTCGACCCCACCCGCTACCGCGGCCTCGTCTTCCCGGGCCACGACGAGTACTGGTCGCCGCAGATGCGCCGGACCACGGAACTCGCCCGCGAACACGGCACCTCGCTCGTCTTCCTCTCCGCCAACACCATGTACTGGCAGGTGGAGTTGGGGCCGTCCCCCTCGGGCGTCGCCGACCGGCTGCTGACCTGCCGGAAACGCCGGGGCCCGGGCAAGCCCGCCCTGTGGCGGGAGATCGACCGTCCGGAACAGCAGCTCATCGGTATCCAGTACGCGGGACGCGTCCCCGAGCCGCACCCCCTGGTCGTCCGCAACGCCGACCACTGGCTGTGGGAGGCGACCGGCGCGCACGAGGGCGACGAGGTGGAGGGCATGGTCGCGGGTGAGGCGGACCGTTACTTCCCGCGCACCCCGCTGCCGGAGCACCAGGACCGGATCCTGCTCGCACACTCCCCGTACCCGGACAGCGAGGGCACCCCCCGTCATCAGGAGACCTCGCTCTACCGGGCCCCGTCCGGCGCCCTGGTCTTCGCATCCGGGACGTTCGCGTGGTCTCCGGCCCTCGATCGCCCCGGCCACGTGGACCCACGTATCCAGCGAGCGACCGCCAATCTCCTCGACCGCATCTGCAAACACGACTGAGGAAGCCCGGCCGGGAGCCTCGCGACCCACCCGCACCACGGGCACCCGCACCGGCTCATCACGCCCCCTGTCCACACCCGCTCGCCCCATACGGGAGAATCGAGCCACTTGGACAGAACCACGGGGAGGCACCGTGTCCGGATTCGTCGAAAAGCCCGAGCCCCTTCAGGTGCCGGGTCTGGTACATCTGCACACCGGCAAGGTGCGCGACCTGTACCAGAACGAGGCGGGCGACCTCGTGATGGTCGCCAGTGACCGCATCTCCGCCTACGACTGGGTTCTCCCCACCGAGATCCCCGACAAGGGCCGCACGCTCACCCAGCTCTCGCTGTGGTGGTTCGACCAGCTCGCGGAGCTGGCCCCCAACCACGTGCTGAGTACCGAACTGCCGCCGGGCGCCCCCGCCGACTGGGCCGGCCGCACCCTGATCTGCAAGTCCCTGCGGATGGCTCCGGTCGAGTGCGTCGCCCGCGGCTATCTCACCGGCTCGGGCCTGGTCGAGTACAACGAGTCCCGCACCGTCTGCGGCCTCGCGCTCCCCGAGGGCCTCGTCGACGGCTCGGAACTCCCCGCGCCGATCTTCACCCCGGCCACCAAGGCCGCGGTCGGCGAGCACGACGAGAACGTCTCCTACGAGGAGGTCGCCCGCCAGGTCGGCGCCGAGACCGCCGCCGAACTGCGCCAGGCGACCCTCGCCGTCTACGGCCGCGCCCGTGACATCGCCCGCGACCGGGGCATCATCCTCGCGGACACGAAGTTCGAGTTCGGTTTCGAGGGCGAGACCCTCGTCCTCGCCGACGAGGTGCTGACCCCCGACTCCTCGCGCTTCTGGCCCGCCGACGCGTGGGAGCCGGGCCACGCGCAGCCGTCCTTCGACAAGCAGTACGTCCGCGACTGGCTGACCTCCGCGGAATCCGGCTGGGACCGCAGGAGCGAGCAGCCGCCGCCCGCGCTGCCCGAGCGCGTCGTGGAGGCCACCCGCGCCAAGTACATCGAGGCCTACGAGCGCCTGACGGGCGTCAGCTGGTCCTGACTCACCCGGGCCCGGCCACCGGCCGGGCCCGGCAGCCACCCGAGCCGGACAGTCCGAAGAATGTCCCCCGGCCGGAACACACGAAGAAGCCCCCGGCCACAGGCCGGGGGCTTCTTTCTGGAGCGGACGACCAGGTTCGAACTGGCGACCTCAACCTTGGCAAGGTTGCGCTCTACCAACTGAGCTACGTCCGCATGCGCCGTGGCGCGACAGCCACTATACCCAACCTCGCTCCCGCGCGAGACGCACCGCGGCGTGACGGTTCTCGGCGCCCAGCTTGGAGGCGGCCGACGACAGGTAGTTCCGCACGGTCCCCTGGGACAGCGCGGCCCGCTCCGCGATCTCTGCCACGGGCGCCCCGTCGGCGGCGAATTCGAGGACCTCGGCCTCGCGCGCGGTCAGCGGCGAGTCCCCGGCGGAGATCGCGTCGGCGGCCAACTCCGGGTCCACATAACGGTTTCCCGCGTGCACCGTACGGATGATCTCCGCAAGCCGCCGCGCACTGACCGTCTTCGGGACGAACCCCCGCACACCCGCCGTGAGTGCCCGCTTCAGATGCCCCGGCCGCCCGTGACTCGTCACGATCAGCACCTGGCAGCCAGGCAGTTCGGTCCGCAGGGATGTGGCCACCCTCACACCGTCCGCCCCCGGCATCTGAAGATCCAGGACGGCGACATCGGGCTGGTGCGCCCGCGCCATCGCCAGCGCCTCCGGTCCGGTCGCCGCCTCGGCCACCACGACCAGGTCGTCCTCGAGCCCGAGCAGCGCGGCCAGTGCTCCCCGGATCAGATGCTCGTCGTCGGCGAGCAGCAGCCGCACGGGGGACGCCGGCGCCGGCATGTCGAGCGGTACGGACGTCATGAGGTGGCCTCTCTCACCTGGTGTGGAACGGACGAGGGCGACACACTCCGGGTGTCGTCGCCAAGGGCACCGGACCCGACGACGGCCTCCGCACCGGTGTTTCCGTCCCGGTCCGGGGTGTGCGGGAGCGGTACCTCCGCCACCAGTCGGAACACCCCACCGCTCGCGCCGGCCCGCAGGACCCCGTCCACCTCCCCCAGCCGTTCCCGCAGCCCCACGAGCCCGGACCCGCTTCTCCGCCCGGAGTCGCCGTCCGGCCCGGGGCCCGGCTCCGGCGCGTCCGGCACCCCGTCGTTCTCGACGGTGAGCGTCACCCGCTCCTCCGCCACCCGCAGGGACAGCCCGCACCTTCTGGCGTCCCCGTGCCGCAGTACGTTCGTGGTCGCTTCCCGGACGACCCAGCCGAGCGCCGACTGGACCTGCGCGGGCAGCCCCGCGGCCGTGCCGGTGATGTCGCAGTCGATGCCGGCCGCGGTCAACACGCCCTGTGCCCCGGCCAGTTCAGTGGTCAGGTCGGCCTCGCGGTACCCCCGTACGACCTCGCGCACCTCCCGCTGGGACTCCCTGGCTATCCGCTGCACCTCGGTCATCTGGTCCACGGCCTCGGCCCGCCCGCGTCTGGCGAGCTGCACGGCGAGTTCGCTCTTGAGGGCGATCACCGCGAGGTTGCGGCCCATCACGTCGTGCAGATCGCGGCCGAAGCGCAGCCGCTCCTCGGCGACCGCGAGCCGGGCGCGGGTCTCGCGGGCCTTGTCGAGTTCGTAGACGGCGTTGAGCAGCCAGACGGAGAAGGCCGCGGTGAAGGTGAGGAATCCGGCGGTCAGCAGGACCAGGACGCCGGTGATCAGCGCGGCGGGGCCGGGGAAGCCGAGCGGCACGGAGAGCACGCCGGCGCCCGCGGCCGCGCCGAGCACGGCGTACGTCATCCGGCGTCTGTCGCGTGTGCCGAGCGCGAGCGTGCCCGTGCCGAACGCCGTGACGCCGACGAACAGCGAGGAGGCGACCAGGAACTCGCCGTCGCTGGCCGGGCGCCAGGGAGTGCCCGAGAGGACGACCCCCACGACGGCCACCACGGCCGTACCCACGGCCAGCGCGAGCAGCGTCCGCCGGGGCTGCTCCCGGGTGCCGCGCGCCCAGTCCAGCGCCCGCGAGGCGGTCACCGCGCAGAACACGGAGTGCCCGCACACCAGCAGGAACAGGGTCCAGGACCGTGCCGTCGCCACGTTCCCGAAGACGGGCAGTCCGATCGAGACGGCCTCGAGCACGGTGAAGAAGTGGAACGACCACCGTGTGTACGTCTCCACCTTCGCCGGGGTGCTCTTGCCCCGCCACCAGCCGGCCGGCCTGCTCATGCCCACCCCCGTGTCCGTGGTCATCGCCGCGGCTCCCAGCGGAACCACCGTCGTACAGCAAACACCGCGATCACGGTCCAGGCCACCGCCGTGACGAGGGCGCCCGTGGTGTCGTGGGCGGAGAGGTGCCCGGTCCAGCCGCCGCGGATCAGGGTGATCACCGGGGTGAGGGGCAGCAGTTCGCAGAACGAGGCCATGCCGTCGGGCAGCGTCTCCAGGGGGATGAAGGTCCCGGAACCGACCAGTGACACCAGCGTCAGGGGCGTGGCCGCGAGCTGGGCGCCCTCGACGCTCCTGCTGAAGCTCGCGGTGACGGCGGCGAGCGCCGGCCAGGTGATGAATGCCAACAGCAGACCCAGCAGGACGAGATGGGGTGCTTCGGGCGCCCCGACGCCGAGCGTCACCTCGTAGGCGACGGTCAGGATCACGCACTGGGCGAGTCCTGTCGCCACCGAGGGCAGCGCGGCTCCCACGAGGATCTCCACGTCCCCCAGCTCCCCGGTGCGCAGCCGCTTGAGGACGAGTTCTTCGCGGCGGGCCGTGTACACGTTCACCAGGGAGCTGTAGACGGCGAAGAGGAGCGAGAAGCCGATCGAGGAGGGCAGCAGGATCGAACCGACGGTGAGACCGGTGCCTTTCAGATTCATCTGGTCGACGTTCGAGCGGAGCATGAACGGCATGGCCAGCGGTACGAACACCGCTGCGGCGAGTGTCGCCCTGCTGCGGCCCAGCAGCGTCAGTTCGGCGCGTGCCAGCGCGCCCATCCGTCCCGCGGCCGTGGTCCTGGTCGCGCCGGCGCCGGTCGTGACTGCTGTTCGGCTCATGCCTCGGTCCCCCTTTTCCGCGCATCCACTGTCCGCGCATCCACGGTCCGCGCATCCGCGGACCGTCCCGCCGTCCTCGGACCGTCCACGCCGTCCACCGCCGCCTCCCGCGCGATCCGCAGGAACGCCTCCTCCAAAGAGGCCTGGCGCACATCGAGCCCCCGCAGCTCGACCCGCGCCCGCTCGGCCCACACCAGCAGGGCGGTGGCCGTCCGTTGCAGCTCGTTCGTGCGCAGCTTGATCACGCGGCCCGCCGTCTCATGGCTGCTCACGCCGAGTTCGGCCAGCGGGGGCAGGTCGCCGGGGAAGTAGCCGTCGGGCAGTCGGAAGGAGATGCGCGACGGCTGGGAGGCGGTGACCTCGGCCGGGGTGCCGATGGCCGCGATGCGTCCTTCGTGGAGGATCGCCAGCCGGTCGGCGAGTTCCTCCGCCTCTTCCAGATAGTGGGTGGTCAGCAGGACCGTGGTCCCGCCGTCGCGCAGCTCGCGCACCAACTCCCAGGTGCTCCGGCGGCCTTCCACGTCGAGTCCGGTCGTGGGCTCGTCGAGGAAGAGGATCTCGGGGCGGCCGAGGAGCGCGAGCGCCAGGTCCAGGCGCCGCTTCTCGCCCCCGGACAACTGCTTGACCCGTACGTCGCAGCGGTGCGCGAGGCCGACCATGTCCAGCGCCTGCCCGGTGGGACGGGCTCCGCTGGTGCACGCCGCCCACATCCGCACGGTCTCCGCGACCGTCAGCTCGGAGGGGAAGCCGCCTTCCTGGAGCATCACGCCGATGCGGGGCCGCACGGCCGCCCGGTCCGTGTACGGATCGCGCCCGAGGACCCGCACACGCCCGGCGGCCGGGGGAGCGAGACCCTCGATCAGTTCGACGGTGGATGTCTTGCCCGCGCCGTTGGTACCGAGGAGAGCGAAGAGCTCACCGCGGCCCACGGAGAAGGTGACTCCGCGCACCGCCTCGAAATCTCTTCCGTCGCCCCCGTACACACGCCGCAGATCAGTGACCTCGATCACGTCATCCTGCTCGTTCGTGTTCATGAAATCAGCGTCCCGGCGGACGGGTTCCCTCAGCAGTGCGCGGTGTCATCACTCCGCATGACAAATGTCAGACGGGACTCCGGCGCGAGCGGGCGGCGATAGCCGGGAAGGACACGGAGGCGATAGGCAGGAGGACCCTGATACGGGTGCGGCCCATCGACATCCATGGCCGGGCGAGAGGTCGGGGCTCGCGGACACGAGAAAGACCCCGGTCGACTGACCGGGGCCTTTGCTTCGTGGAGCGGACGACCAGGTTCGAACTGGCGACCTCAACCTTGGCAAGGTTGCGCTCTACCAACTGAGCTACGTCCGCATTGCCTCCGACCGGCTTCCACCGATCGGCGCGAGCACCACTCTACCTGATCAACAACCGTGATCGGTAAGCGATGCAGAGCGGGTGACAGGAATTGCACACTGCGCCTTCCCCCTGGAAGGGGGATGTTCTGCTACTGAACTACACCCGCACGACCCTCGGGTTCCGGCTTTTCGGCCTGGCCCCTCGGCGTGTTCCAGACTCTAGCTGATCAGGCGGGGGTCAGCGCAAGTCCGTTCTTCCAGGGGTCCGGTGGAGGGCTCTCGCGGCACCCGGCCCGGGCCAGGGCTCCCGCGGAGGCTCTCGTCGGGTGCCCCGTCCGGGGCCGCCGGCTCAGTGCGCCTCGGCGAACGCCTCGTAGACCTTCTTGGGGATCCGGCCGCGCGGCGGCACGTCCATCTTGTTGGAGCGGGCCCAGGCGCGGACCGCGGCCGGGTCGGGCGTCAACGCGGTGTGCGTGTAGACCTTCCCGGACTTCGACTGCTTGCGGCCGGCCTCGAGGTAGGGCGCGAGCGCCTTACGCAGTTTCTTGGCATTGGCTGGATTGAGGTCGATCTCGTACGACTTGCCGTCGAGTCCGAAGGCGATCGTTTCCGCCGCTTCCGAGCCGTCGATGTCGTCAAAGAGAGTGACCACGACACGCTGCGCCACGAATATCGGTCCCTTCGTGCGACACCTCTGCGATCAACGGTCATGACGTGCGTGGACGTCACGGAGTTGTCGGGGAGATGTCGACTGTCCGGCTGTTATCGAGCAAAGTATCGGCTATTGCCAATTCCTTTGTACAGTGCCCGGCATTGCATTGTGAAGCCCGACTAAATCCCTGCGCGTGTCCGAAGGCAATGGGGTCCTACCGCTCTTCTGCGGTTTTTCCCAGGATTTTCCGTGCATGCCCCCGTGCCGATGCCTGATCGTGATCGGGGTCACGTAGGATTCTACGAATCTACGCGAGTAGAAATTTTGTACGGGTAGTCTGAAGGGACCTGCTCAGCACCACACACCGGGAGTGCCAGTGGCACGCGTCGTAGTCGACGTCATGCTCAAGCCGGAGATCCTCGACCCCCAGGGCCAGGCGGTGCAGCGTGCACTGCCGCGCCTCGGTTTCGAAGGTGTCTCCGACGTCCGTCAGGGAAAGCGATTCGAACTGGAAGTGGACGGACCGGTGGACGACGCCGCGCTCGCCCGCATCCATGAACTGGCGGAATCCTTCCTCGCCAACACCGTGATCGAGGACTTCACCGTCAAGGTCGAGGAAGTCGCGGAGGCCGGAAAGTGACCGCTCGTATTGGAGTCGTCACCTTTCCGGGCAGCCTCGACGACCGTGACACGCAGCGCGCGATCAAGCTGGCCGGTGCCGAACCCGTAGCTCTCTGGCACAAGGACAAGGACCTCAAGCAGGTCGACGCCGTGGTGCTGCCCGGCGGTTTCTCGTACGGCGACTATCTGCGGGCCGGCGCCATCTCGCGCTTCTCGCCGGTGATGGAGACCGTCATCGAGCAGGCGAAGTCCGGAATGCCGGTTCTCGGCATCTGCAACGGCTTCCAGGTCCTCACCGAGGCGCACCTTCTCCCCGGCGCGATGCTCGGCAACAACCACCTCCACTTCATCTGCCGCGACCAGAAGCTGCGGGTGGAGAACGCGGAGACCGCCTGGACCGCCGACTACGCGGCCGGCCAGGAGATCCGCATCCCGCTGAAGAACATGGACGGGCGGTACGTCGCCGACGAGCACACGCTCGACATGCTGGAGGCGGAGGGCCGGGTCGCGTTCCGTTACGTGGTCAGTGGCGAAGCCGCTGATGGATGCGGTAACCCGAACGGCTCGCTGCGCGACATCGCCGGCATCACGAACGAGGCGGGCAATGTCGTCGGTCTGATGCCGCACCCGGAGCACGCCGTCGAGCCCCTGGTCGGGTCCGGCCGCACCGACGGCCTCCCCTTCTTCACGTCGATCCTCAAGAAGCTGGTCAACGCATGAGCCGCACGCCTCTGGACACGGTCGAGAACGCGGCCGCGACCCCCGACGTCGAGCTGCCCTGGGCCGAACTGGGCCTGAAGAAGGACGAGTACGAGCGCGTCGTCGAGATCCTCGGCCGCCGGCCCACCGGCGCCGAGCTCGCCATGTACTCCGTCATGTGGTCCGAGCACTGCTCCTACAAGTCCTCGAAGGTCCACCTCCGCCAGTTCGGCGAGAAGGCCCCGCAGTCCGACGCGCTGCTCGTCGGCATCGGCGAGAACGCCGGCGTCGTCGACGTCGGCCAGGGCTACGCGGTCACCTTCAAGGTCGAGTCGCACAACCACCCGTCGTACGTCGAGCCCTACCAGGGCGCGGCCACCGGCGTCGGCGGCATCGTGCGCGACATCATCGCCATGGGCGCGCGGCCGGTCGCGGTCGTCGACCCGCTGCGCTTCGGCGCGGCCGACCACCCCGACACCAAGCGCGTCCTGCCGGGTGTCGTCGCGGGCATCGGCGGCTACGGCAACTGCCTGGGCCTGCCCAACATCGGCGGCGAGGTCGTCTTCGACGCCTGCTACCAGGGCAACCCGCTCGTCAACGCCGGCGCCATCGGCGTCATGCGGCACGAGGACATCCACCTCGCGAAGGCGTCCGGAACCGGCAACAAGGTCATCCTGTACGGGGCCCGCACGGGCGGCGACGGCATCGGCGGCGCGTCGATCCTCGCCTCGGAGACCTTCGACGACGCCAAGCCGTCGAAGCGTCCCGCCGTCCAGGTCGGTGACCCCTTCCAGGAGAAGCTCCTCATCGAGTGCACCCTGGAGGCCTTCGCCGAGAAGCTGGTCGTCGGCATCCAGGACCTCGGCGCTGCCGGTCTGTCCTGCGCCACCAGCGAGCTGGCGTCCAACGGCTCCGGCGGCATGCGCGTCACCCTGGACGACGTACCCCTGCGGGACTCGACTCTCTCTCCCGAGGAAATCCTCATGAGCGAGTCGCAGGAACGCATGTGCGCGGTCGTCGAGCCGGCGAAGGTCGACCGCTTCCTGGAGATCTGCGACAAGTGGGACGTCATCGCCACCGTCATCGGTGAGGTCACCGACGGCGACCGCCTGGAGATCTTCTGGCACGGCGGCAAGATCGTCGACGTCGACCCGCGCACGGTCGCGCACGACGGCCCGGTCTACGAGCGCCCCTACGCCCGCCCCTCCTGGCAGGACGCCCTCCAGGCCGACGACGCGAACAAGCTGCCCCGCCCGGCGACGAGCGAGGAGCTGAAGGACCAGGTCCTGAGGCTGGTCTCCTCCCCGAACCAGGCCTCCAAGTCCTGGATCACCTCCCAGTACGACCACTTCGTGCAGGGCAACACGGTGCTGGCCCAGCCCGAGGACTCGGGCATGATCCGCATCGACGAGGAGACCGGGCTCGGCGTCGCCATCGCGACCGACGGCAACGGCCGCTACGCCAAGCTCGACCCGTACACGGGCGCGCAGCTGGCCCTCGCCGAGGCCTACCGCAACGTCGCGACGACCGGTGCCAAGCCGCTCGCCGTCTCCGACTGCCTGAACTTCGGCTCGCCCGAGGACCCGGCCGTCATGTGGCAGTTCGCCGAGGCGATCCGTGGACTGGCCGACGCCTGCCAGCAGTTGGGCACCCCGGTGACCGGCGGCAACGTCTCGCTGTACAACCAGACCGGCGAGGTCGCCATCCACCCGACTCCGGTCGTGGCCGTGCTGGGCGTCATCGACGACGTCGCCCGGCGCACCCCGGTCGCCTTCCAGGAAGAGGGCCAGCTCCTCTACCTGCTCGGTGACACCCACGAGGAGTTCGGCGGCTCGGCCTGGTCGCAGGTCGTCCACGACCACCTCGGTGGTCTGCCGCCGAAGGTCGACCTGGAGCGCGAGCGGCTGCTCGCCGAGATCCTCATCTCGGCCTCCCGCGACGGCATGATCGACTCCGCGCACGACCTGTCCGACGGCGGTCTGATCCAGGCTGTGGTCGAGTCGGCACTGCAGGGCGGCAAGGGCGCGCGGCTGATCGTGCCCGACGGTCTCGACGCGTTCACGTTCCTCTTCTCGGAGTCGGCGGGCCGCGCGGTCGTCGCCGTCCCGCGCTCGGAGGAGCTCCGCTTCAACGACATGTGCGGTGCCCGGGGTCTGCCCGTCACCCGTATCGGTGTCGTCGACGGCATCGAGTCCGACGCGACCGCGATGGTCGACGTCCAGGGCGAGTTCGTGCTCTCCCTGGCGGAGCTGCGCACGGCCCACGAGGGCACGATCCCGGCGCTGCTGGCGTAACCCGTCAATCTGTGCGAAGGCCCCGCCCGTTTCGACGGGCGGGGCCTTCGTCGTGCCGGGACCGGCCCGGTCTGCCGAGGCGGGGCTGAAGGGTCCTCGGCGTCGGCGGACCTGGGCAACCTCGGCGCGGGCAGTGCGGCGAGGGCCATCAGGCCGGCTCAGGAAACCTGCGGCGCCTGATCAGCGCACGTGCCAGGCCCGGCGTCTCCGGCATGATCCGCCGGACAGGCCCTAGGCTCGCCGTATGACCTCAGCCCGGAAACGCGCGCGTACCTACGACTCCGCCAAGATCCGCGCGGCGGTTCTCGCGCAGTTCGGGAACGTACGGGACGGCGTACGCGCGCTGAGCGAGGAGCAGTTGGCACGGCCCGCACAGCTCGGGGACTGGACTGTGCGGGAGTTGGCCGCGCACATCGTGATGGCGGTCGAGGCGGTGAGCCGGCACCTCGACCTGCCGGCGCCCGCTGCGAAGGAACGCGCGCTGCTCGACTGGCCGTTCGGGACGGCGGCCCGCGCCGGGAACATCGCCGACGGCACGCGCGCACTCGCCGCCGACCATCCCGACCTCGACGCGCTCTACGCCCACGCCGAACACCGGATCACCGAGCACCTGGCCACGGCCCCCGACGACCGGCTGCTCGCCGTGAGCGCGGGGGCGATGACCCTCGCCGACTACCTCGTCACCCGCACCGTCGAACTCGTCGTGCACACCGATGATCTGAACCGCGCCGCCGGTACCGACATCCCCTTCGACCGC
The DNA here is from genome assembly GCF_040611295.1 of Streptomyces sp. NPDC002935. Classification (NCBI taxonomy): domain Bacteria; kingdom Bacillati; phylum Actinomycetota; class Actinomycetes; order Kitasatosporales; family Streptomycetaceae; genus Streptomyces; species Streptomyces sp. NPDC002935. The sequence goes on from NZ_JBEXNW010000045.1 coordinate 16,538, forward strand.
CAGGCCCTCGCCGCCTGCACCCGGCTGCTCGCCGACACGCTCGCCGTGAAGGCGCCCGGCGCGTCGACGGAGGTCCGGATCCCGCCGTACGCCGTCGTCCAGTGCGTGGAAGGGCCCCGGCACACCCGCGGCACTCCGCCGAACGTGGTCGAGACGGACCCGCTGACCTGGCTCCGGCTCGCGACGGGACGTACGCGGTGGAAGACGGCGCTGGACGACGCGAAGGTCAGCGCGAGCGGCGAGCGCGCCGACCTCGGCGGCCTGCTCCCCCTGATGGGCTGAACCCCCTCGCACCGCCTCCGAGGGAACCGGTCACCCACCCCTCCCGTCCCATCCGCATGGACAAGCAGCGAACGACCCTCAGTGTCCTGACCCTGCTGCCCCTCGCCGTGGCGTGCGGTACCCAGTCGGCGGGGAGCGGGTCCGCGCGGACGGATTCGGCACCGGTGACCGGTGTCCACTGGACGGTCGACAGCCTCACCGTGGACGGAAAGACCGCGCAGGCACCCTCGGGCGCGTATCTGAGGATCGGCGAGGACGGTCGGGTCAGCGGCAACCTCGGCTGCAACGGCTTCGGTTCGAAGGCCACCCTCGACGGTGACCGCGTCGAGTTCGGCGAGATCCAGACGACCGACATGGGCTGCGAGAAGGGCCCGATGAGCTTCGAGCGGAGCCTGAGCCGCACCGTCGCGGGCGGCAGCGCGTTCACGACCAAGGCCGACGGCGACAAGCTGACGCTCACCGCCGACAACGGCGACCGGATCAGCCTCACCAAGGAGCAGGACGCACCCCTGCGAGGGACGAAGTGGACGGTCACGGCACTCGGTGACACGAACGTGTCCCAGCCGCTCCCGAAGGGGGCCAACGCGTACTTCGTCCTCGGCGAGGACGGCACCTTCGACGGCCGGCTCGGCTGCAACCACGCGTCCGCCCAGGCCACCGTCAGCGACGGACATATCACCCTCGGCCGGGTCAGGACCACCCGCATGATGTGCCAAGGCTCACTCATGAGGACCGAGAAGACGCTGCTGGAGCTCTTCGACAGCAAGCCCGCCTACACGTTGGATCATCGTGGCATCACGCTGACCAGCACAAACGGCACAATCGTCAGCGCGGTGGCCGACGAGTGATCCACTGAGGCCCCGAATCCCCAATTCGGACCAGTGGTCGATCTCGCCTACACTCGGAGCCGTGCCACGTGGTGACGGTCGACTCAATCATGATCTGCTCCCCGGTGAGAAAGGCCCCCAGGACGCTTGCGGCGTCTTCGGTGTCTGGGCTCCGGGCGAAGAGGTCGCCAAGCTCACTTACTTCGGGCTCTACGCCCTCCAGCATCGGGGTCAGGAATCCGCGGGAATCGCGGTCAGCAACGGCTCCCAGATCCTCGTCTTCAAGGACATGGGCCTCGTGTCCCAGGTCTTCGACGAGACCTCGCTCGGTTCGCTCCAAGGTCATATCGCGGTCGGTCACGCCCGCTACTCGACCACTGGTGCCTCCGTGTGGGAGAACGCCCAGCCGACGTTCCGTGCCACCGCGCACGGTTCCATCGCGCTCGGCCACAACGGCAACCTCGTCAATACGGCGCAGCTCGCCGAGATGGTCGCCGACCTGCCCAAGCAGGAAGGCCGCACCACCCGTGTGGCGGCCACCAACGACACCGACCTGCTCACCGCGCTCCTCGCGGCCCAGGTCGACGACGACGGCAAGCCGCTGACCATCGAAGAGGCTTCCACCAAGATCCTCCCGCAGGTCATGGGCGCCTTCTCGCTCGTCTTCATGAACGAGCACACCCTCTACGCCGCCCGTGACCCGCAGGGCATCCGCCCGCTGGTCCTCGGCCGCCTGGAGCGTGGCTGGGTGGTCGCCTCCGAGTCCGCCGCCCTCGACATCTGCGGCGCCAGCTATGTGCGCGAGATCGAGCCGGGCGAGTTCGTCGCCATCGACGAGAACGGCCTGCGGACCTCGCGATTCGCGGAAGCGAAGCCCAAGGGCTGCATCTTCGAGTACGTCTATCTGGCCCGCCCCGACACGGACATCGCCGGTCGGAACGTGTACCTCTCGCGCGTCGAGATGGGCCGCAAACTCGCCAAGGAAGCCCCTGTGGAGGCCGACCTGGTGATAGCGACCCCGGAGTCCGGGACGCCCGCCGCGATCGGTTACGCGGAAGCCTCAGGCATCCCGTTCGGTGCCGGCCTGGTGAAGAACGCGTATGTCGGCCGGACCTTCATCCAGCCGTCGCAGACGATCCGCCAGCTCGGAATCCGCCTGAAGCTGAATCCGCTCAAGGAAGTCATCAAGGGCAAGCGCCTGGTCGTCGTCGACGACTCGATCGTGCGCGGCAACACCCAGCGCGCCCTGGTCCGGATGCTGCGCGAGGCGGGTGCGGCCGAGGTCCACATCCGGATCTCCTCCCCGCCCGTGAAGTGGCCCTGCTTCTTCGGCATCGACTTCGCGACCCGCGCCGAGCTGATCGCGAACGGCATGACCATCGAGGAGATCGGCACCTCGCTCGGCGCCGACTCGCTCTCGTACATCTCGCTCGACGGGATGATCGAGGCCACGACGATCGACAAGCCGAATCTGTGCCGCGCCTGCTTCGACGGCGAGTACCCGATGGAGCTTCCGGACCCCGAACTGCTCGGCAAGCAGCTCCTGGAGACCGAGCTGGCCGCGGGTCCCGCAGCCACGGCCGCGGCTGACGCCATCCGTCGCCCGTAGTGCCGCAGAGCCCCGTTTCACCAACCGAAAGATCCCAGGCAATGTCTTCTGTGTCTGATCAGTCCCCTCCGGCGACGGGCAGTGCCTCCGGTGCGTCCTACGCGGCTGCCGGAGTCGACATCGAGGCGGGCGACCGCGCCGTAGAGCTGATGAAGGAGTGGGTGAAGAAGACGCAGCGCCCCGAGGTCCTCGGTGGCCTCGGCGGCTTCGCCGGCCTCTTCGACGCCTCGGCCCTCAAGCGCTTCGAGCGTCCGCTGCTCGCCTCCGCCACGGACGGCGTGGGCACCAAGGTCGACATCGCCCGGCAGCTGGGCGTGTACGACACCATCGGCCACGACCTGGTCGCGATGGTCATGGACGACATCGTGGTGTGCGGCGCCGAGCCGCTCTTCATGACCGACTACATCTGCGTGGGCAAGGTCCACCCGGAGCGGGTCGCGGCCATCGTGAAGGGCATCGCCGAGGGCTGTGTCCTCGCGGGCTGCGCCCTGGTGGGCGGCGAGACGGCCGAACACCCCGGTCTGCTCGGTCCGGACGACTTCGACGTCGCGGGCGCCGGTACGGGCGTCGTCGAGGCCGACCAGCTGCTCGGCCCGGATCGCATCCGTACGGGTGACGCGGTGATCGCCATGGCGGCCTCCGGTCTTCACTCGAACGGGTACTCGCTCGTCCGGCATGTCCTCTTCGACCGGGCGAACCTGCGCCTGGACCAGCACATCGAGGAGTTCGGCCGCACGCTCGGCGAGGAGCTCCTGGAGCCCACCAAGATCTACTCGCTGGACTGCCTGACGCTGACGAAGAGCACCGAGGTGCACGCCTTCAGCCACATCACCGGCGGCGGACTGGCGGCCAACCTGGCCCGTGTCGTCCCGGACGGTCTGCACGCCGTGGTCGACCGCGAGACCTGGACCCCGGCGCCGGTCTTCGACCTGGTCGGCAGGACCGGCGGCGTCGAGCGCCTGGAGCTGGAGAAGACGCTGAACATGGGCGTCGGCATGATGGCGATCGTGCCCGAGGAGTCCGCCGAGGTCGCCCTCGCCGTCCTCGCGGACCGCGGAGTGGACGCCTGGATCGCCGGCGAGATCACCGAGCGCGGGGACCACGCGACGGGCGCGGCGCTCATCGGCGACTACGCGGGCTGAGGCCCCCCGAGACAGCACGAAACCCGGTCCGGTGGTGAAACCCCGGACCGGGTGAGGTGCAGTCGCTACGAGAAATACGCCAGGCCAGATCTACCAGGAACCCACGCCAGGAGATCCGCTACGAGAAGAGGTCGCGGAAACTGCGAGGGACGCTGTTGCGTCAAGCGCCGCGACGTTGCGACTGAGGGCCGGACTGGTCGTCCTCGTCCTCGTCGTCGTCGTTATAGAGATCCGCGTACTGTGCGTACGGGTCGTCTTCCTCGTCGTCGTCCTCGAACGGCTCGCCATTCGGCGGCTGGCTCGAAGTCGAAGCGCCCAGCTCATTGGCCAGACGCGAGAGGTCAGTCCCGCCGCTGCTGTACTTCAGCTGGCGGGCGACCTTCGTCTGCTTGGCCTTTGCCCGGCCGCGCCCCATGGCTCGACCCCCTCGGATACGGGGCTCGACGGCCCCAGAGTCTTGACACGCGTTCATGATCTGGAACGGACTCTCCGTGGAGAGACCGGTCCGTAGGGCTTCCACGGTACCTGAGCCCGCGCCCATACGGTACGTCGCCCGCAGCACGCGCCTTCACCCAGAACCCGCGAGGTGCCCTGTCCTCGCTGGTCAACCGCGATTTTAACCTCTTCTTGGCGTACGACCCGCCGACAGACGTGAGAGTTCTCTCCCAACCGGCCGTCGGCGGGTCCCTGACAAGGGCGTATGGCCCCGGAAGGCGTCAGTGACGCCGTGCCTCCGCCATCCGCTGCTCGGCGATCCGGTCGGCCGCCGCGGCCGGCGGAATCCCGTCCTGCTTCGCACGTGCGAATATGGCCAGCGTGGTGTCGAAGATCTTCGCGGCCTTCGCCTTGCACCGGTCGAAGTCGAAGCCGTGCAGCTCGTCGGCGACCTGGATGACCCCGCCCGCGTTCACCACGTAGTCGGGGGCGTACAGGATGCCGCGGTCCGCGAGGTCCTTCTCCACGCCCGGGTGCGCCAGCTGGTTGTTGGCGGCACCGCACACGATCTTGGCGGTGAGCACCGGCACGGAGCTGTCGTTGAGCGCCCCGCCCAGCGCGCACGGCGCGTAGATGTCGAGGCCCTCGGTGCGGATGAGTGCCTCGGTGTCCGCGACGGCCGTGACGCCGGAGGGATGCCGGTCCAGGATCCGCTGCACGGAGTCGGCCCGCACGTCCGTGATCACGACCTCGGCGCCGTCCGCGCGCAGGTGCTCGACCAGGTGGTGGCCCACCTTGCCGACGCCGGCGACGCCGACCTTGCGGCCGCGCAGCGTCGGGTCGCCCCACATGTGCTGGGCGGACGCCCGCATGCCCTGGAACACGCCGAAGGCGGTCAGGACCGACGAGTCGCCCGCGCCGCCGTTCTCCGGGGAGCGGCCGGTCGTCCACCGGCACTCGCGCGCCACGACGTCCATGTCGGCGACGTAGGTGCCGACGTCGCACGCCGTGACGTACCGGCCGCCGAGCGAGGCGACGAACCGGCCGTACGCGAGGAGCAGCTCCTCGGACTTGATCTGCTCGGGGTCGCCGATGATGACGGCCTTGCCGCCGCCGTGGTCGAGTCCGGCCATGGCGTTCTTGTACGACATCCCGCGCGCGAGGTTGAGGGCGTCGGCGACGGCCTCCTGCTCGCTCGCGTACGGGTAGAAGCGCGTGCCACCGAGGGCCGGGCCCAGAGCGGTGGAGTGGATGGCGATGACGGCCTTGAGGCCGCTGGCGCGGTCCTGGCAGAGCACGACTTGCTCATGACCCCCCTGATCCGAACGGAAAAGGGTGTGCAGTACATCAGCAGGCGCGCCGGTTACGTCGGTCACTGTGGTGACTCCCAGGTAAAAAACGGCGGTTGGGTGCGGGGCCCGTGCGGATGGCGGGCTCCGTGGGAATGAGACTAGAGCCTGCGCCGACCCGCCTTCGGCGCAGTGTTCAGGATCACCTACGGGCGGGGTACAGCCATGGTTCGATTTGCATAGATTTCTCATCAGGTTATGAGCGGTTCTCGCTGGTTTTCCCGGTGGTCGACGGGGGAGGGAGCAGGCGTGCCCAAGGTGTCCGCGGTGATCGTCCCGTATGCGACGTATCTGCGCGTGTACGAGCCACTGGCCGCGTTCCCGGAGTCCGAGCGCGCCCACTGGACGCGCTACGCCCGGCGCACCGAGCGCCCCTCGTACCAGGACGAACTGCGCCGCTCGCTGGCGGATCTGCTGCCCACCCCGCCGATCCCCGTGCCGGTGCACGAGAGCGGCGACGCGTTCGTGGCCGAGGTAGACGGGGTGGTGTGCGTCTGCCCCTGGCGCACCCGGCTGCGCGGCTGGCAGGCCCTGGACGAACTGGGCGAGGAGCTCCCGGCGTCCGTTCTCGACGCGGTCCTGCCGCCGCTGGTACGCCGTCAGGCCGCGCTGGACTACGAGCGCTGGCTGGCGCGCAACCCCGACGCCCGCCCGTGGATCCGCACCTCGACCTGGCAGGTCCCGCTGAACTGGTTCGTGCTCGTCACCGACGAGGAGCGGGAGTACGAGAAGGGGACGGGCCCCGGCGGAGCCGCGCCGCTGCTGCGCTACCGGACGCCGATGGTGCAGGCGCGGCGGCGCACGGCGCGGGCCCTGCGGACGCTCAGGGAAGCACTGGACGAAGGACCGCTCATCGAGGGCCTGGTGGACGTGGGGCGCTGGCTGGAGGAGTTCCATCCGCGCTCGCTGGTCGAGCTGGACTACGGCGGGCTCGTGCACACGCTGCCGGCCGGGCAGCTGGAGGACGACCACTCCGCTGCGGACGTCGCCGAGGGCATCGAGGCGCTGCGCACCGGGGACGGGGCGAAGGCGGGCGAGGCGTACGGCCGGCTGGTGGAGCGCTGGCGGTCGGTCAGGGACCGGCGTTCGTCGAACTGAGGCGGAGTCGGCGGCGGTCCGGGCCGGGGTCTGCTCCGCGGGTTCGTCCGGGTGGGGCTGGAGGGGCGGGTGGGGCCCCTGAGTCCGCTGTCCGGTGTGATCTGCTTCTCACAGGTTCCAGTCGAACTCGCGTATGGTCCTCACACGCTGAAGAACCCTCACTCCAGGACGTAGGTCCCGATCCGGGCTTATACGTCAACGGGTGTCAAGCGTGACGGACGGCACTTACCCGGCTCTTGCATCGCTTGCCCCTCCTCGTGCCAAAATAGGACAAGGAGTCCGGGGGAGGACTCCCTCCGCCCACGTTTGGGGGGGAATCTCGGCATTGCACGCTTTGAGGGGTCTGGTGACTCCTGATCGCCCTGTGACTGATCGTCACAGTGGCGTGACTGTCCGCTATGGCATGGTCCATCGGCTTCCGTCGCTGATGAACACCTGGGAGGGCAATTCCATCGGTTTGGCCGACGCGGCTGGACGGATGGTGTAGTTGTAGTGCCGAGGACAAGCCGTTCGTCCTATAACCGACTCGACTCGCGTCCGCCATTTCGGGCAACGCGGGTCAAGGTGCAGAATTTAGAGGAAAGAACCGAGAAGGTTCGGTTCTCCCGAGGAGGCCGCTCATGACCGCTCGCACCCCTGATGCCGAGCCGCTGCTGACCCCGGCTGAGGTCGCCACGATGTTCCGCGTCGACCCCAAGACGGTCACGCGGTGGGCGAAGGCCGGCAAGCTTACGTCCATCCGCACGCTCGGCGGGCACCGCCGCTACCGCGAGGCTGAGGTCCGCGCACTGCTCGCGGGTATCCCGCAGCAGCGCAGCGAAGCCTGAACCATCGCATAACCGGACAAGTTGACGGATCCCCCAACCCGTCGAGGCGTCCACACCACAGCTCCAAGCGACGCGGGTTCTGCCCCAACAGAGCTCACGCCCAAGCTTTTTTGCCCCATGAACAGGGTGCGTCGTAGATCGCGCTGGACTCCGCCGGGTCCAGCGCGATCTTTTTTGTGCGGTCTTCGCGCCTGGGCGACCGGCCTGTGAGCGGCCTTGTCGGAGTCTGGGTGCGGGTGTCGGATCGGCTGTGGGTGCCCCCGAGGAGGGGTGCAATTGCACATATTAAATTGACTGGTTGTATGAGGGGGGTAAGTTCCACACTTCTGAAAACATATGCGGTGACTCCTGTCACATGCCACAGTCCTTGTCGCACGCGAACCTTCTGCGCTAGGGGAGTTGGGGCCGTGAGCGGCCGGGTCGCGCGAGGGCGCGCACAGTGTCGTGGGGCATGGCCGCGGCCGTCGGTCACGCCGTGGAGGGACTTTCGTCCTCCGGGGCGCACTCGGGGTCCCGCTCGTCGTGCGAGGCGGGTTCCATGGCCAGCCGCAGGAGCTGGTGGCAGATCGGACAGTGCCGCGTCAGGTGGCGGTACCCGGAGGCGGCCGCCAGATGGGCTCGGAGCAGAGCCCGGGTCTCGTGCCGAGCGGACACCGCCATACGCACCTCCAGAGGGCCGGCAGGGCGAGGGCCCTGGTTTCTGGGGTACCGACGGAATGTGACGCCGTCAAGAGACGGGAACGGGCCGCAGGGAGGCTTCCGGACGCCCTGACGGCCGTACGCCGACCGGTGCCGCGCACGCGAACGGCCGGGCGCCCGCACCGCGGACGGGACGACGTCCCCGCGCACGTTCCTGGCCGCACGAAGGGGCGGGCCGGGGACGGGCTGGAGGCGGGCATGCGAAAAGGCCCGGAGCCGAAGCTCCGGGCCTTTCTTCACGCGGTCCTGACGGGATTTGAACCCGCGGCCTCCACCTTGACAGGGTGGCGAGCACTCCAAACTGCTCCACAGGACCAGATTCGCAGCGACTTTTTCTTGCGCTGTGCTGCGAAAAGAGACTGTACAGGAGGGCGGGCCCGGGGTCGAACTCACCTCACGTGCGGGCGCCGTTACGGCGCGGCGGCGTCGATCGCCTTCACGATCCGCTTGTCGGAGACGGGGTACGCCGTGCCCAGCGCGTGGGCGAAATAGCTGACCCGGAGCTCCTCGATCATCCAGCGGATGTCCAGGACGGAGGAGGGCACCGGCCGGCCCTGCGGCAACTGCTCCAGGAGCCAGGCGTACTCGTCCTGCATCTCGTGGACCTTCTCCATGCGGCTGGTGTCCCGCTGGACGCCGGTCGGCATCTGCTGGAGGCGGCGGTCCGCGGCGACCAGATAGCGCATCAGGTCCGGCAGGCGCCGCAGCCCCGTCGCCGTGACGAAACCGGGCTTCATGAGGGCGTCCAGCTGCTTGCGCACGTCCGTGAGGTTCGCGAGCAGCGTCGGACTCCTGACGCCCTTCAGGCGCCGCTCACACGCCTGCCAGGCGGCGAGCACCTGCTGAACCTGCCCGACGGTGCGCACGGTCGTGTCGACGATCTCGGCGCGCACCTTGTCGTACAGCTTCCGGTAGGACTCCTCGTCCCACGCCGGGCCGCCGAAGTCCGCGATCAGCTTGTCCGCGGCGGCCATCGCGCAGTCGTCGAAGAGGGCCTGGACCGACCCGTGCGGGTTCGCGGACAGGGCGAGCTTCTGGGCGTTGGTCAGCTTGTCCGAGGCGAACTTGCCCGGGTTCACCGGGATGTTCCGCAGGATCAGCCGGCGGGTGCCCTTCCACATGGCCTCGGCCTGCTCGGCCTCCGTGTCGAAGAGCCGTACGGAGACGGTGCCGGCCGCCGGCCCGTCGTCGACGAGCGCGGGGTACGCCTTCACCGGCTGGCCCGCCCGGCGGGTCTCGAAGATGCGCGTGAGCGAGCCGATCGTCCAGTCCGTGAGCCCTGTGCGTTCCAGGGACTCGCCGCCCTCGCGCTCGGCCGTCGCCGCGGCGGCCTGCGAGATCGCCTGGCGCGCCTTCGGCTTCAGCCGGAGCTTCAGGGCCTCCAGGTCCTTGTCCTCGGCGAGCTTGCGGCGCCGCTCGTCGACGATCCGGAAAGTGATCTTCAGATGGTCGGGGAGCCGTGACCAGTCGAAGTCGTCGGCCGTCAGCGGCACTCCGACCATGCGCTTGAGCTCGCGCGCCATCGTCAGCGTCAGCGGCTCCTGGAGCGGGACGGCCCGCTCCAGGAACTTCTGGGCGAAGTTGGGGGCGGGAACGTAGTTCCGCCGGATCGGCTTCGGGAGGGAACGGATCAGCTCCGTCACCACCTCCTCCCGCAGCCCCGGGATCTGCCAGTCGAAGCCCTCGTCCGTGACCTGGTTCAGGACCTGGAGCGGGATGTGGACGGTCACGCCGTCCGCGTCCGCGCCCGGCTCGAACTGATAGGTCACCCGGAACTTCAGCCGGCCCTGGAGCCAGGAGTCGGGGTAGTCGTCCTTCGAGACCGCCCCGGCCCGGTCGTTGATGAGCATCGAGCGCTCGAAGTCGAGGAGTTCGGGCTCCTCATGGCGCTTGTGCTTCCACCACGAGTCGAAATGCGCCCCGGACACGACGTGTTCGGGCACCCGCTGGTCGTAGAAGTCGTACAGCGTCTCGTCGTCGACCAGGATGTCCCGGCGGCGGGCCCGGTGCTCCAGCTCCTCGACCTCGGTGAGGAGCTTGCGGTTGTCGGCGAAGAACTTGTGGTGCGTACGCCAGTCGCCCTCGACGAGCGCGTTGCGGATGAACAGCTCGCGGCTGGCCTCCGGGTCGATCCGCCCGTAGTTCACCTTCCGCTGCGCGACGATCGGTACGCCGTAGAGCGTGACCTTCTCGTACGCCATCACCGCGGCCTGGTCCTTCTCCCAGTGCGGTTCGCTGTACGTCCGCTTGAGGAGATGGCCGGCCAGCGGCTCGACCCACTCCGGCTCGATGCGGGCGTTGACGCGCGCCCAGAGCCGCGAGGTCTCGACGAGCTCGGCGGACATCACGAAACGCGGGGGCTTCTTGAAGAGCGCCGAGCCCGGGAAGATCGCGAACTTGGCGCTGCGCGCGCCCAGGTACTCGTTCTTCCCTGTGCTCTTCCCGCTCTCCCCGCCGGTCTCCTTCACGTCCTTCATACCGACGTGCGAGAGCAGACCGGCGAGCAGGGACACATGGACGCTCTGCTCGGGCGCGTCGTCCTCGTTGAGGTGGATGCCCATCTGCTTGGCGACGGTCCGCAGCTGGCTGTAGATGTCCTGCCACTCGCGGATGCGCAGGAAGTTCAGGTACTCCTGCTTGCACATCCGGCGGAAAGCGGACGAGCCGCGCTCCGCCTGCTGCTCGCGGACGTAGCGCCACAGGTTGAGGAAGGCGAGGAAGTCGGACGTCTCGTCCTTGAAGCGGGCGTGCTGCTGGTCGGCCTGCGCCTGCTTCTCGGACGGCCGCTCGCGCGGGTCCTGGATGGAGAGCGCGGCCGCGATCACCATGACCTCGCGGGCACAGCCGTTCTTGTCAGCCTCCAGGACCATCCGGGCGAGCCGGGGGTCGACGGGGAGCTGGGCGAGCTTGCGGCCGGTCGGCGTGAGCCGCTTGCGGGCGTCCTTCTCCGTCGGGTCCAGCGCGTTCAGCTCCTGGAGGAGCTGGACGCCGTCGCGGATGTTGCGGTGGTCCGGCGGGTCGATGAACGGGAACTTCTCGATGTCGCCGAGGCCGGCCGCGGTCATCTGGAGGATGACGGAGGCGAGGTTCGTACGGAGGATCTCGGCATCGGTGAACTCCGGCCGGGCGAGGAAGTCGTCCTCGGAGTACAGCCGGACGCAGATGCCGTCGGACGTACGGCCGCAGCGGCCCTTGCGCTGGTTGGCGCTGGCCTGTGAGACCGGCTCGATGGGCAGCCGCTGCACCTTCGTGCGGTGGCTGTACCGGGAGATGCGCGCCGTGCCCGGGTCGATCACGTACTTGATGCCCGGGACGGTCAGGGAGGTCTCGGCGACGTTGGTCGCCAGAACGATCCTGCGCCCGGTGTGCGCCTGGAAGACGCGGTGCTGCTCGGCGTGCGAGAGCCGGGCGTACAGCGGCAGTACCTCAGTGAAGCGGTATTTCTTCTTCGTCAGCGCGTCGGCCGTGTCGCGGATCTCGCGCTCTCCCGACAGGAAGACCAGGATGTCGCCCTTGCCCTCGGCCTGGAGCTCCTCGACGGCGTCGCAGATCGCGGTGATCTGGTCGCGGTCCGCGTCCTCGGAGTCGTCCTCCAGGAGCGGGCGGTAGCGCACCTCCACGGGATACGTCCGCCCGCTGACCTCGACGATCGGGGCGTCCCCGAAGTGCCGGGAGAAACGCTCCGGGTCGATGGTCGCGGAGGTGATCACGACCTTCAGGTCGGGCCGCTTGGGCAGCAGCTGGGCGAGGTAGCCGAGCAGGAAGTCGATGTTGAGGGACCGCTCGTGGGCCTCGTCGATGATGATCGTGTCGTAGGCGCGCAGCTCGCGGTCGGTCTGGACCTCCGCGAGGAGGATGCCGTCCGTCATCAGCTTGACGAAGGTGGCGTCCGGGTTCACCTGGTCGGTGAAGCGGACCTTCCAGCCGACGGCCTCGCCGAGCGGTGTGTCCAGCTCGTCCGCCACCCGTTCGGCGACGGTACGGGCGGCGATACGACGGGGCTGTGTGTGCCCGATCATGCCGCGGACGCCACGGCCCAGCTCCATGCAGATCTTCGGGATCTGGGTGGTCTTGCCGGAGCCGGTCTCACCGGCGACGATCACCACCTGGTTGTCGCGGATGGCCTCCGCGATCACGTCCTTCTTCTGGCTGACCGGCAGCTGCTCGGGGTAGGTGATGGCGGGAACGCGGGCGCGGCGCTCGGCCATCCGGGCCTCGCCCTTCGCGACCTCCGCCTCGATCTCGGCGAACACGGTGGAGCGAGCCTCGGGCTTGCGGATCTTGCGCGCGCCTTCGAGTCTGCGCCCGAGCCGGTGCGCGTCGCGCAGGGACAGCTCGGCCAGACGGGGGGCGAGATCGCCGAGGGCGGGGGCGGGTTGCGTAGACATACGCGGTCCAGGATCTCACCTCGGCGAAATGACTGGCGAACGCTTTTGCGCGCACCCGGCCGTCCGGCCCTACCCGCGCCGCTTTCCGGACCCGGAACAGGACGAGCAGCGGTCGGTCGTGAGGCTGGTGGTGGGCATGTAGCGGTGGGTGCGGATGTCCCACTGCTGTGTGGTGCGGAACACGCTCCGCCCGCCCCGGCCGCGGCACGCGGGACAGGCGTCGGCGGCGAGCGGGGTGCCGAACTCGACGATCAGGCCGATGACCACGAAGACCAAGACCCCGGCGATGATGAGGGCGACCATGAGCCCATCGTCCGCACCCCCGAGGCGGTGCGGAAGCCCTTCGCCGGGGCGCTCGGAAGCGGCACCGAGGTCCTCCGCGCGCCGCTGTGCGGCGGGCGGAGTCCTGGGGTCGCCGCTGGTCCCGGGCTACTCCTGGGGACGCGGCCGGTCCCCGGCCGCGTCCGGGGGCGCCGCCGGCCCCGGGATGGCTCCTGAGGTCCCTGCCGATCCGGGGACCGCTTCCGGGTTCGCTGCCGGCGCCGGGGCTGCTCCTGGGGCGGGGACCTGCGGTTGCGCCATGGCCCTGGCCGTGTTGGAGACCGCCTTGATGCCCAGGTAGGCGGTGGTCGTGCTGCTCACCGCGGTGAAGGCGGCGGTCAGCACGCCGACGGTCACCGCCTTGTCGCCGTGGAGCTGCCAGACCCCGAAGACCGAGACGCCGACGATCGCGAGGTTGCTCATCACGACCGCTGTCAGCCCGTAGCGGGCGCGGTAGCGCTCCAGATCCAGCTCGCGCACCGGTTTCGACCTGCCGCCGTTCAACATCACTCGTTCCCCCGCCCGAGACACCCTGTCTGCGGGCCAGAACGTAGCGCCGTGCACAGGGCATGCCAAGTCGACGGGCGGACACCGTGGCGCATACGAAAAAAGGCCCCGATCCGAAGATCGAGGCCTTTGCTGTGGCTGGGGCCGGGGTCGAACCGGCGACCTATCGCTTTTCAGGCGATCGCTCGTACCAACTGAGCTACCCAGCCACGAGGTTTCCGGAGAAACCTCAGCGGTCCTGACGGGATTTGAACCCGCGGCCTCCACCTTGACAGGGTGGCGAGCACTCCAAACTGCTCCACAGGACCAAGCTGTTGCGTGCGACGCGTCAATAGTGTCGCACACGGTGTTGCGTGCCCCCAACGGGATTCGAACCCGTGCTACCGCCTTGAAAGGGCGGCGTCCTAGGCCGCTAGACGATGAGGGCTATCGGCCCGCCTGGGCGCTTCTCAGCGCGTCGGGGACGTCATGAGCATATGGGATGGCGGGGGGTATCGCCAAAACGGTTTACGGGGAGGTCCCGGAGGGGCTCGGGGAGGGGGTCGGCGACGGGGTCGCGCCCGGCTGGTTCTCCTCCGGGAGATGGCGGCTGACCTCGGCCGTCGTGAGGCCCAGACCGCCCAGTCTGATCTCGTCCCAGGCCTGGAGGCGGCGGGTGTCCCGGTCGACGTAGAGGATCGACGCCTCGATCGGGTCCGGGTACTGGCCCTCGACGGCGCGGAGACCGCTGCCGCCCGTCGAGCCCTCGACGCGCAGCCGGGTGCCGTACTTCATGACCTCCATCTCCTCGTGGTGCAGATGACCGGCCAGCACCAGGGGCACCTCGCCGTCCGTCCCGCGGGCGGCCGACGGCTCGTGGGCGACGGCGATGTCGACCGGGGTGCCGGCGGCGCGCTGATCGCGCAGTGCCGAGGCCAGGCGGGCGCCCGCGAGATCCTCCGCCGCGCCGCCGCCCGGCGTGACCGAGCGGTCCGGGGTGAACTGCGGGTCGCCGATGCCGGCGAAGCGCAGGCCCGCGACCGTGACCGCCCGGCCGTTGTCGAGGACCCGCACGTTCTTCATGCGTTCCAGATAGCTCTGCGTCTCGGCCGAGTCGTGGTTGCCGCGGACCCAGACGTACGGGGCACCGAGGTCCGGGATCGGGTCCAGGAAGCCGTTCTCGGCCGCCGAGCCGTGGTCCATGGTGTCGCCGGAGTCGACGATCACGTCGATGGCGTACTGCCGGACGAGTGAGCTGATGATCTTCCAGCTCGCCGGGTTCAGATGGATGTCGGAGACGTGCAGGACCCGGATCGTGGTGGGGTCGGGCTCGTAGACGGGAAGGGTGGACGTGACGTCGTACAGCTTCGTCACGTTCGTCACCAGGCGGGCCAACTCCCTCTGGTAGACGTCGAATTCGCTGACGATGTTGCGGGCGTTGCCGACCAGGGAGGGTGCGGAGGAGAGGAGCCCGGAGTACTTCGGTTCCAGGACCGACTGGGGATTCCAGGTGGCGAAGGCGGTCGCTCCCGAGGCGGCCAGCAGGGCGAGGGCGAGGCCGCCGGCGGCGAGGGCCCGGCGGGGGCGGCGGTAGACGCCGAGGCCGAGGGCGGTGGCACCGGCGACCACGGCTATGCAGGAGCGGACCGCCAGGTCGAGGGTGCCGTGCTCGACGTCCCGCGCGACCTCGTCCTGGAGGCCGGACAGGCGCTCCGGGTGGTCGACGAGGGCCTGGGAGCGTTCCGGGTCGAGTTGGTCCACGTCCACGTCGAGGCGCAGCGGGGCCTCGTGGCTGCGCAGTTCCAGCGCGCCTAGCGGGGAGATGTTGATCTTCGTGCCGCCCGCGAGGGAGGGGCGCAGGGTCATGGTGGTGTTCATGGGGCCGACCGGGACGCGGACGTTTCCCACGACCAGCAGTCCCAGCCAGGCGCCGAGCAGCACCACGCAGAGAAGTCCGACGGCGCGGGCGTACGGGTTCGGCCGGGCGGCGAGTTCGAGCACCGGGCTCCTGCGGCGGCCGCGGTGGCGGCGGGTGAGGGCGTGCGGCACCCGGCGGGCGCGGTCGGTCATGCGGCGGACGGCGGCGGCTGCGGCAACGGGGACGCGGACCATTGGTCCCGTATGCCCAAGTGCCGGGGCGGGTATGCGGGCGGGAGACCCGCTGCCCTGCCGGGGCGGACGGGGTTTTGGTCAGCCCCGGCCCAGTTCGTCAGCCCCAGCCCAGTTCGTGGAGCCGCTCGTCGTCGATGCCGAAATGGTGGGCGATCTCGTGGATCACGGTCACGGCGACCTCGTGGACCACGTCGTCCGGGGTCTCGCAGGCGCGCAGCGTGGGGCCCATGTAGATCGAAATGCGGTCGGGGAGTACGCCGGCGTACCACTCACCGCGGTCGGTGAGCGGGGTGCCCTCGTAGAGGCCCAGCAGTTCGGGGTCGTCGGCTGGAGGCTCGTCCTCGACGAACACGGCGACGTTGTCCATGACCCGGGTCAGCTCGGGCGGGATCTGGTCGAGGGCCTGGCTCACGAGCTCTTCGAAGGTTTCGCGCGTCATCTCCAGCACAAGGCCATTGTCAGGGACGGCACGCCGTCACAGGAGGCCGACGGAGGCTCCGATGGGGCCGGATATGACGGAGGGCGAACCGGCCCCTGCCCCACATGGGGTGTCTCATAACATTTACGGAGTGTTCTGTCGAATTGTCATTGATGATCCGGACATAGTGCGGGCATGACCCGCACCCCTTCCCCGACGCGGCTGCGCACGCGTGCCCGCGCCCGCACGGCTCTCCTCTGTGCCGCCCTCCTCGCCGTGACGGCCCAGACGGGCGCCGCCGCACCGGCGTTCGCCGGAGGGCCCGGCGGCCGCGGCGGACGCGACTGTGTGAGGACCGAGAGGCCTCTCGACGGCCAGGCCCGCGAGGTCCTGGACATCGCCCGTGAGGCCAAGGCCGAACTCCACCTGAAGTCCGTGGAGCTGAAGGTCACCAGCGACGGACGCGAGATCCTCACGGACGCGCTCGGCGAGTCCATGACGGGTGTCCCGGCCGAGCCGGACATGCACTTCCGCGCCGGTTCGGTGGCCTTCTCCTACGTCGGCACGGCCCTCCTGCAGCTCGTCGAGGAGGGCAAGGTCCGCCTCGACGACACCGTGGAGCGCTGGCTGCCCGGTCTGCCCAAGGCAGACAAGATCACCCTGCGGATGCTGGCCACCAACACCACCGGGCTGCACGACTACGTCACCGACCCGGCCTTCCTGGCCGAGCTGGAGGCCCACCCGTTCCGCCAGTGGACCCCGCAGGAGCTGCTCTCGTACCCCTACAGCCATCCGTTCTGGTACAAGCCGGGCACCAACTGGAGCTATTCCCACGCCAATTACCTGCTGCTGATCCAGGCGCTGGAGAAGATCACCGGAACCCGGATCGACAGGTTCCTGAAGGAGCGGGTCACGGGTCCGCTGGGTCTGGACAACACCCGGAACAACTTCACCCCCGACATCCCGCGTCCGGTCCTGCACGCCTTCACCGCCGAGCGCGGCCTGTACGAGGAGTCCACGTTCTGGAACCCGTCGTGGACCACCGCGCCAGGCGCGGTCATCACCACCCACGTCTGTGACCTGGCCCGCTCGGCGCAGGCCATCGGCAGCGGCGAACTCCTCTCGCACCGCTCCTACCGCACCCTGCTCAACCCGGGGACGGTCGGTCTCGGCCACGCGACCGCCACCTGTCCCGCCACGGTCTGCCTGGAGCAGACCGAGGCCAAGCACTTCGGGCTCGGCGTCATCGTGATCAACGGATGGGTGCTCCAGAACCCGTCGTTCTCGGGCTACGCGGCGATCCAGGCGTATCTCCCGTCCGACCGTCTCGCCATCGCGGTCAACGCCACCAAGACCGCGGACACGCCCGACGGCAACCAGGCCGAGGTGGTCGCCCAGCGCATCGCGGCCGTGCTGGCCCCGGACGACCCGCTGGCCGTCGGCTGACCCGCGGCACCTCGCGCGTCACGCATCACCGCCCACGAAGAACGCGTTCCCCGCACGCGCCCCCCGGCCCGGTTGGGCCCGGGGGGCGCGTGTCCTCTTGTGGGCGGCGGGAGTTGGACAGGGGGAACTCCCGTTCCTCCCCACGCTCCGGCTCCTCTTGAGCGGGGGACACCCCATTCGGAGGTGGCCGCCCGTGCGCGCCTTGTACGTACCCGTCCGTCTGGTCGCCACGGTCATGGCCGTCGCCGCCGCCGCCGGTTGCATGAGCGTCGGCGACGACGGGGAGCGGCCCGGGCCCTCGCACTCGGCGGGGCAGCGGGCCGGCCAGGTGCCCGGCGGCGGGACCGCGGTGGGCGGCGGCGGAGTCGGGTCGCGCGGCGGGAAGGGGGGAAAGGGCGGCAAGTCCTCGGCGAAGCCGGGGGAGTCCGCGTCCGGCGACGCGTCTCCGTCGGCGTCGGAGTCCGCGGGCGCGAAGCCGTCCGAGAAGGCGACGGAGAAGGGCGGGAGGCCGTCCACGGAGCCCGTGCCGCCCGGCGAGCCGAGTCCCACGCGGACGACGGCGGAGCCGACGCCCGAGCCCCCGCCCGCCTCGTCGCCGCCGGAGCCCGACCCCGGTACGGCGGAGCCGTCGTCGTCGGCGCACGAGCAGCAGGCGACGCAGCTCGTGCAGCGGGAGCCGGCGCCCGAGGCGGGCGCACCGGTGTAGCGGGCGCCGGGGGGCGAGGTGGCGGGCCTCATGGATGGGGGATGTGGCGGGGTTCACGGCGATCGGGGCCGTGGATGTGGCCGGTACAACAGCGCGGTCGGCGCGGCCGAGGTAGCTTTGTTGATGCGAGCAGGTGGCTAAGAACGCACCTTCACCTGGTCGTATGGGGCTCAGTTTGCCTTCATGGGGGAAGGGTGCGTATGGTAGTAGATCGTTTGATCCCATTTGCCCGGCGCCGCCGCAGAGAGCGCCGCGTGGCGCGTACTCTCCCTTGCCGTGGCCGGACCGCATAGAGGCGGTCGTTTGCGACTTCACGGAGTTTGGGCGCGTGCCGAAGAACTCCGGAAGGTTCGCATTTCGCATGTCTGTTTCCAGTACTGATCACGTCGTCGTGCCCGAGAACAACGAGAACAACGACGCGGTCGAGGCCGTCGAGGTCATCGAGACCGTCGAGGTCATCGACACCGCTGAGACCGTCGAGTCCGCCCCCGAGCTCACGTTCGAGGACCTCGGTCTCCCCGAGGGCGTCGTCCGCAAGCTCGCGCAGAACGGCGTGACCAGCCCCTTCCCGATCCAGGCCGCGACCATCCCGGACGCCCTGGCCGGCAAGGACATCCTCGGCCGTGGCCGCACCGGCTCCGGCAAGACCCTCTCCTTCGGTCTGCCGACCCTCGCGCAGCTCGCCGGCGGTCACACCGAGAAGAAGAAGCCGCGCGCCGTCATCCTGACGCCGACCCGTGAGCTGGCCATGCAGGTCGCCGACGCGCTGCAGCCCTACGGCGACGTCCTCGGCCTGAAGATGAAGGTCGTCTGCGGCGGTACGTCGATGGGCAACCAGATCTACGCCCTGGAGCGCGGCGTCGACGTCCTCGTCGCCACCCCGGGCCGCCTGCGCGACATCATCAACCGCGGCGCCTGCTCGCTGGAGAACACCCAGATCGCCGTCCTCGACGAGGCCGACCAGATGTCGGACCTGGGCTTCCTGCCCGAGGTCACCGAGCTGCTCGACCAGATCCCGGCCGGCGGCCAGCGCATGCTGTTCTCGGCCACGATGGAGAACGAGATCTCCACGCTGGTCAAGCGCTACCTGACCAACCCGGTCACGCACGAGGTCGACAGCGCCCAGGGCAACGTCACGACCATGTCGCACCACATCCTCATCGTGAAGCCCAAGGACAAGGCGCCGGTCACCGCCGCGATCGCCTCCCGCAAGGGCCGCACGATCATCTTCGTCCGCACCCAGCTGGGCGCCGACCGCATCGCCGAGCAGCTGCGCGACGCCGGTGTGAAGGCCGACGCGCTGCACGGCGGCATGACGCAGGGCGCCCGCACCCGGACGCTGGCCGACTTCAAGGACGGTTACGTCAACGCGCTCGTCGCGACCGACGTCGCCGCCCGCGGTATCCACGTCGACGGCATCGACCTGGTCCTGAACGTGGACCCGGCCGGCGACCACAAGGACTACCTGCACCGCTCCGGCCGTACGGCCCGCGCCGGCCGCTCCGGCACCGTCGTGTCGCTGTCGCTGCCGCACCAGCGCCGCCAGATCTTCCGGCTGATGGAGGACGCGGGCGTCGACGCCGCGCGTCACATCATCAACTCGGGTACGGCCTTCGAGCCCGACGTCGCCGAGATCACCGGCGCCCGGTCGATGACCGAGGTCCAGGCCCAGTCGGCGGGCGACGCCGCACAGCAGGCCGAGCGCGAGGTCACTCAGCTCACCAAGGAGCTGGAGCGCGCGCAGCGTCGTGCCGCCGAGCTGCGCGGTGAGGCCGACCGTCTGGTCGCCCGTGCCGCCCGTGAGCGGGGCGAGGACCCGGAGGTGGCCGTCGCCGCTGCCGCCGAGGCCGCTGCCGAGGTCGTGGTCGAGGCCCCGGCCGCCGAGGCCGTCGCCTCCGAGCCGGCCGAGCGTCCCGCCTACGAGCCGCGTCAGCGCCGCGACGAGCGGGGCAACTACGAGCGTCGCGACAACGACCGTGGCGGCTTCCGCCGCGACGACAATCGTGGTGGCGGCTTCAACCGCGACGACCGCGGCGGCCGTCGTGACGACAACCGCGGGGGTGGCTTCAACCGCGACAACCGCAGCGGTGGCGGCTTCAACCGCGATGACCGTGGCGGCCGTTCTTTCGAGCGTCGTGACGACAACCGCGGTGGTGGCTTCAACCGCGACAACCGCAGCGGTGGCGGCTTCAACCGTGACGACCGTGGCGGCCGTTCTTTCGAGCGTCGTGACGACAACCGTGGCGGTGGCTTCAACCGCGATGACCGTGGCGGCCGTTCTTTCGAGCGTCGTGACGACAACCGTGGCGGTGGCTTCAACCGTGACGACCGTGGCGGCCGTTCTTTCGAGCGTCGTGACGACAACCGTGGCGGCGGCTTCAACCGTGACGACCGTGGCGGCCGTTCTTTCGAGCGTCGTGACGACAACCGTGGCGGCCACCGGGGCAGCGACCGCCCTTTCAACCGTGACCGTCAGGGCGACCGTCCCGCGGGCGGCAGCTTCCGCTCCGGCCACGACCGCCCGACCGGCCGTCGCGACGACCACCGCACGACCGGCACCGGCACCGCTCCTGGTTCGTTCCGCCGTGACGAGAAGCCGCGCTGGAAGCGCAACGGCTGACGCCGGCTAGCTCAGTGAAGTGATGTGGCCCCCACCCGGTCCGGGTGGGGGCCACATCGTCGTTTCGGGGGCGAGCTGTGGGAAACGAGTTCCCGCTCCCCCTTGCTTTCGGGCAGGGTGCCCGGTCCTTCGGGGCCGGGGTGAATGCCCGCTCCCGCGTAGCGGGACAGGGAAAGCCGGATCGCAGGCAGGGCGATCCGGCGTTGCGGAAGGTGTGCTGCCGGGGCCGGCCTGCGGCAGGTGGTGGTGACGGCGGGCTTGGGGCTCTGCGGCCGAAGGCCGCCCTGGAAGAGGGGACGTGTCGGTCACTCTCACGAGTGAGACCGGCCGAAGACGCGTGCTGGAGGGGAACGGGGTGGCTAGGTTCGCGGCATGTCACGTTTCCGGCTGTACCCGACGAACGCGCAGGCGGGCATCATGCTCGGCCACTGTGCGCACGCCCGGTATGTGTGGAACCTGGCGGTCGAACAGCATGCGCACTGGCCCGGGCCGCAAGGCCGCGCCGGGCTTCGCCGGGCAGTGTCGCCAGCAACGCCGGTACCGGAACGGGCTCGTTCGGCTCGCGGGTGAAGATCACCGGCGGCTGGCAGAGCTACAAGGGCCTTTTCTGGCCAACTTGCTCTGCCCCGTAGCGCATGTCATGCCCCCGGCGAGGGAATCGCTGGGGGCATGACAGATGACGCCAGAGTGAGTGGGCTGTCGGACGAAGAGCGGCTTGCCCAGCTCGGCTACACACAGGTTCTCGCCCGCCGCATGTCGGCGTTCTCCAACTACGCGGTCTCCTTCACGATCATCTCGGTCCTGTCGGGCTGTCTGACGCTGTACCTGTTCGGCATGAACACCGGCGGTCCCGCCGTGATCACCTGGGGCTGGGTCGCGGTCGGCCTGATGACGCTGTTCGTCGGACTCGCGATGGCCGAGATCTGTTCGGCCTACCCGACGTCCGCCGGGCTGTACTTCTGGGCGCACCGGCTCGCCCCGGAGCGCAGCGCGGCCGCCTGGGCCTGGTTCACGGGCTGGTTCAACGTCCTCGGCCAGGTGGCGGTGACCGCGGGCATCGACTTCGGCGCCGCGTCCTTCCTCGGCGCCTATCTGAACCTCCAGTTCGACTTCGAGGTGACGCCGGGCCGCACGGTCCTGCTGTTCGCGGGAATCCTGATCCTGCACGGCCTCCTCAACACCTTCGGCGTGGGGATCGTCGCCCTCCTCAACAGCATCAGCGTGTGGTGGCACGTCATCGGCGTCGCTGTCATCGTCGGCGCGCTCACCTTCGTACCGGACCACCACCAGTCGGCCGGCTTCGTGTTCACGAAGTTCGTGAACAACACGGGCTGGGGCAGTGGGGTCTACGTCGTCCTCATCGGACTCCTCATGGCCCAGTACACGTTCACCGGGTACGACGCCTCCGCCCATATGACGGAGGAGACACACGACGCCTCCACGGCCGGCCCCAAGGGCATCGTGCGGTCCATCTGGACCTCGTGGATCGCCGGGTTCGTCCTGCTCCTCGGCTTCACCTTCGCCATCCAGTCGTACGACAAGGAGCTGGGTTCGGCGACGGGCGCGCCCCCGGCGCAGATCCTGCTGGACGCGCTCGGCGCGACCTCCGGGAAGCTCCTGCTGCTGGTCGTGATCGGCGCGCAGCTGTTCTGCGGCATGGCGTCGGTGACGGCCAACAGCCGTATGATCTACGCCTTTTCGCGGGACGGCGCGCTGCCGTTCTCGCGGGTGTGGCACACGGTGAACCCGCGCACGCGGACCCCCGTGGCGGCCGTCTGGCTGGCCGCGCTGGGCGCCCTCGTGCTCGGCCTGCCGTACCTCATCAACTACGCGGCCTACGCCGCCGTGACGTCGATCGCGGTGATCGGCCTCTATGTCGCGTACGTCATCCCGACGCTGCTGCGGGTGCGCAAGGGTGACGCCTTCGAGCGCGGGCCCTGGCATCTGGGTCGCTGGTCCCGCCCCGTGGGGGTGATCGCGGTCGCCTGGGTGGTCGTCATCACGATCCTGTTCATGCTGCCCCAGGTCTCCCCGGTCACCTGGGAGACCTTCAACTACGCCCCGATCGCCGTCCTCGTCGTCCTCGGCTTCGCCGCGGCCTGGTGGATGGCCTCGGCCCGGCACTGGTTCCTCAACCCCGATCACCAGCGCACGATCGCCCGTGAGGCCGCCCGCAAGGGTGCGCCCGAACCGGTCGATCCCTGACCTTGTGCGCTTTTGGCGTGGCCGGGTCCCCGATACCCGATCGGAGTCCCGGCCACCTCCCGCTATGCTCGGGGATGCATCGGCGCGGGTCGGTGCGCCGTATCGGCGTCGTCCGGTGCGGGGACCCTTAGCTCAATTGGCAGAGCAGTGGACTTTTAATCCATTGGTTGTGGGTTCGAGTCCCACAGGGTCTACGGAAAAGCCCCCGGCTCAGAGCGATCTGAGCCGGGGGCTTGTTTCGTTCAAGGGCTGTCAGCCGACCGTGAGTCCCGTGAGTTCCGTCAGCGGGAGCGTGTGCTGGGTCTGGAGGACCTTGGCGCGCAGGTAGCGGACGTTGTGGGCCGTGGTGAACACGCCCGTCGGGACCCGGTGGGAGACCGTGATGCCTAGGTCGCGGAGCTGCTCGGCCTTGTCGGGGTTGTTGGAGAGCAGGTCCAGGGAGTCGATGCCGAGGGCCTGGAGCATCTGGGCGGCCGCCGTGTAGTCGCGGTCGTCCTCGGGCAGGCCGAGGGCGGCGTTGGCGGCGTAGGTGTCGAGGCCCTGGTCCTGGAGGGCGTACGCGTCGAGCTTGTTGTAGAGGCCGATGCCGCGGCCCTCCTGGCGCAGGTACAGCAGGACGCCGCCCCGGTCCGCGATCTGCTCCACCGCCTCGCGCAGCTGCGGTCCGCAGTCGCAGCGGGCCGAGCCGAAGACGTCGCCGGTCAGGCACTCGGAGTGCAGCCGCACCAGGGGGTCCGTGCCGGGGTCGCCGAGGACGACGGCCAGGTGTTCCTTGCCGTCGGCGAGCCCGTGGAAGGTGACGAGTTCCGCGTCGACGGAGTAGCCGTCGCCGAAGCGCAGGGGCACGCGGACGCGGGTGCGCACCGTGGCGGTGGGGTAGTCGCGCATGTTGTCTCTCCGTCCAGCGGGTTCGTACGGGGTGGTGCTTCAGATTTGAAGCACTGCCCGGAAGAGACACTACATCTGCTTAAAACTTCAAGCAACGGGTTCTGCGTCCCCCTCGTGCCACTCGTGCCCCTCACGAGGAACAGGAACGCCGCCGCCACGGCAGATCTTCCCCGGATGCCCCGTAATTCCCGTCCTGGATCGCCCGTGTGATGGTTCCGCAGATCTCGTCCAGCTGTTCCACCTGCTCGGGTGTCAGATGGTCGAAGATCGCCGTCCGCACCGTCTCGACGTGTCCCGGCGCGACCCGCTCCAGGAGGGCCATGCCCGCATCGGTGAGGACGGCCATGTGCCCGCGCTTGTCGGTGGGGCAGCCCTCTCGGCGTACGGTGCCGTCCTTCTCCAGCCGGGTCACCGCGTACGTCAGACGGCTACGGGTGATCTTCTGGGCCTCGGCGAGGTCGGTCATCCGCAGCCGCCGGTCCGGCGCCTCGGACAACTTGGCCAGGATGGAGTAGTAAAGGTGGGGCATCCCCGCCTCGGCCTGCAGCCGGCGGTCGATGGCGTCCTCCAGGAGGGAGGTCGCGGAGAGGTACGAGCGCCAGGCGCGCTGTTCGGCGGCGGAGAGCCAGCGGGTCGTCATGGGCCCAGTCTAGGTATTGTTTAAAACTTGAACCACTGAGCGCGTGTGACCGGAGGATGCGTCCCGATGCCCCGTCCCTACGTCCTGCTGTCCGCCGCCGTCTCCCTCGACGGCTTCCTGGACGACACCGGCCCCGAGCGGCTGCTGCTCTCGGGCCCGGCCGACTTCGACCGGGTCGACGAGGTGCGGGCGTCCAGCGACGCGATCCTGGTGGGCGCCGGCACCCTGCGCACGGACAATCCACGGCTTCTGGTCAACTCCGCCGAACGACGCGCGGCCCGCGTCGCCGCCGGCCGCCCCGAGTACCCGCTGAAGGTCACGGTCAGCGGCTCCGGGGACCTCGACCCGGAGGCACAGTTCTGGCACACGGGCGGCGAGAAGGTCGTCTATACGACGGACAAGGGTGCGCAGCGGGCAGCCGACCTGCTGCACGGTCTCGCCGGCGTCGACGTCGTCCCGACCGGGCCCGAACTCGACTGGCGTGTGCTGCTGGAACACCTCCACGACGTACGCGGTGTGGGTCGGCTCATGGTCGAAGGGGGCGGGAAGGTCCACACCCAGCTCGTGCGCGAGGGACTGGCCGACGAACTGCAGCTCGCCGTCGCTCCCCTCTTCGTCGGGCAGCCGGACGCGCCGCGCCTGTTCGGACCCGGGGCGTATCCCCCCGGCCGGATGCGGCTGGTGGAGACCCGGCCCGTCGGGGACGTCGTGCTCATCCGGTACGTCCCCACCGCGCCCGGCACCGGTGGGCTCGCCTCCGCGGCGGACCGGCGGTGGCTGGAGCTCGCCTGCGAGCTGGCGGCGCTGTGCCCGCCCTCGACGACCGCGTTCAGCGTGGGTGCGGTGGTGGTCGCGGCCGACGGGACCGAGCTGGCCCGTGGCCACTCCCGCGAGGGGGACGACCCCGTCGTGCACGCCGAGGAGGCCGCCCTCGCCAAGATCGACCCGGCCGATCCGCGACTGGCCGCCGCCACCGTCTACAGCAGCCTGGAACCGTGCGCCCGCCGTGCCTCCCGGCCCGCGCCGTGCGCCCGGCTCATCCTCGACGCCGGTGTGCGCCGGGTCGTCACCGCCTGGCGCGAGCCCGACACGTTCGTCACGGACGCCGACGGGAACGGCCTGCTCGCCGCGGCGGGCGCCGAGGTCGTCGTCCTCCCCGAGTACGCCGAGCGTGCCAAGGCCCCCAACCTGCATCTGCCGGGCTGACCACCCCGTTCGACTCCGCTGAAGGGGCGCGTTTAAACGGGTGTGCTTCGGGTCCCGCTAATGGCGTACACTGGTCTTAACGACGCGGGGTGGAGCAGCTCGGTAGCTCGCTGGGCTCATAACCCAGAGGTCGCAGGTTCAAATCCTGTCCCCGCTACTGAAGGCCGAAGGCCGGAACTCGGATTCACGAGTTCCGGCCTTCGGTGTTGTGTCCTCGTGACATCCCCCGGTCGGGCCACAGGGGTCGCCCGCCGCCCCCGCTCCAGGTCTTCTGGACAGGTGGGGCAGCCAGGAGGTGAGCAGCGAACCGGAGAACTCGATGACCGGGCCGACAGGCCGTCGCCCGGTGTCCCCGGGCTCGGGGGCGCTCCGCTTCCCGGTCCGGCGGGAGCGGCTCCCCGCAGGATCTCCTTCGCGCGCACCTTCGTGCGGACCCTGCCCGTGCTGCTCGTCATCGCCGGGATCCTCTACGACTACTTCACGCCGTCGGCCTTCACCGCGGCCCCCCTCTTCACGGCGGCGCCCCTGGTCGCCGCACCCCTCTATTCGCTGCGCGGCACCGTTCTCACCGGCGCTCTCGCCGTCGGCGCGGTGTTCCTGGTCCACTTTCTGCTCGACATCGTCCTGAACGTCGACGCGGTCACCGAATCGGTCACCGTGGCGACGGCCGCCGTCCTCGCGGTCCTCATCAACATCCTCGTCCGGCGGGGCAACGAACGGCTCGCCTCGGTCCGGGAGATCGCCGAGTTCGCGCAGCGTGCGGTGCTGCCCGAGCCCGACGCGCGAATCGACGGCCTCGATGTCGCGGCGCGGTACGAGGCGGCACAGGCGGACGCGTTCATCGGCGGGGACCTGTACGCGGTGCAGGACTCCCCGTACGGCGTGCGGCTGGTCGTCGGCGATGTACGCGGGAAGGGGATGACCGCCGTGGCCGCCGTCGCCGTGGTGATCGGCGCGTTCCGGGAGGCGGCCGAGCAGGAGGCAACCCTGGAGGCGGTCGCGGGGCGCCTGGAGCGGGCGCTGACCCGCCCGGGAACCCGGCACGAGAGCCCCGACGCGTTCGAGGAGTTCACCACCGCCGTCCTCGCCGAGATCCCGCACGACGAGGACTTCGTGCGCATCGTCAACCGCGGCCATCCGCCGCCCCTGCTCCTGCATCCCGACGGCACACTCGTCATGCTCGCCGCCGAGCCCTATGCGCTGCCCCTCGGGATGAGCGAACTGGGAGCCTGGCCCGACCGGGCGGCGGTGGCCCGCTTTCCGCCCGGGGCGACGCTGCTTCTGTACACCGACGGTCTGTCCGAGGCCCGCGACCCCCGCGGGGAGTTCTACGATCCGGCCGCGCGGCTGGCCGGACGGGTCTTTCCCGGCCCCGACGCGCTGCTGACCGCCCTCGCCGACGAGGTCCGCCGGCACACGGGCGGCGCCCTGACGGACGACATGGCGCTGCTCGCCGTCCGGCGCGTTTGAGGTGGGCTCGGCGAGCGGGTCCGCGGGCTGCTCGGGCGGCCGGCGCCCGCAACGCGTACGGCCTTCTCGACCGTTGTCACGAGGAGTGATCGGACGGTGTCCCTCCGCATAACAACTGACACACCGTCAAATGAATCCGTGTCGATGTCACGTGGTCAACTCGCCCGTTTTTCATCCTCCATGACCCCAAAGTCCTGGCCAAAAGGTGTTAATGATCAGTCGGAACATCTTGGAATCCGGTGCCTGGGTCTATTAACGTTCGATAACGCAGCGCGGTCGTCCCAGCCGTCACAAGAGATGGCTCCGTGCGCACGCGCCGAATCCCGCAAGGGAACCGGGGAACCACCAACTTGGGGTGAATCGAGCCTATTTCAACCGTGGAAGCACGGTTGATATACGCGCGTAGGAGACCTTCCTGCTCCGAACCCGTCAGCTAACCCGGTAGGTGGCAAGGAAGGAAAGGAGTGCGCCCACGTGGCGTCCAACCGGCCCGCTCAGCCAACCTCGTTCCCGCCGAATGACACACAGACCTTCGGCTACGCCTACGGCAAGGACGAGGGACCCTGGGAGGAGTGGAACCCCACCGAGGATTCCGTTCTTCCCGTCCGCGGCCGGCACCGCGTAGGCAAGCAGCGCGGTGGAGGACTCGCCCGCAGCTCCACGGTTCTCGGCGTCGGCGTCATAGCCGCCGTCGGCGCGGGTGGCATGGCCACCGCCGCGCCGGGCAAGGCCCCCGTCTCGATCTCGCTGCCCGACCTGTCGTCGGTCACCGAGTCCGCCAAGGCCCTGATCTCCGACGGCGGATCCAGCACCCCCCAGGGTTCCGCGACTCCGCTCACTAGCGCCGGTCTGACCAGCGCCGACACGGCCCAGGGCACCACGGACGCCGGTGAGGCGCTGCGCGCCCGCATCATGCAGCAGGCCGAGTCGCAGCAGAACCAGGTCGACACCGCCGCCCAGCAGGCCGCCCAGGCCGCCGCCGCGAAGAAGGCCGTCGCGCTCGCCGCCAAGCAGCAGGACGACGCGGAGGCCAAGGCCGCCGCCGCGAAGCAGAAGGCGGAGGACGAGGCCAAGGCGAAGGCCGAGGCCGAGCGCCTCGCCGAACTCGCCAAGAGCTACTCGCTGCCGACCTCCTCGTACACCCTGACCTCGACCTTCGGCGAGGCCGGCTCCATGTGGTCCTCCGGCTACCACACCGGACTCGACTTCGCGGCGCCCACCGGCACGCTCATCAAGGCGATCCACAGCGGCACCATCACGGAGGCCGGCTGGGCCGGCTCGTACGGCTACCGCACGATCCTCACCCTCGACGACGGTACGGAGCTGTGGTTCTGCCACCAGTCGTCGATCAGCGTCACCGTGGGCCAGAAGGTCGCAACCGGTGATGTCATCGGACGGGTGGGCGCGACCGGCAATGTCACCGGGCCGCACCTGCACCTCGAAGTGCACCCCGGCGGCGCCGCCACCGGCATCGACCCGATGGCATGGCTCCAGAGCAAGGGCCTCAACCCCTGACCCGCTCGGGCTCCTGACCCGTACGACCTCTGATCCCGCACGACTCCTGGCCGGACGCACGTTCCCGACGCACGTCTCCCCTGGTCTCCGGCGGTCCTGACGACACCCCCCCGACGTCAGGGCTGCCGGTCATGCGCGTGCGGACGAGTGCGCGTATCGGACCCTCGGTACCGACCCTCCGGGGTGAGTGTGGAATACACCCATCCGGTACGGGCGTTGATGTTGTTCATGACTTCTCTTCGCAAGCTCGGCTCGTCCGACCTCGAGGTCTTCCCGCTCTCCCTCGGCGGCAACGTCTTCGGCTGGACGGCGGACGAGGCCCAGTCCTTCGCCGTGCTCGACGCCTACGCGGCCGCCGGCGGCAACTTCCTCGACACGGCCGACTCCTACTCGGCGTGGGTCGAGGGCAACGAGGGCGGCGAGTCCGAGACCATCATCGGCAAGTGGCTGAAGACCCGCGGCAACCGCGCGGACATCGTCGTCGCCACCAAGGTCAGCCAGCACCCCGAGTACCCGGGGCTCTCCGGTGCCAACATCAAGGCCGCGGCCGACGCGTCGCTGCGCCGCCTGGGCACCGACCACATCGACCTCTATTACACGCACTTCGACAAGCCGGAGGTGCCGGTCGACGAGATCATCGGCGCCCTCGACGAGCTGGTGAGGGCCGGCAAGGTGCGGCACATCGCCGCCTCCAACATCTCGCCCGAGCGGCTCCAGGAGTCCCTGGAGTTCTCCGACCGCGAGGGCCTCGCGCGGTACGTCGCGCTCCAGCCGCAGTACAACCTGGTCTCGCGCGGCACCTACGAAGGCGGCCTGAGGGACGTCGCCTCCCGGGCCGGACTGGCCGCCGTCCCCTACTTCGCGCTCGCCTCCGGCTTCCTCACCGGCAAGTACCGCCCGGGCACGACGGTCGACTCGCCCCGGGCGGCGGGTGCGGCCAAGCACCTCGCGTCGGAACGCGGGCCGCGAGTCCTGGCCGCCCTCGACGAGGTCGCCGAAGCCCACGGTGTCGCGGTCCCGACGGTCGCCCTCGCCTGGCTGGCCGCCCAGCCGACGGTCGCCGCGCCGATCGCCTCCGCCCGGACGGTGGAGCAGCTCCCGGCGCTGCTGGGGGTCGCCGACCTGGTCCTGACGGACGAGGACCTGACGCGGCTGTCCCGGGCATCGGCCTGACCACGGGACTGCCGTTGCCACGGCACCGCCGGCGCCGACCGGTGGTGCCGTGGCCGTTCCGCGGCTACGAGCGGTACGGGTTGTACGCGGGATACGGCGTCGGCGCGGCGTACGGCTGGGCGGGAGGGGCGGCGTACCCGTACCCGTGGGCCGGCCAGGGCGGCGGTGCGGGCATCGGCGTCGTCGTGCGGGCCGCGTAGGCGAGGGCCGGGCGGGCGATCTCCCGGCGGCGCCACAGCTCGTCGAGCAACTCGCGCTCCCGTACGACGAAATCGGCGCCCGCGCGACCCAGGCGTCCCCGGTGACGCAGGAACGCAAGCGAGGTCGCGTACGCCTCGTACTCCGCCACCGAGCGCGCCGCGGCCTTCCCGAAGTGGTGGTCGGCGTACTCGCGGGCGAGCCGCCGCGCCCGCATCGAGCCGAGGGCGTACGGCTCGGCCGCGCCCAGCCATCCGGCGACGGTGTACGCGGGCAGTTCCGTGCGCACGGTGCGCAGCTCGCGCTGCCGGGTCCAGACGACCAGCCAGGTCAGCAGTCCGAACGCGGGCACCATGAACGCGGCGTACACCCCGAAGAACCCCCACTCGCCGAAGCCCGACGAGCTGTTCCAGATCGCGTGCATGCCCATCGCGAGCAGCAGTCCGGCGAGGGGGAGCAGTACACGGCGCACATGCTGGCGCTCGGCGGACAGGGCCGCGACGCCGAAGCCGATGCCGGTCAGCACGGTGAACAGCGGATGCGCGAAGGGCGACATCACCACGCGCACGAAGAAGGTCGCGGCGGTGACGGAGGCCAGCCCGCCTGTCCCGCTGAGCTGGTCGGTGCCGAAGGCGGTACCGAGGTAGAGGATGTTCTCGGTGAACGCGAAGCCGGTGGCGGTGACCCCGGCGATGACGACGCCGTCGACGATCCCGGTGAAGTCCCGTCTGCGGAAGAGGAAGACCAGCAGGACGGCCGCCGCCTTCGCCGACTCCTCGACGACGGGGGCTATGACGGTCGCGCCGATCGTGTCGGCGCTGGACGGATCCGCGGTCGCGATCGCTATCCACCGGGTCGCGAAACTGTTGGCGACGATGGCTATGAGCGCGGCCGCGCAGGCGCCCCAGGCGAAGGAGAAGAGCAGGTTGCGCCAGGGGCCGGGCTCCACCCGGTCCAGCCACCGGAAGGCGGCCATGAGCAGCGGCACGGGGAGCACGGCCAGTCCGAGACCGACCAGGAAGCCCTCGGTTCCGGTCTGTTCGCGGACGAGGGCGAGGATCACGAGGCCGGACATCGCCAGCAGGGTGATCAGCGCTCCGTACCGGACCCATCTGCGCTGCCACCAGTGCGGGTGTCTCGGCGCAGGTCCGACGGGGCCGCCGGGCTGGGTCGGGTACGGGGGGTGGATGGCCACGGCATTGACCCTAACGAGGGAGGGCGTGGCCCGCGACGTCTACCGGAGTCGTCCGGGAGTTCCCGGGAGGCGCCGGAGCGATGCGCGCGGGTCAGTGGCCCGGGGCGTGCTGGTCTCGATGCTGTACGCGGCGGAACAGGAGGTCGTTCACCACATGACCCTTGTCCAGTCCCTGGCCCTCGAAACGGGTCAGCGGCCGGAACTCCGGACGCGGCGCGAAACCGCCGTCCGGCCGGGTGTTCTCGAAGTCGGGGTGCGCGCTCAGCACTTCGAGCATCTGTTCGGCGTACGGTTCCCAGTCCGTCGCGCAGTGCACGAGCGCGCCCGGCTTGAGACGGGTCGCGGCGAGATCCAGGAACTCCGGCTGGATCAGCCGCCGCTTGTGGTGCCGCTTCTTGGGCCAGGGGTCGGGGAAGTAGACGCGCAGGCCGTTCAGGGACGCGGGCGGGAGCATCTCGCGGAGCAGGATGATCGCGTCCCCGTTGGCGACCCGGATGTTGGACAGGCCGCTCCGCTCGGCGAGGTTGAGCAGGTTGCCCTGGCCCGGCGTGTGCACGTCCACGGCGAGGATTCCGGTGCCCTGGTCCTCGGCCGCCATCTGCGCGGTGGCCTCGCCCATGCCGAAGCCGATCTCCAGCACCACGGGGCCGTCCGTCCCGAACAGCTCCGCCAGGTCGAGCGTCCGCTGCCCGTCGATGTCCAGACCCCACTTGGGCCACAGCCGCTGCAGCGCGTCTCCCTGTCCGGCCGTCACCCGGCTCCGCCGGGGCTGGAAACTGCGGATCCGCCGCTCGAAGTGCGACCCGGCGGGATCGGGCTGCGGACCGTCGGGGAAGCGGGGCTCGCTCTTGGCGCGGTGGTGACGCAGCGAGCCGTCCTCGGCGGAGGCGGGCCGGGTCTCTTCGGGGGAGTCAAGGAAATCAGACACAGTGGGGTCGATTTTACGGGCGCCGCGGTACGGGGTGGCCCGCTCAGGCGGCCGCCAGTGCCGCCAGTGCCCGGCGGGCGACCTCACGGCCGATCGGGAGCGATGCCGTGGCCGCGGGGGACGGCGCGTTCAGTACGTGCACCGTCCGCGGGCCCTCCTTGATCAGGAAGTCGTCGACCAGCGTGCCGTCCCGCAGGACCGCCTGGGCCCGGACCCCGGCGGCGGCGGGGACCAGGTCCTGCGGGGTCACCGCGGGCAGCAGGCGCCGTACCGCCTCGGTGAACGCCGTCTTCGACACCGACCGGCGCAGCTCCCCGGCTCCGTAGCGCCAGTGCCGGCGCGCTATCCGCCAGGAACCCGGCCAGGACAGGGTCGCGCCCAGCTCCCGGGGCCGGACGGTCCCCCACCCGTATCCCTCCCGGGCGAGCGCGG
The DNA here is from genome assembly GCF_040611295.1 of Streptomyces sp. NPDC002935. Lineage (NCBI taxonomy): Bacteria > Bacillati > Actinomycetota > Actinomycetes > Kitasatosporales > Streptomycetaceae > Streptomyces > Streptomyces sp. NPDC002935. The sequence continues at coordinate 49,153 of NZ_JBEXNW010000045.1, forward strand.
GGACCGCGTTGGGGCCGATGTGGACCCCGCCGTCGATGCCCCGGGTCAGATGGACGCCGAGGAACGGGAACGCCGGGTCCGGAACCGGGTACACCAGGCCCCGCACCAGCTCCGGCCGCGCCAGCGTGTAGTACTCGCCGCGGAAGGGCACGATCCGCATCCCGGGGTCGTCCCCCGTGAGCCGGGCCAGCTCGTCGCAGTGCAGCCCCGCGCAGTTGACGAGCACCCGTCCGCGGACGATCGTCCCCTCCGCCGTGCGCACGGCGACCCCGAGGCCTGGGCGGCGGTCGGCGCGCACGACGTCCGCCCCGTAGCGGATCTCCGCTCCGGACGCCTCCGCGAGCCGCCGGGCCACCGCCACGTAGTCGCAGATGCCGGTGGTGCCGACGTGGATGGCGGCGAGGCCGCGGACCTCGGGCTCGTGCTCGGAGAGCTGGGCGGGGCCCAGCTCCCTGACCGGAATGCCGTTCTCCCGGCCGCGCTGCACCAGGCCGTGCAGCCGGGGGAGCTCCGACTTCTCCGTCGCGACGATCAGCTTGCCGGTGACGGCGTGGGCGATGTCGTACTCCGCGCAGAACTTGACCATCTCGGTGGCGCCCCGCACCGCGTACCGCGCCTTCAGGGAGCCGGGGCGGTAGTAGATCCCGCTGTGGATCACTCCGCTGTTGCGCCCGGTCTGGTGCCGGGCGGGCCCCGGTTCCTTCTCCAGCACCGTCACCCGGGTGCCCGGCGCCGCGCGCGTGATGGCGTACGCCGTCGACAGGCCGACGATTCCGCCGCCGATCACCAGCACATCGCAGTCGTACGCGCTCCGCATCTGCACCACCTTCCGGCTTCGATAGTGCACTGCACCACTGACAATGCCCGTAAACCCGAGAACCGTGCCCCGCGAACTTTCGGGTCGCGGGGCCGTGGCGCAGGACCGGCGCCGCCACCGGAGCCACCGGCGGCGGTCCCGCGCCGGATCCTTCAGCGACGGTCTCGCGCCAGAGCCCTCAGCGGCGGTCTACGCCGGGGCCATCAGCAGCGGTCGCGCCCGCTCCCGCAGCTCCACCACGCGCGGTTCGTCGCCGTACGGCTCCAGCCGGTGCAGCAGGTCCTTCACGTACTCGGTGGTGCGCGCGGAGGAGATGCGCCCCGCGACCTCCACCGCTCGTACGCCCTGCTCGCACGCCGCGTCCAGATTGCCCGATTCCAGCTCGGCGACGGCCGACACCACCAGGCGCAGCCCGTGCGAGCGTACGAACTCCTCCGTCGGCTTCGACAGCGCCTGTTCGGTGAAGCGGCGCACCTGGCGCGGCGCCTTCAGGTCGCGGTAGCACTCGGCGGCGTCGGCCGCGAAGCGGTCGTACGAGTAGAAGCCGAGCCAGGACGGGTCGTGGTCGCCGTCGCGCGCCCGCTCCAGCCAGCCCTCGGCGGCCTTCAGCGCCGTGCCGGCCGCCTGGGCGTCACCGGCGCGCGCGTGGGCACGTGCCTCGACGAGACGGAAGAAGCTCATGGTGCGGGCCGTGGCGAGACCGCGGTTGCGCTCCAGGGCGGCCTGGGCGAGGTCGACGCCCTCGTCGCCGAAGCCCCGATAGGTCGCCTGGAGGGACATGGAGGCCAGGACGTAGCCCCCGAGGGGCACGTCGGCGGCGGCCCGGGCGAGCCGCAGGGCCTGGATGTAGTAGCGCTGCGCGGCCTCCTGCTGGCCCGTGTCGAAGGCCATCCAGCCCGCGAGACGGGTGAGTTCGGCCGACGCGCCGAAGAGCGCTCTGCCGACCTCGTCGGAGTAGGAGCCGAGCAGCAGGGGCGCCGCCTCGACCCGCAGACACTCGGGCACCATGGACGAACGCCAGTCCCCGCCCCCGTACTTGGAGTCCCAGCGCCTGGCGTCCTCGGCCGCCTCGCGGAGCTTCAGCACATCGCTGTGGCCGACTTTCAGCGGCGCTCCGGAGCCCTCACCGGGGCTCACCTCGCGCGCCACCGAACTGTCGGCCGGGGTTATCAGCCACCGGGATGCGGGCGTCGCGTACGCGCTCACGGCGAAGGAGCCGGCCAGCGACTGCCAGATGCCGCCGCCGGCCCGGCGCCCGGCGAGGTCGAGGCGGTACAGCTCTGTCGCCGACCGCACCGCCTGCCCGACGTCACGGGGGAAGGCGAGGCCCACCTCCGGCGCGGGATCCGCGTCCGCCAGCCCGATCTCGTGGAGCGGCACCGGACGGCCGAGTTTCTGGCCGATGGCGGCCGCGATGAGGTGGGGCGCGGCGCCCTGAGGCACCATGCCCTTCGACACCCAGCGCGCCACCGACGTCTTGTCGTAGCGAAGAGTCAACCCGCGTTGAGCGCCAAGATCGTTGACGCGACGCGCGAGTCCTGCGTTGCTGATTCCCGCGAGGGCGAGAACGGCGCCGAGTTTTTCGTTCGGCCCGCGTTGCTCCCTGGACATGCGCCACCCCTCGACACAGACGGCTGCCGCACTGGCATAACCACGCGGCATTCGTAAACCCAGCGTAGTTCGCCCGATCCCCAGCGTTAAGGGGCGTAGGTCCGGTTGGCGGGATTGTGGTCCGTACGACTGTACGGACGGTCGCGGCGTGCTCCCGTTGTGTGGCTGTGCGCCCGTCCGTGCGCTCTTCTCCGGCCATCGGGGGGAGCGCTTCCATGGAGAGTGCGTGGGTCGGCCCGCTGTACTGGATCCAGTGGGCTGGGGGACACCGCCGCCTACATCCCCGCGGGCGGCGGACCGGTCCGGGAGGCGAACTCCGCCTCCCGGACTGTGCGTTGCCGAAGCGGTGCGCAAGGCCTGTACGGAGCGTGTCCGCACCTGTCCGTCCACTGCCGATTTGGCCGAAAATCGATGGTCGCCCCTGAGGGTGATTAGGGCTCCCACCACGTCAGTTGAGGGCGCGAAGGGCGTCCTGAGGGAGCGTATCGGGGGCGCATTCGCGTCGACCCGCTGGGGTTCGGGTGATGCGCGAGGGGCGGTCGCGAGAGGGGTCGGGGCGCTGGTGGGGCGTCGGCCGCGGGGCTGGCGGGGGTGCCGGCCGGGGTGTCGGCCGGGCTTCCGGGCGGGCGGTCGCGGTGGCGGGCCGGTGCCCTGGAGGTGCCGGGTGCCCCCATCGTGGCGCCCGGTCGGGTTCGGGGCGGGCCGTCGGCGGAGGGCGGATTCCTGTGGCTGCGCGCGGCGGCCGGGTCGCCTCAACGAGCCCTGCCCGAGGGGTATTTGCCCGCCGCGCGGCCGCCCCGCGACGGCGCGGGCATGCGCATGGGGGCGCACTTCGGGGAGCACAAGCCGCCCCAGGGACCCTCCCGCACGCTTCCTTCGTGGCAGCATGGTGCCGAGTTCGTACGGTGCACTGGTTGTCCACAGCCTGTGGAGGCGACGATGCGATGGTTGGTGGGGTGGAGCAGCACCGTCGCCAGAGCGTCCGGGATCGGCTCGGCGGGCACCACGGGGAACAACGGCGAGACTGTGCACCCGGTGGGCTCCCAACTCCTGTGGGGCGACCCCGATCCGCTGTGGGCCGTCGGCGACTGGCGCCCCGACGAGGTGCGCGTGGTGAAGGCCGACGCGCAGAACCGCATCGCCGTCCTCGGCACCTGCGGCGCCTCCGACGAGGAGCTGCGGGTCGGACTGTTCGCCGCGCGCGGCGGGGCACTTCGCCACCTCACCAACTGGTCCGGCAGCTACACCGCGGTCGTCCAGGTCGGCCGCCGGGTGACCGTCTGCGGTGATCTCGCGGGCGCGCGGCCCGTGTTCTACACCCCTTGGGCGGGCGGCACGGCCTACGCGACGGCCGCGCTCCCCCTCGCCGACCTCATCGAGGCCAACCTCGACTTCGGGCACCTGGCGGCGCTGCTCGCCGCCCCCGACGTACCGGCCGCGGTGCACGACTCCACCCCCTACGAGGGCGTGCGCCGCATTCCGCCGGGACACACACTCATCCTGCGCGCCGGGGCGCGCGAGATCGCCGGGTACGAGCCCGTCGCCTCCCTCGCCGTCGCCGCGCCCACCGCCGACCCCACGATCGCCGTGGACGGCGTGAGGAACGCCCTCGTGGAGGCCGTCCGCGCCCGTCTCACCGCGCCCCGCCACGTGCCGGGCACCGATGTGGACCCCGGGCCCGTGCCCGGCATGGGACCCGCCGAGCGGCGCGCCGCGCGCGGGATGCCGGTGCCGGGCATCGGGGCCGACCTCTCCGGAGGGTCCGCCTCGGGCACCCTCGCGCTGCTGGCCGCCGGCCTTCCCGGGGCGCCCGGCACGGTCCTCGGACACGGCACGGGCGCCGGGGAACGGCTCCTGGCGGTGACCTTCAACGACCTCGCCGTGCGGGGGCGCGAGGCCGAACTGGAGCGGGCCGGGACGCTGGCCGCGAATCCCCGGCTGCACCATGTGGTCGTCACCGGGGGCGAAGAGACCCTTCCCTACGCCGACTTGGAGGGGCCGCTGACCGACGAGCCCGGGCCGTCCCTGGTGACATCGGCACGGCACCGCGCGCGGCTCGCCTCCGGCAGCGCCGACCACTTCGCGGGCTACGGCGCGCGGCAGGTGCTGGACGCCCATCCGGCCCGGCTCGCCGACCTGCTCATGGACCGCAAGCGGCGCCATCTGGTGCGGCCCGTCGCCGCGTTGGCGAAGGCCGACGGGTCGGTGATGGTCCCCGCGCGCGTGTACGGCGCGGCGCGCAAGCTCGCCCGTACGCCGTACCGCACCGGAGTCGACAACCTCGCCGACCAGTTGCTGCACCGCCGGTTCGAGGAGCCCGGAGGCGCGGTGGGGGCGTCGCTGGCCGCGCTCGGCTGGGCCCGGCCCGGGCCCGCGGCGCGGTGGCTGACCGGTGAGGCACTGGCTGAAGTATCGGTTCGCCTCCAGGGCGGCGGGGGGCGGCTGAACGTCGGCCCCGGACAGCGGCCGGGAGACTTCCGCGCGCGGGCCGCGCTGGCCCGCCACGCGGCGGACGTACGCGTCCTGGAGCAGGCCGTCGAGATCCGCTTCCAGCGGCTGCACACGCCGTTCCTGGACAACCAGGTCGTCCGGGCCTGCCGTGAGCTGCCGGAGGCGCTGCGGGTGCAGCCGGGGGCGCGGGCCGCGATCCTGCGTACGGTGCTGGAGGGGGCCGGCGTGGCCGATCTGCCCCCCGGGTGGGGGGCTCCGTCCCACGCGTCCTCCGCGGCGGCGGCCCGTACGGGGTTGCGGGTGGCGGTCGATTCCCTGGTCTCCCTGTTCGACACGCCGTTGCTCGCGCAGGCGGGGCTCGTCGAGGCGCGCGTCGTCCGTAAGGCGCTGCGCGCGGCGGCGGACGGGGCGCCGCTGCCCCTCGACGGACTGGCCGATCTCGTCTCGCTCGAACTGTGGCTGCGGCGGTTGCTGGCTCGGCGCGGGACGTGCTGGACGGGGACGCCCGCGCGGCAGCGGGCCGTGCCTGCGGGGATCGTGCCGCAGGGGCGGGCGTTGGGGGCGGCGGCTCGGCAGGGCTGAGCTTTGCCCTTGCTGGGGCTTGTGGGTGCGGGTCCGGTGGGTGGGTCGGGGCCGTGCCGGTACATCCCCGTCCGTCGCCGCTGGATCAGACGTGGGCTATCTGTGCGAACTGCTGCTCGATCCGAACGTAAGCGACGGACATTTGGGATGTACCGGCACGGCCCCTCCCGTGCGTCCTCGGCTGCGGGTGCGATCTCGCCTTTCGGCTCCGGGGAAAGATTCAGCCCCTCCGGCGTTTGAGGAGCGGGGTCTGGGGCGGGAGCCCCAGGGGTGGGAAGGGTAGGGGCGGAGGGGGCGAAAGACGGTTGTTGCTGTGCCGGGGTGCAGGGGAGCTCGGGGGAAGTGAGTGAGGGCGCGGGCGGCCTCGCCGGGGGTGAGGCGGTGCCCCGGAGCGGGCAGGGCGGTGAGAATGGGGGCGTGCGGTACAGGATTCTGGGGGTTGCCCAGGTGGAGAACGACCGGGGGGCCCTGGTCACTGTGGGCGGCCCCCGGGTACGCGCGCTGCTCACAGCGCTGGCCTGCCACCCCGGCGGCACCACCACCCCGGACACCCTGATCGACGAGGTGTGGGCGGACGACCCTCCCCAGGACGCCCCCGCCGCACTGCAGGCACTGGTCGGCCGCCTCCGCCGGGCCATCGGGAAGGACACGGTCACCTCGGAGGCCGGCGGCTACCGGCTCCGGGCCGCCAAGGACGACGTGGACCTGTTCGTGTTCGAGCGGCTCGTCACGGAGGGCAGGACCGCGCTCGACCACGGCGACGCCGCCACCGCAGGAGCCCGCCTGGGCGAAGCCCTCGCCCTGTGGCGCGGCCCCGCCCTCGCGGACCTCCCCGACCGCACCGCCGCGACCCGCCCGGAGGCCCTGCGCCTGGAGGCGACGCGCAGCCGCGTCGAGGCGGACCTGCGACTCGGCCGCGCCTCCGACGTCGTACCGGAGCTGAAGGAACTGACGGCGGCGCATCCGTACGACGAGGCGCTGCACGTTCTGCTCATCCGCGCCCTGAGCGAGGCGGGCCGCGGTGCCGACGCCCTGGCCGCGTACGAGGAGGTGCGCCGCGCGCTGATGGACGGTCTGGGCGCGGATCCCGGGCCGGAACTCCGCGCCCTGCACGCCGCATTGCTGGACCCGAGGGACACGCGCGGGCCGCAGGGTCCCGGGTCCCGCACGGGCGGGGCCGTGCCGTCCGGCCCGGCCCCCGGCCTCAGCTCCGCGGATCCCTCCCGCGCTCAGCGAAACGGCAACATTCGTCCCCGTCTGAACTCGTTCGTGGGGCGGGAACGCGAGCTCGGGGCCATCCGTTCGGATGTGCGGAGGGCCCGCCTGGTCACGCTGACCGGACCAGGTGGTTCGGGAAAGACCCGCCTCGCCGAGGAAGCCGCCGCCGGGCTTTCGCAGGCGTGGCTGGTCGAGCTGGCCCCGCTCGACCGGCCCGAGGCGGTCCCGGGTGCGGTGGTCAGCGCCCTCGGTCTGCGCGAGACCGCGCTGATCACCAACGAGATGGCGGTTCCGCAGGACGACCCGGTCGCCCTGCTCGTCGAGTACTGCGCCCCGCGCAGCCAGCTCCTGATCCTTGACAACTGCGAGCATGTCATCGGCGCGGCGGCCGAACTCGCCGAGACGCTGCTGACCCGCTGCCCGGGGCTCACGATCCTCGCCACCAGTCGTGAACCCCTCGGCGTCCCCGGCGAGTTGGTGCGTCCGGTCGAGCCGCTCCTGCCCGATTCCGCGCGCCGCCTCTTCACGGAGCGAGCCTCGGTCGTGCGCCCCGACGCCGACGCCGCGCTCCACGACTCCGCCGCCGTGGACGAGATCTGCCGCCGGCTCGACGGCCTGCCCCTGGCCATCGAGCTGGCCGCCGCCCGGTTGCGGCTGCTCACCCCGCGTCAGATCGCCGACCGGCTCGACGACCGCTTCCGGCTGCTCACCTCCGGAAGCCGTACGGTGCTGCCCCGCCAGCAGACCCTGCGGGCCGTCGTCGACTGGTCCTGGGACCTGCTCGACGAGCGGGAGCGGACGGTGCTGCGCGAGGCGTCGGTGTTCGCGGGCGGCTGGGACCTGGCGGCCGCGGAGGCCGTGTGCACCGGTCCCGCGGCCGACCTCATCGGCGCGCTCGTCGACAAGTCCCTCGTCGTCGCGACCCCGGAGGGCGCCGATGGCACGGAGAGCGTTGAGTACGACTTCGGCGTCGGCGTCGATGTCGGTGGAAGCGGCAGCGTCGGCGGCGGGATGCGCTATCGCATGCTGGAGACCATCCATGAGTACGCCACCGAACGCGCTGCCGAGGTTCCCGAGCGGCGTGCCGCTGCCGAGCGGCGCCACCGCGCGTGGGTGCTCGCCCTCACGGAGGAGGCCGAGCCCCAACTGCGATCGGCCCGCCAACTCCCTTGGATCCGGCGCCTGGAGACCGAGCTCGACAACATCAGGGCGGCCCTCCATCGCACGCTTGTCGCCCGTGACGAGGAAGAGGCGGGCGGGCTGGTCCTCGCCATGGGCTGGTTCTGGTGGCTGCGCAACTTCCGTCGCGAGGGCACGGAATGGACCGAACTCGTCCTGAAGCTGGGGACGTTGCTCGCCGCACCGACCGGTGGCCGTACGGCGGCCGACGGCTCCACCGCGATCGGCGGTGACACGGGCGGCGGCAGCCAGGGCGATTTCGGCAGCGGCTTCGCCAGCGACTTCGGAAACAGAAGCCATGGCGGTGGCGGGCGTCCCGCCGCGCGTGGCTCCGCGGTCACCGCTGCCGACGCGGAGGCGGCCGTCGGCGCCGCGTCCACCACAGGTGCTGCCGTTGCTGCCGGTGCTGCCGGTGGTACCGGCGATGGCCTCCTTCCCGAGCTCGACGGCGTCGATCCGATCGCCGCCTTCCTCGATCACCCCGAGCGCGACGAGCGGCACCCGCTGCGGGCCATGCGGATGCGGCTGCGCATGCTTCACCTGTTCATGAAGGTGGACGTCATCCCGCTCGACGAGTGGGACGACGGGCGGTTGCGGGAGTACGTCGGGCGGGTGCGGGCCGCCTTCGAGAAGGGTGGTCCGGACGCTGCGCGCATGCCGGGGATCATCTGGCCGCTGACCGCGCACTTCCTGGGCAGTATGGGCGACATGCGGTCCGCGATGGACGAGACGGTCGCCAACTGCCGTGAGTACGGCGGCGAATGGGAGATCGGCGTCGCCCTGATGTTCCGTACGCACATGGTCGTCGACACCCCGGGCGGGATGCCCGGGGTGGACGAGGACCTGGCGGAACTGCGCGAGATCAGCCGACGGGTGGGGGACCGCTGGATGCGGGCCCAGGTGTGCAGCGCGGCCGGTGAGGCGGCGATGGCGCGCAGCCGGTTCGACGAGGCGAAGGGCGAGTACACGGAGGGGCTGCGGCTCGCCTACGAGGTGGGGGCGTACGCGGAGGTGCCCTTCCTCATGGCTCGGCTGGCCGAGATCGCCTACCGCGCGGGGGAGCGGTCCGTTGCCCTGGCCACCCTGGACGAGGCGAGCGACGCCGCCGACCTGTACGGGGTGATCGACTCCCGGGCGTTCGTTCATCTGCTGCGTGCCCAGATGGTCCTGGACGAGGGGGAGGTCGGCCTCGCGCGCGAGCTGTGCGAGAAGGCGCGTGAGGAGAGTTCCCGGGGTACCCCGCCACCGCAGTTCATGGCGGCGCTGAACTGGGTCGACGCCCTTGTCACGGCCGCCGAGTCCGGCCCGGTGCCGGGCCTGCGGAAGCTGAACGCGGCCGTGCGGGAGGCGATCGACGAGCGGTGCGCCGATGTGGTGGCGGCGGGTCTCGTCGAAGTCGCGGCGTGTCTCCTCGCCGAGGTGGACGCCCACCCGGTGGCGACCCGGCTGCTGGCCGCCGGCACCCGCTGGCGCGGAGGAGACCTGCGTCCCGCCCGTGAGAGCGCCGATGTCCGGCGCAGCGAAGCTGCGGCCCTCGCGGCGCTCGGTCCGGACCGCTACGAGTCCGAGCGGGCCAGGGGTTCCGGCTACACCCAGGAAGAGGCACTGAGCGACCTGGCCGAAGCGATCGAGGCGTACGCCGTCGAGTAGGCGTCACCCGTTCCTCGGGTCGGGCACCTCGGGATGTTCACCGGCACAGGAACTTCGACTCCGCCCAGTCCCCCAGCGCCGCCGCTCCGAACGCGGTGTGGGGTTCGACGACGAGCCGGACCGTCCGGTGGCCGGTGAGGTTCACATGGACGGGGACCGCCTCGTCGCCGCCCTCGATCAGCGGCGACTGCCACAGGGGAGACCCGTCCGCGTAGACGGAGAACCGCACCTTGCCCAGGCCCATCGTCAGGTCGTCGACACCGACCATCGCGTCGTACGAGGTGCAACTGCGGTTGAGGTCGATGGTGACGGAGGACCGGCCGTGGACGGTCACGCCGTGCGCGTACCGTGTGTCCGCGATCTTCATCCCGTGGCGCTGCCAGACCCAGCTGCTCTCGCCCAGCCGCATCTCCGGCCTGGTGTGGTCGCCGTTGACGTCGTACTCCAGCTCGCTCCACTGGTAGACGACCGGGGCGGGCGGGGGAGGAGTCGCCGGGGCCGGCGTGGGCTTCGGTTCGGGCTTCGGCGGGGTGGGCTTCGGCGCTGGAGGCGGTGTCGGCGTCGGTGTGGGGGGCGGGTTCGGGGTCGCCCTGGGCGTCGGTTTCGGGGTGGGCTTCGGCGCTGTCGAGGGGGCCGGTGTGGGTGCCTCCCTGCGGACCACCACCGGCGGGTTGGGCGCGGGGGACTTCTTGGGCGGCTTCGGCGACGGCACCGGCGCCTCGACAGCGGGTGAGGCGGCCGGTTTGGCCTCGGGGTGCCGGGCGGGGCTCCCGTCGCCGCCCAGGGCGAGCGCCACCGCCGCCGCGGCCACCGCGACGACACCCGCCGCGATACCGGCTTTGACCGGCGCGCCGATTCCCTCGGAGACCGCGGCGCCGCCTCCGGCGCTCGCTCCTCCCGAGCCGCCGCCCGCCGCGGCCGCCGCGCCCGCGGCTCCGGCCGCGCCCGCTCCGGCACCGCCGGCGATGAGCGCGACGGCCTTCGCGTATCCGGCGGCACCGAACCAGCCGATGACCGCGACCGGCACGACCGCGGGGATCCCGCCGGCGACTTCCTTGATCTGGCCCGCGGCCAGGCGGCACCTGGCGCACTCCTCCAGGTGCTTGCGCAGCCCCCGTTCCGCACGGGTGCGCAGGCCGCCGCGGGCGTAGGCGCCGAGCCGGTCGGCGTAACGCGCGCACTCCTCGTCCATGGTCAGTGTGGTGCTGACATGCGCCTGGAGGTAGGCCTGTTTGAGGCCCTCGCGGGCGCGACTGGCGAGCACACGGGTGCCGTTGGCGTCGAGGCCGAAGAGCGTGGCCACCTCGCTCGGGGACTCGTCCTCGACCTCGGTGTGCCACAGCACGGCCTGCCAGCGCTCCGGCAGCGAGCGGAAGGCCCGCATGGCCATGGACTGCTCGGCCTCGTGCATCGCGCGCACGTCCGCGCCGAGGTCGAGGGAGTCGTCGTCGGAGACCTCGGACCCGCGGACGGCCTGCGCGGCGAACACCGCGAAGTCGTCGACCAATTGCTCACGTTTGGCCGTCTTCATCCAGTTCGCGGCGACCCTGCGGACGGTGGTGAGGAGATACGCGCGCACGGCGTGCTCGGGGCCGCTGCCACCGCGTACGGCTTGGAGCATGCGGGCGAACACCTCGGCCGTGAGGTCGTCGGCGGTGTGCGAGTCACGGCAGCAGGTGCGGGCGTAACGGCGGACGGCTTCGGCGTGCCGGCGGTACAGCTCCTCGTACGCCGTGTCGTCGCCCGCGCGCATCCGCTCGATCAGACCGGCGTCGGGGGGCGGCAGGTCCACCGGGGGCGGCAGGTCCCTGGGGGGCGGCAGAACGGTGCCCTCGCGGCGGTCCCACCGGTCGCGCTGCGAAGGCACGCTGGGGTCGACCGCGCCGATGCCCTTGGAGGGAACCGCGTCCGAGGAGGGACCGGTGTCCGAGGAGGGACCGGGGTCCGAGGAGGCACCGGGGTCTGATGTGGGGTCGGGGTCCGAGGAGGGACCGGTGTCGGAAGCGGGCGCTTCGCCGGACACGGCGCCCGGCGGAGGGGATTTCGGGCTTCCACCGTGCGGGCCGCCCTGGCTCGGCACCTGCCGCGACGGTGAGCCGCCGGTTTCCGTGCCGCCGTCGGCGCCACCGTCACCGAGTGACTCGTCCCGCCCGTCAAAACTCATCGCGGAAAGCCCCCGCCTGCACACTCGGACCCGAATACCGGGACAGAGTGCCACAGGCTCCCCGAGCGAGACCTCCTCGTACGGACCAACCACTCGTCCGAGGGGATTTATCGCTCGGCAGTGCTAATCGTCACTCGTTCGGGGAATGCTCAACGGCCGCCGTGCACAAGGGAGTTGCCGTTGTGTACCGGAACGACCGTGTATCGGAACGACCGTCTACCGGAACGACGGCGTGACCGCATGACAGGACGAGGCTCCCGGTGCGCGAGTGACATCGCACTCGCGCACCGGGAGCCTCTGTGTGCTCGGGAACTTCCCCGCGCTCGGGAACTCTTGCGCGGTCGGAACACCTCCGTGCCGTGGTGGCCTCCCGTCCGGTTTACGCCGGACGCGAGCGCAGGCCCTCCAGCAGGATGTCGAGGAGCCGGGCCGAGGCCGCCGCCTGCTGGGCCGCGTCCGGCAGCGAGGGCGCCGCCGTCGCGATGACCAGCAGCACGTCCGCCACGGTGACATCGGCGCGCAGCTCGCCCGCCGCGCGCGCCCGGTCCACCAGTCGGCCGACCACCTCGAGCAGCGCCGCCGCGCCGGCGTCGTCCACCGCAGGGAGCACCGACTCGGCCTCGGAGGCGGGCCGCTGCTCCACGAGCCGCAGCTCGGGTGCGAGCTGGGACCGCTGCTGCGGCACCCGTGCCTCGTCCGCCCCGGCCGCGTCCTCCGCGACGCCGACCCGCAGCACCTGCGGCGGCAGCAGCCGTCCGGCGCCCGAGGCCACCGACGTCCGCAGGAAGCGCGAGAGCGCCGACCACGGCTCGTCCTCCTGGCCGAGCGCGGCGCGGGCCTGGTCGGTCAGCCGGGAGGTCTCCTCCTCGGCTATCCGGCGCACCAGGACGTCCTTGCTCGGGAAGCGCCGGTACACCGTGCCGACGCCGACCCTCGCGCGTCGTGCGACGTCCTCCATCGGCGCGCCGTAGCCCAGCTCGCCGAAGACCTCGCGCGCCGCGCGCAGTACGTGTTCAAGATTGCGCTGTGCGTCCACCCGCAGCGGCGTCGTGCGCGGTCCGTCCACCGGACCACGGCCGTTGCCGCCGGTCGCCGCGCCGATCGCACCACCGGGTGCGATGGCAGACGCGGAAGACCAATGAGAGTCCTGAATGTGCATAAGCGTTCCCCCGGTAATGACGTCTCCCCCCGGAGACTCTCCCCGCCATCGAAAGCCGGAGCGTGTGGAACAAGCTTGTGCACGAGTCCGTCGCGCGGACTCGCCGAGCGCATCCCCCTACACCCCGTCGACACACGAACATAGTTGAGAGGGGGTCAATTCAGAAGGGGCAGGTTCCGCACGGAGCGCCCCCCGATCGGAGTACGGGCCGCTTACGTCCCGGTTGCGCCCCCTCCGAGTACCCCCCTCACCCACCCTGACCTGCGCTTCTTTCATGGACTCCGGCAAATCGGCCAACCCTGCACGTTGTCGGCGACCGGTCACACAAATTGCTGGGGCTGTGGACAAACTCCGGAGAGAGGTGCGTCATGGGATGGTGAAGGAACGTGCGCGCATTCTCATCGTCGGCGGCGGCTACGTCGGGATGTACACCGCTCTGCGCCTCCAGCGGCAGTTGAAGTCCGAACTGAAGACGGGCGAGGTCGAGATCACGGTCGTCTCACCCGACCCTTATATGACGTATCAGCCGTTCCTTCCCGAAGCCGCCGCGGGCTTGATCTCGCCGCGCCACGTGGTCGTTCCGCTGCGCAGGGTCCTCGGCCGGTGCCGGATCATCATCGGTGAGGTCCAGTCGATCGACCACGCCAAGCGCACCGCGACGTTCACCACGCTCGCCACCGAGGAGGAGGGCGCGGGCGCGGAACAGATCACGTACGACGAACTCGTGCTCGCCCCCGGCTCGATCGCGCGCACCCTGCCGATCCCCGGGCTCGCCGAGTACGCCATCGGCTTCAAGACGGTCGAGGAAGCCATCGGCCTGCGCAACCACGTCATCGAGCAGATGGACATCGCCTCCTCCACCCGCGACCCCGCGATCCGCGACGCCGCCCTGACCTTCGTCTTCGTAGGCGGCGGCTACGCCGGTGTCGAGGCGCTCGGCGAGCTCGAGGACATGGCCCGCTACGCCGCGCGGTACTACCACAACGTCAAGCCCGAGGACATGAAGTGGATCCTCGTCGAGGCCTCGGACCGGATCCTGCCCGAGGTCGGCGAGGAGATGGGCAGGTACACGGTCACCCAGCTGCGCCGACGCAACATCGACGTACGCCTGGAGACCCGCCTCAACAGCTGCGCGGACCGGGTCGCCGTCCTCAGTGACGGCGCGCGTTTCCCCACGCGCACCGTCGTGTGGACGGCCGGCGTGAAACCGCACCCCGTCCTCGCCGCGACCGACCTCCCCCTGAACGAGCGCGGCCGCCTCAAGTGCACCCCGCAACTCGCCGTCGACGGCGCCCCGCACGCGTGGGCCGCCGGGGACGCCGCCGCCGTACCGGACGTGACCGCGGAGCCCGGCAAGGAGACCGCGCCCAACGCCCAACACGCCGTGCGCCAGGCGAAGGTCCTCGGCGACAACCTCGCGCACACCCTGCGCGGCGAGCCCCTGGACACGTACTCCCACAAGTACGTCGGCTCCGTCGCGTCCCTCGGGCTGCACAAGGGAGTCGCGCACGTCTACGGCCGCAAGCTGAGGGGCTATCCTGCCTGGTTCATGCACCGCGTCTACCACCTCAGCAGGGTGCCGACCTTCAACCGCAAGGCCCGTGTACTCGCCGAATGGACCCTGGCGGGTCTCTTCAAGCGGGAGATCGTGTCCCTCGGTTCGCTCGAACACCCCCGTGCGGAGTTCGAACTGGCGGCCGGGGGAAAGCCTCCTACCGACCCGAAGGGGTCGTCCTGACCGGACCGAGGAACTCCACCGGCATGGACTGCGTCTGAAGGATGTCGGCCCGGTCGGTCAGACTGCCAGACAGGTCCACGACTTTGGGCGGGTGAACCGCTCGCCCTTCTAACACGAGGCTTTCCCCACTGTGAACTTCACGCGCTGGAGCGCCCGGCTCCCCGGAACGCAGCGCCGCGCCGCAGCGCGGACCGAGCACACGGCCGCGCACACGGCCGCCCCGGACCGGCGCGGGGAAGGCTCCGTCCCGGCTGCCCGCGTCGAGCAGCTGACCGATGACGCCCCGCCCGGGCTCGCCGTCGACGAACTGCCGGTGCGCGCGGTCCTCGACCGCGTCCCAGCGCTCGTCGCCCTGGTGCACGGCCCCGAGCACCGCGTCTCCTACGTCAACGACGCCTACACGGCGGCCTTCGGCGCCCGCCCCGTCGGCGAGCCCGCGCGCGAGGCACTGCCCGAACTGGACGAACTCGGCCTGCTGCCGCTCCTCGACCAGGTCCTGCGCAGCGCCAAGCCCCGCACCGTCAAGTCCCGCAAGGTGTCCACCGGCCGCTCCTACACGTTCACCTGCACCCCCGTCGACACCTCCCCGGAGGACCACGGCCGCGGCGTACTCGTCTTCGCCACCGACGTCACCGACCACGCCGAGGCCGCCGAGCGGCTGCGCGCCAGCGAGCGCCGCCAGCGCGAGACCGCCGTCACCCTCCAGCGTTCCCTGCTCCCACAGGAGTTGGAGGAGCCCGACGACCTTCGTATCGCCGCCACCTACCTGCCCGGCGGCACGGAGGCGGCGGTCGGCGGCGACTGGTACGACGTCATCACCCTCGGCGGCGGCCGCACCGCCCTCGTCATCGGCGACGTCATGGGCCGCGGGGTCCGCGCGGCGGCCGTCATGGGCCAGCTGCGCACCGCCGTCCGCGCGTACGCCCGGCTCGACCTGCCGCCGCACGAGATCCTGCAGCTCCTCGACGGCCTCGCCACCGAGATCGACGCCAACCAGATCGCCACGTGCGTGTACGCCATCCACGACCCGAACGAGGGCCGGCTGGTGTACGCCTCCGCCGGGCACCTGCCCATCCTGGTCCGCGACGAGAACGGCACCATCCACCGTGCCGACGAGCCGACCGGGCCGCCGCTCGGCACCGGCGGCTGGCTGCACGCCTCCGGCTCGGTGCCCCTTGGCCCCGGCTCCACCGCGGTCCTCTACACGGACGGTCTGGTCGAGCGCCGCGACGAGGACCTCGACGAGGGCATCGCCTCCCTGGAGCGTGCCCTGGCAGGCGCCACGGGCACCCCTCAGGTGATCTGCGACCGTCTGGTCCGCGCGGCCGGCGTCACCGCCGACCACGACGACGACGTCGCCGTCCTGGTCCTCCAGCACCCCTCCCGTACGGGCCCCGACGGCGAGCTCTTCCGCAACGCCGCCCTGGAACTGCTCGGCGGAGTGGAAGCGGCCCCCCGCGCGCGTGCCTTCGCCTCCGGAGTGCTGGCCAGCTGGCGGTTCCCGGCCGATCTGCACGACCTCGGCGTCCTGGCCGCAAGCGAGCTCGTCGCCAACTCCCTCCAGCACGGCACCCCGCCGATGCGGCTGCGGCTGCGCCGTACCGACCGCCGCCTGATCATCGAGGTCACCGACGGCGACGACCACCTGCCGCGCCGCCGCCGCGCCGAGCCCGCCGACGAGACGGGCCGCGGCATCGCGATCGTGGCCACGATCGCCTCCAGCTGGGGCTCCCGCCGCACACCGGGCGGAGGCAAGGCGGTCTGGTGCGAGTTCGCGCTCCCGCGCCCGGGGAGCTGACTCCGCGGATGAATCCGGGCGACGCCGCGCCTCCGGGCCTCGTGCGGCCGGACCCCGGACCCCGGGTGTCTCCTGGCCGCACTCCGCGCGTCCCCTGGCCGAGCGCGCCGCCCGGTGCTAAGAGCTCCCCATGGCAGACGAATCGGGCTTTCAGCTCAAAGGAAGTGCTCCCGAGCGCTACGAGCGGTACGCCGCGCCGTTCATGACGCCCTTCGTGGACGCGATCCTGGACGCGGTCGACCTGTTCCCCGGCGCCAGAGTGCTCGACCTGGCCTGCGGCACCGGGTTCGCGGCCCGCGCGGCGGCGGCCCGGGTCGGCCCGGCGGGCCGGGTCTCGGGGGCGGACGTCAACGCGGGCATGATCAGGGTGGCCGGGGAGCACGCGCCCCGCATGTATCCGGACATCGACTTCACCGTGGCCCCCGCGGACAAGCTCCCCTACGAGGACGCGACCTTCGACGCGGTCGTCTGCCAGCAGGGCGTCCAGTTCTTCTCCGACCTGGACACGGCGTTCGCCGAGACGGCCCGCGTGACCCGCCCCGGCGGCCGCTTCGCCGCCACCGCGTGGGCCGCCAGGGAACTGATCCCGTACTTCGTCGCCCAGTACGAGGCCGTCGCGGAGTACGGCGGCCCGGAGATCGCCACGGACTACGAGGGCGCCTTCTCCGGCACCCCCGAACGTCTCTCCGCCGCCCTGCGCGGCGCCGGCTTCCACGACGTCGCCGTCGACCAGGTCGGCTTCGGCATCGCCTTCCCGCCCCTCGCCGCGTACGCCCCCGGTCAGCTCTCGTCCACATCCTGGGGACAGGCGATCGTCGACACCGCGGGCGAGGACGCCCTCCTTCGCGCGGGCCGGGCCATCCACAGCCGCCTCGCCGACCGCACCGCCCCCGACGGCAGCGCGACCCTCCCCTTCACCGCCAACCTGCTGACCGGCATCCGCTGACACCCGCGACCGCCCACACGAAACGGCCGCCACCACGTCGCAACGTGATGGCGGCCGTCGTACGTCCGTCCGTGTTCTGTACTTGTCCGTCCGCCGGTCCGCCGGTCCGTCAGGCGCTCGCCGGCACGGGCTCCGCAGGAGCCCCGCCGTGCGCGACCACACGGCTCCGCGCGAGCGACGGCTGATTCTGTACGGGGGTGAGCTGCCGCCCGAGCCGCACGGCCAGCACGGTGATGCCGAGCGAGAAGAGCAGGAACGTCACGACGTACGGGCCGTGCAGTGAGGCACCCATCGGGCCGCCCACCGCAGGACCGATCGCCAGCGCGAGCTGCTTCACCAGGGCGAAGGCGGAGTTGTACTGGCCCGCCATGCCCGTCGGCGCCAGATCGGCGACCAGCGGCGCGATCGTCGGCGACAGCATCGCCTCACCCAGCCCGAAGAGCGCGTACGTCGAGACGAAGGCCGCCGTGGCCATGGTCTGGCTGCCGTGACCGAGGCCCGCGTACCCGGCCGTCAGCCAGGCGACGGCCCAGATGAGCCCGACCGCGGCGATCACCCGGGACCGCTTCCGGCGCTCGACGAACTTCAGCACCGCGAACTGCGCGACCACGATCATCGCCGTGTTCGCCGCCATCGCCGTGCCGAGCGCGGACGTGGAGATCCCGGCCGCCTCGACGCCGTACGCGGAAAGCCCCGACTCGAACTGCCCGTAGCAGGCGAAGAACAGCACGAATCCCAGCACGGACAGCTGCACCATGGCCCGGTTGCCGAGGAGCTGCTTCCAGCTCCCGCCCCTGGCCTGCGGCGTGTCCCCCGTGATCCGGGGCGCGTGCGGCATCCGTACGGTCGCCATGATCACGACCAGCACCAGGAACATCGCCGCCTCGATCGCGAACAGCAGCGTGAAGGAGCTCGCCCGGTTCGGGTCGACGATGTGACCGCCGATGAGACCGCCGACACCGAGGCCCAGGTTCTGCAGGAAGAACTGTGTCGCGAAGGCGCGCGACCGGGTGTCCGCCGTGGAGCAGTCCACGATCATCGTCGCGAGCGACGGCTGCATCACGGCCTGACCGGCACCGAGCGCCGCCGCGGACAGCACCACGGTGGTCGCGCTGTTCGCCAGCCCGAGGCTCAGCGCTCCGAGTGCGGCGGTGACCAGGGCGGCAAGCAGGACCGGCAGCGGGCCGCGCCGGACGATCGCCCGCCCGGCGAGCGGTAGCACGACGAGAGCGGCCACGGCGAAGACGGCGAGCACGATGCTCGCCGTCATGGAGCCGAGTCCCCGCACCTGCGCCACATAGACGTAGAGGAAGGGGACGGTAAAGCCGAGCCCGAACGCGCTGAGTGCGTTGCCCACGTGGATCCGGCGCATCGCTGCGCCCATCGCCCTGGTCACTTTCACCTGCCTTGGTCGTGAAGCCGTGGCGGCCCGCCCGTGCCCGGCAGCGTGTTCGCAACACGTTCGCTGTGCATGGATGCAGGCCTGAAGACTTCGAAGCTAAAGTTAGATGTTGAACTGTACACCTCGAAGGACTTCAACGCCAAGCGGTGTCATGCGATACTCGGGCCATGGGCGATACCCCCGGCGTCAGTGAGCCGACACTCGAAGAACAGATCGCCGCCTATCAGCGCGAGTTCCAGGACCTCGACCCGCAGGTCGAGAAGATCGTCTCGGCGCTGTCCCGCCTCAACCGGCGGATGAACGTCGCCTACGGCCGCCAGACCGCCGCGCTCGGCATCAGCAACGCCGAATGGGAGGTCCTGAAGGCGCTTGTCCTCGCCGGCGCCCCGTACCGCCTCGGCCCGAGCGAACTCGCCAAGCGCCTCGGCCTCACCCCGGCCGCCATGACCCACCGCATCGACCGCATGGTCGCGGAGGGCCTGGTCACCCGGGAGCGCGACGAGTCGAACCGCGTGCGCGTCATCGTCGAGCTGACGGACGAGGGGCGCGAGAAGTGGCTTGAGGCGATGCGCCTCGCCACGGTCTTCGAGGAGGACCTGCTCCAGGACCTTTCCGCCGAGGACAGGGGTGTCCTGGGCGAGGTCCTGACCCGTCTTCTGCGACGGGTGGAGGACGCCCAGCCGGACGCGGGCGGTCGGCTCAGCGACCTCGATTAAAGATCTTGACAGGGGAGGTTGACACTGCCCTGGCGGATCCGTAAGGTTCTTCGAGTTGCCACGGGGCCGGAACGGTTCTGCGGTGACACCTCCGCCGCTGATGCGGCACTCAAACCACCAGCACGATCTCCCAACCGGGTCTAATTCGGCATGCCCGAATTCAATTCGATTTGGACACGGCAGCCCGATTAGGAACTGCCGGGAGGATCCGCTAAAGTTTGAGACGTCGGAACGGCCGAACAGCCAGGAAGACAAGCCCCGCTGACTGGGAGTCAGGCCCGAAAGGATCTGATAGAGTCGGACTCGCCGGAAAGGGAAACGCGGAAGCGGGAACCTGGAAAGCACCGA